>NZ_JAGFIP010000030.1:0-8811 GCF_017582705.1 Paenibacillus sp. F411
GTATGTAAGACCCCTTGAAGACCACGAGGTAGATAGGTTGGAGGTGGAAGTGCAGCAATGCATGGAGCTGACCAATACTAATCGGTCGAGGGCTTATCCTACAAGCTTTGCGAAGCAAAGCTAGCTACGAAAGCATCCGCAGAGCTTTGCGGAGTAAAGCTAGCTTCGGAAACATTACGCTAATGATCAATCTAACAACGCACATTCGTTTCGTATCTAGTTTTCAGGGAGTCAATCTCTGTAACTGCATAAGGTTATGATGGAGAGATACCCAAGTGGCTATAAGGGGACCCTCTGCTAAGGGGTTAGACTGCGTAAGCGGTGCGAGGGTTCGAATCCCTCTCTCTCCGCCATTCATATACCTGAATGCAAATATTAGTATGGCGGTGTAGCTCAGCTGGCTAGAGCGTACGGTTCATACCCGTGAGGTCGGGGGTTCGATCCCCTCCGCCGCTACCATACATACCTGGAGGCTTAGCTCAGCTGGGAGAGCATCTGCCTTACAAGCAGAGGGTCGGGGGTTCGATCCCCTCAGCCTCCACCATGTAATTTTTCATATGCCGGTGTAGCTCAATTGGTAGAGCAACTGACTTGTAATCAGTAGGTTGGGGGTTCAAGTCCTCTCGCCGGCACCATTATAAATGCGGAACTGTGGTGTAGAGGCCTAACATGCCTGCCTGTCACGCAGGAGACCGCGGGTTCGAATCCCGTCAGTTCCGCCATTTATATTTTTCACCTTAAATTTCATGTATGGCTCGGTAGCTCAGTCGGTAGAGCAGAGGACTGAAAATCCTCGTGTCGGCGGTTCGATTCCGTCCCGAGCCACCTTTTGTTTTTGGAGGATTAGCGAAGTGGCCAAACGCAGCAGACTGTAAATCTGTTCTCGTACGAGTTCGGTGGTTCGAATCCATCATCCTCCACCAGTTATATGAGCCATTAGCTCAGTTGGTAGAGCACCTGACTTTTAATCAGGGTGTCGAAGGTTCGAGTCCTTCATGGCTCATCCGAAAGTCGTCAATTTTAATTGACGGCTTTTTTGTATTTTATTAGGAAATCCATCATGTAAGCATTGTCGTTGATCGGATAGGATGTGCTACAATGATAAAAAACGACAAAGTGGTGGGAGTCATCATGGCGGAGATCAAACAAATCGTCCAGCTCTTAAAACAAGCATTAAATATAAGTGTAACCTCGAGACTCATATCGGATGAAGAAGTAAGTAAGTCTGAAAAGGTAGATCGCAACGGTTCACCGTATTTCTACCATAAAGCTGAAGATCAAATATGGATACCGCTGGAGCATGAGCAGACCAATCAGGTGCTGGCATTTCATGCCGAAGATGTGACAGATTCAGAAATTGTCTTAATCCAGCTTTGGCTGCATTCCTTAAGAAGCAAAGAAAACAACATGAACCCTAAAACAGGGTCCAAGCAAGAGGACGAGAGGCAACTCCGACAATTAGGTCAATGGGTTGTACAGAGCTTAGAGGCAGATCAGTTGAATGCGGACCTTCCAGAGAACTTCGGTTTAGATGGTGTATTGACGAAAGACATGATCCCCTTTCTCATCATTAATGAGAGTGATCATGCCATAGACATTCAATATAAGGTTCTGTCTAGACTGCTTCGCAGTTATTTTAATGGCGAGGTTGCACTGATTCCGCTGCACGAGGCAGAGTGGCTGATTCTTGCGAAGCAGGAGCTTCTACAGAGCATTAAGGATGATATGGATGATCTGTTGGATGAGAAGGGCCAGGAGCGAGGACATGAAGATGCACTCTACTCTTTTTGTGTGGGATTGCATGAGCTGATTTCTACCGAGTGGGTGGGTGATTTTTATGTCAGCAGTATTCCGGAAGCGGATGCCCTGCATGGCCTCCCTGATGCTGTGAACCTATTGAAGCAGACGATGCACTTGGGAAGAATTTTTCAGGTTAAGGAGCATATACATCTATCGGGCAGCCTGCACCTGGAACGATTGCTGTTTCACATTCCGCAGGAGCAGCGGGCGCTGTATCTTCAGCAGTATGCCGAAGGCTGTACAGAGTTGTTTCATGATCCGGAGACACTGTCTACCTTGGAGTCTTTTTTTGATCTGGACTGTAATGTTAGTGAAACAGCGAAGCATTTATATATCCACCGCAACACCCTCTTATACAGGCTGGACAAGATAAAACAGGAAACCGGACTGGACGTTCGCAGCTTTAATGACGCAGTATTGGTGAAGCTTACACTCCTATTGTACAAATTAACGAAAAGAGCCTAAAATTTTTGTGCAGATTGTGCATAGCCAGCAACCACGCGGTCATGTAATATAAAGATATTCAATGTATCCGATTTCATTTCATAATATGAACAAGGGGGCAATCAGCATGGCAGGTGTACGCTTAGAGCACATTTACAAAAAATATGCAGGTTCCGATAAGGCAACGGTAATTGACGTTAACCTTGATATTAAGGATAAAGAATTTTTGGTTCTGGTAGGTCCGTCCGGTTGTGGTAAATCCACTACACTGCGTATGATCGCAGGACTTGAAGAAATCTCCGAAGGTAAACTGTACATCGGCGATCGCGTTGTTAACGACGTAGCACCGAAAGACCGTGACATTGCGATGGTATTCCAATCCTACGCTTTGTACCCGCACATGAATGTGTATCAGAACATGGCCTTTGGCTTGAAGCTCCGTAAAGTAAAGAAGGATGAAATCGACAAGCGTGTACGTGAAGCAGCGAAGATTCTCGACATCGAGCATTTGCTGGACCGTAAACCGAAGGCACTCTCCGGTGGTCAGCGTCAGCGTGTGGCCTTGGGTCGTGCGATCGTCCGTGATCCGCAAGTGTTCCTGATGGACGAACCACTTTCCAACTTGGATGCGAAGCTGCGCGGTCAGATGCGTGCTGAGATTACAAAGCTGGTTAAGCGTCTTGAAACCACTTGTATCTATGTAACGCATGACCAGATCGAAGCGATGACGATGGGTGACCGGATCGTCGTTATGAAGGACGGAATCATCCAGCAGGCGGCTTCTCCGGAAGAGCTGTACAACCAGCCTGTAAATATGTTCGTAGCAGGCTTTATCGGTTCCCCGACAATGAACTTTATTACCGGTAAGCTTTCCGAACAGAACGGTGGCGTGTTCTTCACTTCCGAAGGCCTGAGCGTTCAGGTTCCTGGGGGTAAAGCACAGCTGCTGAAGAACAAATCCATGATCGGTAAGGAAGTAATCATGGGCGTTCGTCCGGAAGACATTCATGAAGAGCCAGTATTCCTGGAAGCTTCCCCGAACACTGTATTTAATGCCAAGGTTGACGTAACCGAGAACCTGGGTCACGAAATGCTCTTGTACCTGAGCGGACTGGGCAACGATACTGTAATCGGCCGTGTGGATGGACGTTCCACCACTCGTGAAGGCGACAATGTAAAGCTGGCAGTAGACATGAACAAAGTTCATCTCTTTGACAGAGAATCCGAATTGAACGTATTGCTGGCAGATTAAGATCCCAGCATATCTATAGAAACCGCCCTGCTGGGCGGTTTTTTTAATTTATAGAGACAGGCACGCTGGATTGCTTTCCTGCAGGTTCAGGTCCGAGCGATCCCGGCTGAGAACATTGCATTAGACACCTGATTCCTGTTAAGATGATCAAGAAGTATGACCTGGGAATCCATAGCAGGACGGGCTCGTGCGGTAGCAAGAGCAAGTACGCAAGCACGCAAGCACGACTGATTGCAAGAACACGAGCAGGAGCAAGGCATGTATAAGAGTAGGTCCGGGAGCAACATTACGTGCGGTAGCAAGAGCAGATACGCAAGCACGCCCGAGAGCAAGAATGAGAACCTAAGAGTTCACTTCATATAGCTACGAAAAGGGGTACGACCATGGCCAAGAAAGTACGGGTATCCGAGCTGGTGCAGCAATTCCAGCTGGAGGTTATTTCTGGTGAAGCGGGGCTGAAACGGCCGATCACAACCGACGACTTGAATCGTCCGGGACTGGAGATGGCCGGATATTTCGAATACCATCCCATCGAACGGGTTCAGCTTCTGGGACGGACAGAGCTGGCATTCTATGCCATGCTGGAGCCGGAGGAGCGCAAAGACCGTATGTCACGTTTATGTACGGATGAAACACCTTGTATTATTGTGACACGTTCCCTGGAGGTTCCGGAGGAGCTGATCGAGGTGAGCAATGCCAAGGGCATGCCGGTGCTTCGCAGCAGCATGGCGACCACCACGTTAACGAGCCGGATTACCGGTTTCTTAGAACGCAAGCTGGCACCGACGACAACGATTCATGGTGTATTATGTGACGTCTATGGCGTTGGCATGTTGATTACAGGATCCAGCGGGATCGGTAAAAGTGAGACGGCGCTGGAGCTTGTCAAGCGCGGACATCGCTTAATTGCCGATGATGCGGTGGAAATCCGGCAGACCTCGGACTACCAGCTTCACGGTACTGCACCGGAGCTGATCCGGCATCTTCTGGAAATTCGGGGCGTTGGCATTATTAACGTCATGACCTTGTTCGGTGCGGGTGCGGTACGCAATAACAAGCGGATTACACTTGTGGTTCGACTGGAAGCCTGGCAGCAGGATAAGCAATATGATCGTCTGGGTCTGGATGAGGAAACGACACGAATTATTGATACCGACATTCCCCTCGTTACCATACCCGTCCGACCAGGCCGAAACCTGGCGGTCATTATCGAGGTTGCGGCTATGAATTATCGCCTGAAGCAGATGGGTTTAAATGCGGCGCTGCAATTCACGAACAAATTAACGGCAACCATTGCCGAGGATATGGACGATATGGACTAGGGGGAATTGGGGATGTCTCTGCTCATCAATCCGATTGCATTTCAAATAGGCTCGCTGCCGGTGCATTGGTACGGAATTATTTTGGGTCTGGGCGCATTGGCAGGCTTACTGCTCGCGATCAGAGAAGGGAAGCGCTTCGGCATACCGCAGGAATTCTTCATGGACCTCCTGCTGCTCGGGGTACCGTCTGCAATTGTAGCGGCCCGAATTTATTATGTCGCCTTCAAATGGGAGGATTACAAGGATAATATTTGGGATGCCTTCAAAATTTGGGAGGGTGGTATTGCCATCTACGGCGCCCTGATCGGGGCTATTATTTGCGCTGTCATTTATGTTCGCAGACAGGGCTACTCCTTCTGGCGAATTGCCGATATTTGTGCACCATCGCTGTTAATCGGGCAAGCTATTGGCCGTTGGGGTAACTTTGTGAACCAGGAAGCCTATGGCGGACCGGTAGAAGAGTCTTTTTTACGAAACACACTGCACCTGCCTGATTTTATTGTCGATCAAATGAACGTAAAAGGCGTATTCCATCACCCTACGTTCCTTTATGAATCGCTGTGGAATTTCGTGGGCATCGCGCTGCTGCTGGTGCTTCGAAGACAAAAGTTTCTGCGTGCGGGCGAGCTGTTTATCAGCTATTTCATCTGGTATTCCATCGGACGCTTCTTTATTGAAGCGCTGCGTACTGACAGCTTGGCGTTTCAAGGCTCGGCGGGCCTGGCTTCCTTCCTGAATAGTCTGTGGAGCCCGATGACCTGGATGGGCTTTGAACAGGGCTATCTGGATCCTGTATACGGAAACGTTCGGATTTCCCAGCTGCTGGCTCTGCTGATTATTATCGCCGCCATTGCACTGATTGTGATCCGCCGGACTACGGGAAAAGCGAGCGCAAGATATATGGACCCGATTGTAAGCACCAAAAATGCCGGAGCACCTACGCCGGAAGCGGATCTGAACCGTTCCCGCCGCAAGGAGGAGCTCTCAGAACAGCGATCCACGTCAACGCCGGAGACGCAAAAGCCCCAAGCGCGGCAGACGGATTCTGTAGTGGACTCGCCAGACGATAAAGAAAAGTAAAAGCTCGCACAAGGAGTAACGTAAATGATTGAAACTGTACTTTTTGATCTGGATGGCACGATTATAGATACCAATGACTTGATTATTGCTTCATTTATGCATGTATTTCAGCGCAATCCCGATGGACCGCTGACACGAGAACAGATCATTCCCCACATGGGGACTACACTGGAGTATCAGCTTCAGACCTTCTCTGGCCTAGAGGACGTCGAGGAGCTGGTTCCCTTATACCGCGCGTACAATAAACAGCATCATGATCAAATGGTCAAAACCTTTCCCTACGTCAATGAAGTGGTGGAATGGATTCAAGGACAAGGCCTTCGCATGGGCGTCGTAACGACGAAGATCCGGCCGTCGACGCTGATGACGCTGGACAAATTCAAGCTGGCTCCCTACATGGATGCCGTGGTGACGGTCAATGATGTAGAGCATCCGAAGCCCCATCCGGAGCCGGTGCAAAAGGCGATCGAGCTTCTGGGTGCTAACCCGGCAACGACCCTGATGGTGGGCGACAGTGCGGTGGATATGCAGTCGGCCAAGGCGGCAGGAGCACTTGCAGCAGGGGTCGCCTGGTCATTGAAGGGGCCGGAAATGCTGCGGTCATGTGGAGCCGATTATATTTTGCAGGATATGCGTGATCTGTATCGCCTGCTAGAGCCGGGGCAAGAATAGCCTAAATGAATTTGAAGCACCAAGAGCCAGCAGTTCAGATCCAGCAAAAGAAATGGAGCCGTTAAGAATGGGCAGGAACGTAACACGCTATCCCGTAGAAGGCTATAATGCGCTTTGGCATATTTATCGAACCGTGAGCCCCTGGAAAGGGGTCAAAAACTTTATTTGTATTCAGTTGGCGCGCTACTGCCCGGTGCTTCCGCTCAAGAACTGGATTTACCGGCGCACGCTGGGAATGAGAGTAGGGAGTCATACGGCGTTTGGACTGATGGTGATGGTGGATGTATTCTTTCCCGAACGGATCACGATTGGCGAAAATTCAGTCATTGGATATAACAGCACCATCCTGGCTCATGAATACCTGATCAAGGAATATCGGCTGGGGGATGTGGTGATCGGGGACAATGTGCTGATCGGTGCCAATGTCACGATTCTGCCGGGCGTCACAATTGGAGACGGCGCTGTGGTAGCCGCGGGTGCTGTCGTGCATAAGGATGTAGCGCCGGGCGCTTTTGTCGGTGGAAATCCGCTTCGGGAGCTAAAGCCTTCTAAGCCAGAAGAAGAGAATGCATGAGTACGTTATCGCGATGAAGTTCCAATCTTTGTGGACTTGTAGTAAAATTAGTAAGGACGCAAAAGTAAATGTAAGCTAGTAGCTCCCACGAGATGCGCCGTGAGGGGCTTTTCTTTTTTTAAGAGAAGGTTTAGGGTTGGAAGAGTAGGTATAAGAGTGAATGGTTTAATGATTCATGTGCTGCAAATTTAAAAGGGAGTGAAAAGCAATGGAAGCCACCATCAACTCAAGGGAGAGGCTGCCGCAGCTGGACATCTACCGCGCCATGGCTATTTTAGGTGTATTGCATGTCCATGCCACCTCGTTTGCCACCGTCGAAGCTGTAGACTCCCGATTCTACTTTATGATCAATTTTATCAATATCTTTTTTAAGTACGGGACGCCTTCTTTTATTTTTTTGAGCAGCTTTGTGCTGTTCTACAATTATTATGACCGGCCGCTGACCAAAGGACTGATTCTTAACTTCTACAAAAGACGGCTGCTGTTCATCTTGCTTCCGTATTTGCTCATTTCGATCGGATATTTTGGAATACGGCTCTATCAAAATGGAATGCTCTCCGGTCCGCTGGACGGATCAGCATTATGGGCTGATTTCTGGCATCGGCTGATTACCGGTAAAAATTATACGCATTTATACTTTGTTTTTATCAGCTTGCAGTTCTATATTCTGTTTCCGCTGTTCCTGCTGCTGTTCAAATCCTCCAAATTTCTGGTGCGCTGGGCGGTCCCGATCGGATTGCTGCTGCAGTGGGGATTCATTCTCTGGAATAAGTACGATTTGAAGTTTGTGGATAAAGGCAGCCTTGCGATCTCTTATATGGCCTATTATGTACTGGGAGCGTACCTGGCGATCCATTATGATACCTTTAAGGCCTGGCTGAGCTCCAGCTGGAAAGATCAGACCCCGCGGCAGAGAAAGGGTACCTTCATCCTGTGGGTCGGCTGGCTGGCAATGGGGCTGTCGCATGTTCTGATCTGGTATGAGGCGCGCCTGTACAGCAATTGGCATGATTCGTTGTGGTATGAGGGACTGTGGAACATGCATACGATGTTCTCGGCGCTGGTGCTGATGCAGCTCACCAATTGGCTGTTTAACAGCGACTGGAGCATGATGAAATCTATGCTGATCCGGATTGGAGAGCTTTCTTTTGCCATCTATTTAGTGCATCCGCTCTGGCTCGCAATTTACAGATTGTATGATCTGAATCTGAATCCGGTCACGGATGATTATCTGATCTGGGTGTATGGGGGAATGGTTACGGCACTGGTGATCAGCGCAATTGTAGTGCAGACCATCATGAAATACATGCCGGGGGCCTGGATGCTGCTAGGCAGTGTGCCCAAATCCCTCAAGAGCAAGATGCCCTCTCCTCCAAAAGGAAATCCCAAACGGGACGTTCGCGCTGGAGGAAGGAGCCGATCGGTCGATTGGTAGCTGGTATAGCTGTCCGCGAGAAGCGCGGGCGGCTTTTTTGTGCTGGCGTGCCCAGCTAAGCACGCATTCTCTAGCCGGTGAAAATCCGGTCACAGGAGGGACCAAGCCCCTGTGTAGCTAGGATACCTGCGTATGGCGAAATCTGTGCGTAGAAGCGTATCGACATAAGTACCTGTCAGAGACAGGGCGAGCAACATACCAGGCTGTAACATAAAGTGAATCCTGCCGCGTC
>NZ_JAGFIP010000031.1:0-8511 GCF_017582705.1 Paenibacillus sp. F411
AAATCATTAATTTATAGTGGGAGGCTTGTATGAGAAAGTTGAGTCCTAGCCAAGAATTATTTTTCAATACTCTACAGGAAATTCAAGAAGAGGTAGTTCAGACTGCTGTGAGTAAAAGTAGTTGTGAAAATGCTGAGAGGCTATTGTATGATGTAACTTATGACACTATATATAGCATAATGGAGCTTATTGACGGTTACACAAAAGATACTCTCCAGTTAGATATCATTGAAAAAGAAAGCAAAAAGTCCTTGAAGGAAAATATCCAATTACATGATGTTTGCGTAGATTTCATCAAATCATGAAGTTGAAATAAAAGAACTAGGGGAAAACCTCTAGTTCTTTTTAACTAATTAGACTTAGGAGGATTCTCTTACCAGGCCGGCAGTATTACGTATGGATGAACGTGAAGGGCCAGACCACTCTTTATGTGGTGAATCCGCATGCAGAGTACAGCCAGCTGCTGCTGGAGACGGCAGAGTGAGCGCCGCCTATGTCTACGGGCTCGGCCTGATTGGCCGCGAGAGCGCAGACGGGCGCTACCAAAGCTACCATTACGATCTGCGCGGCAGTACAACACGGCTCACAGATGAAGAAGGCGACGTCACCGACCGCTACACCTATGGCGCATTCGGCGAACTTGTGAAGCACGAGGGCACGACCCGCCAGCCGTTCGCCTACAACGGCTGCGATGGTGTACAGACTGACATCAACGGCCTTAACACCATGCGCGCGCGATACTATAACCCGGACATCAAGCGGTTTATGAACCGCGATGTGCTGCGAGGAGAAGTGAGCCTGGGGCTCAGCATGAACCGCTTCGCGTATGTAAACGGCAATCCGGTGACGTTTGTGGACCCGCTGGGGCTGGATGCGATTCAGGCAGGGAAGAATAAGGGTAAGGGTAAAGTTGATGATTTTGCTAAGGAACCTTTCTTACCAGATGAAGCATATGGAAAAAATCTTCCTAAGTTTGTTGAACCAGGAACTAAGAGTCTCAACAAGTATGATGAATTTGGTAACCTTAAACAAACTAAGTATTATGATGATTATGGTAGAGAAAAAGGTTGGGTTGACTTTACAAACCATGGGTATCCTTCAAACCATAGTGTTCCACATTGGCATGAAGTTCAATGGAATGAAAGATATCCAATAGGTGGATACAAGATTGACCACCGTATGGATACTAACATACCGTTTAAGTAAAAGAGGTGAAATTATGATTAAATTTCAATATTCTGATGGGAATAACAACAGTGATTTTATCAAGGGATTAATTAATGTTATATCCAGAGAACAAAACAATATATATTGGGGGGTAGGAGATTTAGATATTATACCAAGATATTCTGGAGACTATCCAGGTTCTGGCACCCATAAAAATAAAGAAATTGCATGGAAATTCGGGGAGAAAGTTGAAAATGAAAAAATAGTATTTTTAGAGGGAGCAACTCTTTATGAAGTTCTGGACGATACTCAAACAATTAGGAGAGGGGTATTTGTTTGCTTTTTCAATAATTACCCCTATGATTATAACTTTCGTCCAAAGGTGGAAGTTACAGAGGTTAATACCATTCAACATTCCTTATCGCATTTAGAAATAAGAATTTTAGATGGTGACATGTTTTTCATCCTAACCAAAGATAAGAAGATGATTAGTAAATTAGAAAATGAATATCCCGAATTTCTTCTTGATTAATCAATACCAAAAAACCTTGATTGGCTAATTGCCTTTCAAGGTTTCTTTTTTTTTGGTGGGGCTACCTAGTGCCGAGTAAACCAATTTTTATTAAAAGAATAAGGATAATCATCGTAAGCCCTATATGATGTTTTAACAAATAATATAGTACGTACAACACTTCAAAACGTACACCCTATATAATGAAATTCAAATCGAATAAATAACCTGAAAATTATTAGATACTACCATTCTCAACCTCTAATACCCTACCTTTGTTTTCTCCCTCCCTTTTTAAATTTTTCGCAACTTTTACGTACATAGAACGATTACTAGCGTGAGGCTACTCCACCTTAATTAACTCCTGAATGTCGATGTCTAACACTTTGCATACTGTTTCTAATGTTGATAGATAAACCCTGTCCACATTGTCTGAACAAAGATGGCTTATTGTATTAGGGCGAAGCCCTGTCATTCGCGCCAATTCACGTTGTGAAAGGTCACGTTCTTTAAGGATTTCCTTGAGTTTGATTGAAATTGGCATGGTATTTCCCTTCCCCTTCTTCATGTTACTTTTACGATACACAATAAATTTGTATCGGTAAAGGGGTTGATTGTATCGCTAAAGCCGCATACAATGAATTTATATTAAATATAGCGGCTAAGCGTTACGTTAATCTCGATTTGCGTAACGGTGAGGGGGAAATGCCATGAATGTTATCGGTTATATTCGAGTTTCGACACAAGGACAAGCAAGGGATGGATACAGCCTTGCTTACCAAGAAGATGAAATCAAAGCATATTGTCAGGCACAAGGATACACGCTTTTACGCTTGTTTAAGGATGAGGGTATTAGTGGGGCTAAAGTCGATGAGGAAGCGTTAGAAGTGGACAGATTAGGCTTTCAGGAGATGTTGGAGTATCTCTCCCGCCAAGAGGTGAATTATGTTGTCACACTGAATACAAGCCGTTTATGGCGGTCAGACATAGTGAAAGTGTTAGTTCAACGAGAGTTGAAAAAGTATGGAGTGGACATTCGGAGTATTGAACAACCGCAATACAGTATCCATAAGAAAGACCCTAGCGATTTTTTAATTAATGGCTTAATGGAGTTATTAGACCAATATCAACGATTAGAAATCTCACTAAAGCTAGGGAGAGGGCGAAACAAGAAAGCCCAACAGGGCGGTTATGCAGGAGGAAATGTCGCATTAGGCTACAAAGTGGAGAGAGGTAAGAAAAGGCTTGTCATAGATGACAGACAAGCCAGAACCGTTCAAAGAGTTTTTGACCTAAAGGAACAGTATCCTTCATTGACATTAACACAACTTGCAGAACAACTGAATGCAGAAGGACACAGAACGAAACAAGGAAAATTGTTTACGAAAGTCCAGATCAAACGGATTTTGGATAGAAAAGCGTTTTATAGTGGGTTATACCGCTATGGTGAAATAACAGTAACTGGCAAACATCAAGCCATTTTATAACGGTTAACAGATAGAGGATGGATAGGCTTTCGTACCCTTGCGAGTCTCTAGGAGACTAACGCTCGACCTAAGGTTGCCGACATTCTCTGTCTTGCTTTAATCGTTTAAATCCAAAGTAGGGGTGAGGTTTTCTGATGAAACGAGATAGGCATATTTATATAGGGTTAGATTTACACAAGTTCCAACATACAGCGGTGATATTGAATTGTTGGCATGAAAAGCTAGGGGAAATGACAATTCAAAACAAACCAATAGCTTTTCCTAGTTTATTAGAATATGTGAATAGGTATCTTACAGAAGACTTGACCCCTGTATTTGGATTAGAAGATGTGGGTGGTTATGGACGAGATTTAGCGTTGTATCTGATTGGACAAGGCTATATTGTCAAATTCGTTAACTCTTCTTTATCCAATGCGGAACGAAACAGCTATGCGATGACACAAAAGCATGATAGTTGGGACGCTCAATGTGTCGCAGATGTTTTAATTCGCAAGCTACCTTTTTTACCTGACGCTGCACCATCGGATATTCATTGGATAATCGCTCAACTTGTTGGAAGAAGAAACGCTTTAGTGAAAGCCCAAACCGCTTTGAAAAATCAACTTCATATGCAATTAAACTATCATTATCCAAGCTACAAGGATTTCTTTTCAGAAGTGGATGGGAAAACAGCACTAGCCTTTTGGGAAAGCTATCCTTCACCTTCACATTTGGAGGGGGCAACCATAGAGGACTTACGCAAGTTCCTATTAGAAGCAAGTAATAATGCTTGTTCCACTAGAAAAGCAGAACAGATACTATCGCTCGTTCAAACTGATGGAGAGGTAAAGCGTAAATATCAGACATCTAGAGACTTTATTATTCAAAGTATAGTGCGAGATATCCGTTTTAAAAAGCAGGAAATCAAGAAGGTAGACAAAGAGTTAAAGGTCACTATTCAGACGTTAGGTATGCAGCTTGAAACCATGCCAGGGATTGATACCGTTACTTCATCCGCTTTAATTGCAGAGATTGGTGACATACACCGCTTCGCTAACTCTGATAAACTAGCAAGATATGCAGGGATAGCCCCTATCAGAATGGGTTCGGGCGGTAAAGAAACGATGAAGAAAACGAAACAGGGCAATAGAAAGCTATACGATACCTTTTACAACCTAGCTGTTCAACAAGTACAGGTCTGTAAAGGGAGTAAAACACCTCGTAACCCTGTCTTTTACGCTTACTATAACCGTAAGCTAAGTGAAGGGAAGTCTAAGTCACAAGCCCTTCTCTGTATTATGAGAAGGTTAGTCAGAATTATCTATGGTATGATGAAAAATAAGAAGGCATATATCATGCCAGATCAACCTGAAACAATAGCTAGTTAACTAATATGGGTGGTGGTTCAATAACTGCCACCCTTACATAAAGTGCATTTTTAGATATTCCTAAGGGTACGGGTGAAACTGTTAGTAGCGTTAGAAAAGGATATCAATCAGGTTCAAGGTCCACCAATCTATTTTCAAAGGATAAGTTTACAAAGAAAACAGAACAAGTGACGGAGTGGAGAAGGTCTATCGACAAAGCTGACATTGGAAATCAAAGAAAGCTTTTCCTTGGTGAAGATTATGTCAAAGTCGGCGATGGAAAATGGAGAAGTTTGGATGGAGCTAGACAATTTAGAGTAAAGCCCGATGATTATTTAGGTAACCATGGTATTGGTAGACCATTAGTACCGAATACTCCTCATGTTCACTTTGAATTTCTTAATCCTAAAGGGAATAAGTTTGAAGTAATTAAAAATATCCATGTTCCACTACGGTAAAAGGATGGGGAGTATGATTAGGTTTGAAATTACAGGTAAAATATCAGCTAAAATATTATTTGATGATAGTGGTATTGAAGAGCTAATTACCCTTTTATCAGAAGTTTTATATTCAGATGAAGCGGTGATTAGAATTGAAAAGGATAGGATTTTGAAAGTTAAAAGAAATGAAGATATTAATACAATAAATTCACTTCAGAATAATTCTATTACAATAACAATGGATTCAGATGAAATAGAATATGTCATCGAACGTCTTAAAATTTGTTTTGTTGAAAAAGAGTTTTACCCAGCAGAATTTTGCGAGTTAAGATACAAGCAAAAAGATGTGACGGTTTATGCTGAATATGTTGAGCTATAGACAACAGAACACTTAAAAGATATTTATAAGGAAAGCGATAGCAAGATAGATATAATCTTTCTATCGCTTTTTCCTTTGATTTGGCTACCAATGTAAGTCTAATAAATTTATGGGGTATGTTCTTCAAACCTTTTTTAAATTTTGACTGTGACAAAACGAACAATGATTTGTTTGAGAATCGAGAGCTCATGATGGTCCTACCATCATGGAGTATCGTATTAACAGTTGGATGAACTGAACAATAACGAGAATTAGGCGAAATGACATTTTACATGGCAGGGGTACTTATGACATGGAATAGCTAACAAACTAACGAGAATGACAAAGCTCGTGGCGATAACAATGGGTAACGTGTAAGACTGTTTCTTATACTGCTTTGGCTTATAAATTTTGGGTTGTATTTTTACAAGAGACGGTCGTATAATACTCGCTATTCGTTAAAAAGCGTTACACAAATTAAAATTTATGTAACGGGAGGGTGAAAAGTTGAACGTTGTTGGGTATATACGAGTCTCAACTCAAGGACAAGCAAGAGATGGATATAGCTTGAAATATCAAGAAGATGAAATTAAAGCATTTTGTGAAGAACAAGGCTTAAACTTGATTCATATTTTTAGAGATGAAGGAATTAGTGGCGCAAAACTGAATGAAGAAGCATTAGAAATTGATAGGGTGGGCTTACAAGAAATGTTGGCTCACCTTTCGTCTGTCCAAATTGATTATGTGGTGGTGCTGAACACAAGCCGATTATGGCGGTCAGATATTGTGAAGGTGCTGATACAACGAGAGTTGAAGAAATATGGTTGTGACATTAAAAGTATTGAACAACCTATGTACAGTATCCATAAGAAAGACCCCAACGACTTTTTGGTCAATGGCTTAATGGAGTTATTAGACCAATATCAACGACTTGAAATAGCGCTGAAGCTAACAAAAGGGAGAAATAAAAAGGCAAAGGAAGGCGGATATGCAGGAGGAAGGGCGACATTTGGCTATACCAAACGAAAGGGTGAAAAAGAACTAAAAATACATAACGGTCATGCAGAAGTAGTAAAACGGTTGTTTGAGCTTAAACAGCTACATTGGAAATGGTCACTGTCTAGATTGGCAGAAGCATTAAATGATGAAGGATATCAAACAACACAAGGGAAAGCATTTACGAAAGTACAAGTGAAGCGAATATTAGACCGAGAAAGTTTTTATCAAGGGATCTATACATACGGACAAATACAAGCAAATGGGAAACATGAAGCAATAATTTAAAAGGTTACTTAAAAAAGGGAGTCATTTTCTTATAAATTACTATGTAACGATGAAAATGGATAGGCTTTCGTACCAATGCGCACCGGATGGTGAACGCTCGAACTAAGGTTGCCGGCATTTTCATTCAATAATTGACAACTGAATAGGAGGATGAACCATGCATGAAAAACAGAAACACATTTATGTGGGTGTAGACTTGCATAAACAGCACCATGTGGCAGTGATTATTAATTGTTGGCAAGAAAAACTAGATGAAATAAAGTTTGAAAATAAACCCTCTGCCTTCTCCACGTTTTTATTGAACATTGATAAACTAATAGAAGACGGATTGACGCCTGTGTTTGGCTTAGAAGATGTCGGAGGCTATGGGCGATCGTTAGCACAGTTTTTAACCGACCATGGACAGGTTGTAAAGGAAGTAAACCCAGCTCTTTCATACGCTGAACGAAAAAGCCATATGACCACACAAAAAAGTGATAGCTGGGATGCGGAATGTGTGGCTAGAATATTGGTAAGACAACTTAGCCAATTGCCTGACGCTAAACCACATGATTTATTTTGGTCGATACAACAATTGGTCACTAGAAGAAATGCATTGGTGAAAGCTCAAGGTGCTTTAAAAAACCAACTGCATATTCAATTGAGCCATCATTACCCGAGCTATAAAAAGTTTTTCTCAGAAGTAGATGGGAAAACGGCATTGGCATTTTGGAAACGATACCCGTCACCTTCAAGTTTAGACGGTGTAAGTGTGAAGAAATTGACCACTTTTTTATTAGAAGCCAGTAACAATACATGTTCAGTGAAAAAAGCGAATGAAATATTGAAGCTGATGAAAGAAGATGGACACACAGCGAAAGAACACCAAGAAACACGAGACTTTCTAGTGAGAAGCATAGTTCGAGACATTTCGTTTAAAAAGAAGGAAATGAACTATGTGGAAGGCGAATTAAAACAGTTAATGAGTTTACTAGACTTTCAACTGGACTCCATGCCAGGCATTGACCTTGTGACAGCCTCTGCATTAATTGCAGAGATAGGTGATGTAAGACGTTTTCCTAATGCCAACAAATTAGCACGATTTGCGGGGATTACACCTGTTTTCTTTGGCTCTGGTGGGAAAGGCAAGGAACATAAAAGCAAACAGGGAAATCGGGCGCTGCACGCTTTATTTTATAACCTAGCTGTACAGCAAGTGCAAGTAGCAAAAGGAAGTAAACTGCCAAGGAACGCAGTGTTCTATGCTTACTACCAACGAAAACTGAAAGAAGGCAAAACAAAAGGACAAGCATTGGTCTGCATTATGAGAAGGCTTGTAAACATTATCTATGGCATGATGAAGCACAGAACTGCCTATGAATTGCCGATAATAAAAGAGAAAGAAGTAGTTTAATAAGATTATAAAAGGCTGATTTTTTTATTTTTAGCTTTTAAGATTACAACATAGGGTATAGGAAATCCTGCACATAGTTCTACTCAATTTGATAAATTAAAAACTCATTATCAACAAAGTGAAAAGTATGGTAAGGCTGGAGTAAGAGAATTATCAGATGGAAGAATTAGATACTATGGTGAGATAACCCCAGCTTCAAAAGCTGGTGAAATGGCAGGGAGAAGAGTAGTTAGAGAATGGAACCCTACAACAGGTCTAAAAAGAACATGGCATGAAACTTTAGACCATAATGGAATGATTAGGCAAGTAAGACCTGACGTTAAATTTACAGCTGGTTCAAAAGTCCATTATCGATTTGATGGTGGTGGAAATTATATCCTAAGTTCCCGGAATTTATAACGAGGGAGGCTCTACTCCCAGTGCTCGAAATAAATCAGCCTGTTTTTGCGTTACCTCGCCCAAGATTCGACCGTGTCCAGGCGCTTCAAACCGCTCTATTGTGTCTAATTCATCCAGCAGCCCTTG
>NZ_JAGFIP010000032.1:0-6856 GCF_017582705.1 Paenibacillus sp. F411
TACAATAGCCTCTCAGCATTTTCACAACTACTTTTACTCACAGCAGTCTGAACTACCTCTTCTTGAATTTCCTGTAGAGTATTGAAAAATAATTCTTGGCTAGGACTCAACTTTCTCATACAAGCCTCCCACTATAAATTAATGATTTGGACTGTCAACAGTAAATCAGACAACTTTTTTAAGGGCCGCAGCTTTATACTGAACGGGCGTCATGTAACCTAGTGAACCATGAACCCGGTGTTTGTTAAACCAGTTCACATAATCATATAATTCTAACCTAAGATGGTGGAGACTCTGGAAATTCATCTGGTTAAAGAATTCGGTCTTCATTACTTTGTAAGTCGCTTCAGCGACGGCGTTGTCGTAAGGACAGCCTTTCATGCTGAGTGAACGACCAATGTTAAAGGTCTGTAACAACGCATCCATAGTCTGGTTTTTAAACTCTCTTCCACGATCCGTGTGAAACCACTGTATGTCGCTCAAATCGCCTTCTACTGTGGCAAAGGCACGAGAAATCAAAGCAGCATCCTTACGTGGACCTGCACTGTGCCCAATGATTTCTCTATTGAATAAGTCGATCAGTACACAAATGTAATGCCACTTATGCCCGACTTTAACATACGTCAGATCGCTGACGACAAAACGTTTTGCTTCTTTTTGGTTGAATTCGCGTTTCAAAACATTGGCTGTTTTTGCATCGTTACAAGCCGTTTTATGCGGTTTATACTGAGCGATTGTGTACGTGGACACAAGACCTTGCTCTTTCATAATCCGCCCAATACAGCGCCTGGAAACCGTGTATCCTTGCTCCTGGAGTTTCGTTCTAATCTTCCGTGTTCCGTAGGCTTTGCGATTACTCTGGAAAATCTCTACGATAGCTTTCGTAAGGTTATCGTCGACTTTGTTACCTTTCTCGCTCGCTTCATAATAGAACGTGCTTTTAGCGATTTGCAGGACTTCGCACATTGCTGATACCGAGTATTTATCACTGTTTTGCTTAATGATGTTTATTTTCGTCCCATGATCAGCGCGGCTTGCTTTAAAATGTCATTCTCCATTCGCAGTTGCTTCAGTTCTTTTCGAAGCGCAATAAGTTCATTCTCTTCAGCGCTTCGATTGTCTTTTTCAGAAAACGAGCCTGAGGTTTGTGATTGTTTGATCCAGCGATCTAGCGCAGAGGGGCTAAGCTCATACTCGTTTGCAATGGCCGCTCTTGTTTTCCCATTTGTATATAACTGAACCATTTGTCTCTTAAATTCTGCTGTAAATGTACGTCTTTCTCTTGGCATAGTAGATCTACTCCCCATGGTGTTGTTTTCATTCTACTAGCCCTTATTTTTTCTGTCCAACTAAGTGTAGCGATTCAGATTTCATCTTCTTGAGATTTTAAGCTATATCCCTCTCTTGCTTGTCCTTGAGTGGAAACTCGTCTGTACCCAACGACATTCAACTTTTCACCCTCCCGTTACGGAAATAACAGTTTATGTAACGCTTTTAAACGAATAGTGAGTATTATAAGACCATCTCTTGTAAAAATACAACCTAAAATTTATAAGCCAACGCTGAGTAAGAACGCCTTATTACGTTAGCCATTGTTTATCGCCACGAGCTTTGTCATTCTCGTTAATTTATTATCCTTTCCATGTCATAACTACCCCTGCCATGTAAAATGTCATCTCGCCCATTTTCTCATTCTTGTTAGTTCCTCCATGTATTGAAACGATACTCCATGACGGTACAACCATCATGAGCTCTCGATTCTCATACAGGTCATTTTCTTTTTCTCTCACTCAATATCAGCTGATTTAATATAGGCATTAAAGTAAGAAACCTTGAAAGGCAAATAGCCAATCAAGGTTTTAAGAATAGTTTTATAAATATTTTTCTGCCATTCTTTTCTTTAAAATTTCAATGAAATCATTCGCATATTTTTTATTATCATTCAAAGAATAGATTGCTAATTCATTTTCATCTTTTCTTTTAGATAGATCAAAATAGAAAACATCATCATTTGCTTCACAAATTACAACTTTCTCTTTACTGTAATTTTTATTTTTCATGTTTAATTCATAATTATACACTACATCTCCACCGACAACGGTATCAAAATCTTGTTCATAAATACTAAATATCTCTTCACCATAGATTTCTCCACCACCATAGTTTCTTAACCACCATTTGTAAGAATCAGGAAGTCTGAAACCTAGTCGCTCTTCAGCTTTTATTATCCATTCTTCAGAAATCCCCTCTCCATAATCTGCGAATTCAACCGAATCCCCCGCTTCAGCAATTAGCTTTTGTATCTCATCATACTTATTCATTTTATCCCTCTTTCTTATTGCATAAAATCATTGGATCTATTATTCCAATATCCTTTTTTCCAAGCGTCAAAATCCGCCTTATTTATCCCAGATGGTAATTCCCCAGTATTAATATGAAGTATAGAGTAATATTTTTGATGAAAAGACTGACTAACTTCTGCAATAGATCCCGACTAGGTCTGGGTTAAATGATATAGATTTATTGATTTACCATCATATCCTATTGGAGCTCTCCCAGATGCCATTCTTTCAGCATTTGTGCCAGTAACCGTTTTTCCCTTTGCCTTCCAAGAACTTATCGTATTAGGGTCAAACAAGTCATTTCTAGGATACAACTTATTACCATTAAATTCTATAACGTTATCCCAATACTTGTTAACTGACTTAGCAGTTTCACCCCCACCCTTACTCTTCCCCGCCTGAATCGCATCCAGCCCCAGCGGGTCCACAAACGTCACCGGATTGCCGTTTACATACCATCACCAAAATCACTAGCAATTACTTTATAACTTTGTCTGTCCAACTACCACATACTCAATAAAACCCTGTTCTTCACAGTATGCTTTGAATTCATCTTCTTGAGATTTTAAGCCATCTCCCTCTCTTGCTTGTCCTTGAGTGGAGACTCGTAGATACCCAACAACGTTCAACTATTCACACTCCCGTTACATTTTAATTTTCGTAACGCTTTTTAAACGAATAGCGAGTATTATACGACCGTCTCTAGTTATATACGATCTGTCGCCGTACGAATACCGAGATGCAATTCAACAAGGAGTGGTGGAGCCCAAGGTCATCAAAGTGTAACCGCCGGAAGGAAAATGACGAAAACCGAACAACCTTAAGCAATTCAATGCAATTGGTCGAATAAGAGGTGCGTGGTCCGAATTAAAGGGGTTAAACCGGTTTTATAGGTGTTGTACGTACTTTATAATTTGTAAGAACATAATATAGAGCTTACAAGAGTTACTCATATTCTCTGAATAAAAAGTGAACTATTCGTCACTGGATAGCCCCCCAATAAAAAAGAAACCTTGAAAGGCATATAGCCAATCAAGGTTTTCAAATCTATACTTCTAGCTTAACTAAGTCTAATAAAAAATCACCAAAGTCATTAGCAATTATTTCATATGTTTGACTCTCTAAGTCAACTCCAGGTACAAAAGATACTACTTTTGGTTCACCATTATCATCAAGTTGATTAAAGTCTAAACAAAATATTTCGTCACTCCCTGTATCATATATAACTAGTAGATTATTAGGTAGATTAATTTCTCTTCGTTCTGTTAAAGTGTACCATATAGCGTCTGGAACTGATGAATTTTCAAAATCAGCATTAATAATTCCGTATATTTCTTGTGCTCCGAAATTACCTGCTCCAAATGCCTTTAAATAATCAAGATATAAACCAGTAAACTTTAACCCTAATTTTTCTTCAGCCAAACTAATTAATTCATCTGTATGACCACCCACAAAGTCTGCAATCTCTTCTTCACTCAAAATAATTTCTTTTGCTTTTTGATAATTTTCTACACTCATTTCCATTCCCCTTTAACATTAAAAGTCATTGGCTCTATTTTTCCAGTAATCAGTTCGCCATTTATTAGAGTCTGTAAAATAGATTGTGTAAACTCCCAAAACTATTAAAATGAAACATAGTAGAAAGGTTGGGAGAACACATGGGACTTTGGGATAAACAACAGCTGCGAGCTTTCATTGAAGAGAATAATCTGATGACCGCGCAGGATGCACAAAACGCCTTGAAAGATCTGTTTGCAGAAACACTTCAGGAGATGCTGGAGGCCGAGATAGATCAGCATCTGGGTTACGAAAAGCATGTCGTGAAGAACAAGCAAACCACAAACAGCCGAAACGGCAAGAGCAAAAAGAAGATCACCAGTGAATATGGTGAGCAGCAAATTTTGGTACCTCGAGACCGTGAAGGTGAGTTTGAGCCGTTAGTGGTCAAGAAGCATCAGTCCAATGTGACAGGCATTGAGGACCAAATTATTGCACTTTATGCCAAAGGCGTCAGCACTCGTGAGATTCAGGACCATCTGCAGCAGCTGTACGGCCTCGATGTCTCTCCGACCTTCATCTCCAACGTGACCAATAGATTATCCCTCTCGTGAAAGAGTGGCAGAATCGCCCCCTACAGAGCGTGTATGCTGTGGTGTTTCTGGACGCCATTCATTTCAAGTTGAAACAGGATGGGGCCATCGTCAACAAGTCTGCTTACATGGTCATTGGCATTGATTTGAATGGAAACAAAGACGTCCTTGGCATGTGGATTGGTGAGAATGAGTCTGCAAAGTTCTGGCTCAGTGTGCTCAATGAATTGAAAAATCGCGGTGTTCAGGACATTCTCATTACTTGTGTAGATAACCTTACGGGCTTCTCACAAGCGATTTCAGCATGTTATCCCAGTAAGGAAATCCAAAAATGTATCATCCACCCAATCCGCAACTCCACCCGTTATGTATCCTACAAAGATCTCAAGAAGGTGACCTCGGATTTAAAGCCCATCTACAAGGCCACAACAGAGGACATGGCTCTACTGGAATTGGATCGGTTTGAGGAGATCTGGGGCGCCAAATATCCACTCATTGTCCGTTCCTGGCGCAACAATTGGGAAGAACTTGCCACGTTCTTTAAGTACCCGCCTGAGCTTCGCAAGCTTATTTATACGACCAATATGATTGAGAACTACCACCGCCAACTCCGTAAAGTGACGAAAGGGAAAAGCATCTTTCCTACGGATGAATCTCTTCTCAAAATGCTCTATTTAGTGACGGTCGATGTGACTCGCAAGTGGACAGGTCGTGTCCAAAACTGGGGCCAGATCCTGCTTCAACGATCCGTGTTTTATCCTGAGCGGATTGGCCAGCATCTGCCTTAAAGAGCATCTTCTTCTCTTAACATTAACAGGGGAACTCTTGATTTAGAGTTTACACAAACTTATTGACAGACCCAAAAATTATAAGATATTTCTTATTTCTAGAAATTCACAACCAGTAATATTACTTTCTTCAACTAATTGCTTAAAAGTTTCTGACACGAATAACGGAATTTCAGCTCCCTTTAATTTGAACAAATTTTTGTTATTTATTTTGTCTTCCGATACTGCATATTTTCTTACAGAATATATTTTTTCACCATCTAATTCCATAACACTATAATCAGAGTTTTCTAGGTTTAATGCGTCAACTACCCCTAATACATTTGCAACAAAATATTCATGGTTCTCTATCTTATATTTACCTTCAAAATCAACAATATTTACAGGTAGAAATTGCACACCTTCTTCAAATTTTTTTATTACATCCTTAAACTTTTTTGATACAATGAACCAGCCTAAATTATTTGCTAAATAGTCAGTAAATCTATTTCCATCATGTAGATTAAAATAAAAAGTGATATTCTCATTCCAATTCTCTAAAAAATTCCCTTCTTTTAACTCATACTGCTCAAATCCATGTGTATCCTCACAATGAACAACTACATCATTATCGTTGCAGTCATCTAAAATTAGTTTGAAGTATTTCATTTTGACCTCCAATATTCTTTATAAAGCATATCTGGATTATCCCTTACTTCCTGCTTTAACCCTTCATACAATTTAAGGAATTTCTCCCTATCTCCTTTAGCTAATCTATCATAAGTGCTCAGTTTATCTAATACATAATCATGATATGCATATGGATGTCTCCCTTGATGAGCTAATAATTCCTTATTCCATTCATCATCTAAATCTAAACCATACTTTTTAGTTATATTCTCCATTTGAGGAGTGTATTTCTTACTTTTATTTGTTGCATAGTGGTGTTTTTGTAAAGGTTTAGTAGTACCCTTACTCTTCCCTGCCTGAATCGCATCCAGCCCCAGCGGGTCCACAAACGTCACCGGATTGCCGTTTACATACGCGAAGCGGTTCATACTGAGCCCCAGGCTCACTTCTCCTCGCAGCACATCGCGGTTCATAAACCGCTTGATGTCCGGGTTATAGTATCGCGCGCGCATGTAGTAAAGGCCGTTGATGTCAGTCTGTACACCATCGCGGCCGTTGTAGGCGAACGGCTGGCGGGTGGTGCCCTCGTGCTTCACGAGTTCGCCGAAGGCCCCATAGGTATAGCGGTCGGTGACGTCGCCTTCTTCATCTGTGAGCCGTGTCGTACTGCCGCGCAGATCGTAATGGTAGCTTTGGTAGCGCCCGTCTGCGCTCTCGCGGCCAATCAGGCCGAGACCGTAGACATAAGCGGCGCTCACTCTGCCCGCCTCATCGGTCTCCAGCAGCAGCTGGCTGTACTCTGCATGCGGATTTACCACATAAAGAGTGGTCTGGCCCTTCACGTTCATCCAGGTCCGCTCGTTCTCTGCATTATAACCATACGTAATACTGCCGGCCTGGTAAGAGAATCCTCCTAAGTCTAATTAGTTAAAAAGAACTAGAGGTTTTCCCCTAGTTCTTTTATTTCAACTTCATGATTTGATGAAATCTACGCAAACATCATGTAATTGGATATTTTCCTTCAAGG
>NZ_JAGFIP010000033.1:0-6414 GCF_017582705.1 Paenibacillus sp. F411
TTGATAAATGATAGCCATAATGAACACCAACCTCGTTACACATTTTATATGTATGACGAGGTAAAATCAACCATTTTTTTAAGGAAACTCCTTGTCACTACGCGACTTTTTCGTTCAGCATCGTTACACAATCCGGGAACTCAGGATGCAAGTCAGCGGCCCATTGATCACCTAGAAAATAACAGAAACACAAAAAGGCGCCACCTTCTCGTCAGAAAGGAGGCGCCGGTATTCATGTCCTCTGCCTCGCTGGCAGGTCCATGATTAACGGTATGCAACATCCGTGAAAAGATTGGTGATCTTATACCAAATCCAATCCATAGCTTTATCTATATCTTTAACCTGTCCGGAAATATACGCTGTAGAAGCCTGAAACAGCTCCCCGTCGATGACGGTCAGATTCCCTTCTACCTGTCCAAAAACCTCAGTCTTGCCGTTCTCCACAGTGATGTCACCTGTAATGGTCTGGTCCGGCGGTATGATTACCGTCTGGCCTTTGATCACGAGCTTGTCAAGCTCGGTGCCTCTTACCACAAGCTGATTGTTCTGATCCCAGAAGCTGACGGTGCTGAACAGCATCACCACAAGAAACAGCGCTGCCGCGGTGATAGCAGGATGTCTTTTGACCCAGGTTACCCATGCCTTTTGCTTCTTCTCTTTGGGCAGCATGCCCATAATGCGCTCTGTTAAATCCTCCGAAGGGCCTGTGGCATGATGAGTCAGAGAGAACAAGAGCATATCTGTCTTCTCCAGCTCCTCCAGTCTGTTCCGGCAATCCGTGCATTCCACCATGTGAGCTTTCAGCTCCAGCTGCTGCGGCTTGGACAAGTCATTATCCAGATAATCATGCATCAAAGAGACGGCCACTTTGCAGTTCATATCAGCCATTCCTTTCGTTCGATCTCTTTGCTGGGTCCCGCTCTGTTACACAAAGCATAAGACTTGCTTCTTTGTTTACGCACCGGAAACGAAGATGTTTCATTTATTTTAATTCCTGTTTTACAGCTTATACTCCAGCTTCTTCCGCAAAAACTCACGTCCGCGGTGCACCCGCGTCTTGATCGTCGTCACCGGCAGATCCAGTACATCACTAATTTCCTGTAAGGATAGATCCTGAATGTACCTCAAAATCATAATACTCTTGTACTTCGCAGGCAGTGTCGCCATCGCTTGATGAATAATTTGCTGCGTCTCGGACAGCAGTACCTCGGATTCTACAGAAGGGTCCTGACTCGACAGCATGGAATACCCATCCGTGCCCTCCTGTTCACTCATCTCCGCATCAAGCGAGTATGAGGGCTTTCGTTTGCGAAGGCGATCAATACACAGATTAGTTGCGATCCGGTACACCCAGGTGGAGAACTTCTGCTTCTCATCATAGCGGTCCAGATTCTTATATACCCTCAAAAACGTTTCCTGCACTACATCCTCCGCCTCATGCCGGTTATACAGCATCCGATACGCGAGATGGAAGATCTTATCTTTATACAGCTCTAATAGCTCGGCAAAAGCCCGCTGGTCTCCCTTTCGGGCCAGCTTCGCCAGTCGTACATCTAAATTGTCCACCATAATTCCCCCAGAATGGTCTGATGGGTAACGTCTAAACACATCATTAAAATGGTAAATCATCCAAATCTAAAAAGCAACACAAATCATAAAGCCCCACCTGCACGAAAAAAGAAGCTCCCCCTAAAGGGAGCCTCTTCCGTGTCATTTCATGGCTTATAGGGCCTGCTTCACAGCACATGCCTCAAGGCCTGTTTCCCATTAACCGGTATTGCGGAGTCCCGCGGCAATGCCGTTAATCGTCAGCAGCACTTCACGCAGCAGATCCGGATCGTCCTCACCGCTGTCACGGAGATTACGAAGCTCCTTCAACAGCTGCACCTGCAGGTAGCTCAGCGGATCTACGTACGGGTTACGCAAACGAATGGATTCCTGCAGCATCAGCTGGTTATCCAGAATCTCCTGCTGGCCCGTAATTTTCAGCACCATTTGCTTCGTCAGCTCAAACTCGTTCTTCATCAGACCGAAGATGCGCTGTCTAGCCGTCTCATCACTCGTCATTAAGGAATATTCCTCTGCGATGATCAGATCAGCCTTAGCCAGAGCCATCTGCAGTGTATTAATGAGGGAAGTGAAGAACGGATAGTTAACATACATATCCTGAAGAACCTTCAGATTCTCTTCTTTGCCCTCATAATAACTGTTCAGGCCAGTGCCTGCCGCATACCAGGCCGGGAGCAGATAACGGCTCTGCGTCCAAGCAAATACCCATGGAATAGCCCGCAGATCCTCAAAACGGTCACTGTTCTTCCGCTTGGAAGGACGGGATCCGATGTTCAGCTCTCCTACCTCTGGCAACGGTGTAGATTCCTTAAAGAAGGACAAGAAATCCGGATCGCGGAAAATCAGGTCCTGATACTTGTTCTGCGACACTTCGGAGATTTGGGCTGCAATTGCCTCCCACTCCTTCTCCTGTGCGTTCTCCTGCGGTGTACGCGCCTGGATAGATGCCTTGATCAACGCCGATGTGGCCTGCTCCAAGCTGCGGTATGCAATGCCCTTCAGCGAGTACCGGGAGGAGATGACCTCTCCCTGCTCGGTAATTTTGATTCCGCCAGCAATTGTGTTCGCCGGTTGTGCCAAAATACTGCGGTTCAGCGGCATTCCTCCGCGTCCGAGAGATCCTCCGCGTCCGTGGAAGTATTTCAGCTTGATGCCGAACTCTTCGCCCACCTTCGTAATTTCCTTCATGGCCACTTGCAGCTCCCAGTTTGCCGTCACTGCGCCGCCATCTTTATTACTGTCGGAGTAACCCAGCATGATTTCCTGCACATCATTCATGGCCTTCACGCTCTCCCGGAAGAATGGAAGCTGGAACAGACGCTTCATTATGGCCGGAGCGGCATGAAGATCCTCAATCGTTTCAAACAATGGGGCTGACTGCAGTGTCGCTGTGACACGGCCGTCTGCATGCTTGCGAATCAACCCGACTTCCTTCGCGAATACCATGACCTCCAGGATATCACTAGCCCCTTCAGACATACTGATGAGGTAGCTGGAAATACAGTTGACGCCGAATTCCTGCTGCGCCCGGTACACTGTGCGGAATACCTCCAGGCACTCCTCTGTGCTTTCACTGTAGCCCTGGTAAGGAGTCGTCAGCGGACGAGGATCATTAAGCAGCTTATTCAGCAGCTCAATTTTGTCTTCTTCCTCCATAGACGCGTAGTCTTCCACCACGTTCATCTGAGCAAGAATTTCCTTCATCGCGTTCTCATGCTCTTTACTGTGCTGGCGGATATCCAGTGTCGCTGTATGGAACCCGAACAGCTCCGCTTGACGGATCGTCTGCTTCACAGACGTGTCTGCTACATAATCCGCAAAATGATGACGCAGGCTGCGGTCAATAATCCGCAAATCCTCAATGAATTCCTGAGGTGTCTGGTAACGCTCTGTACCTGTCATGTTCGGATCCAGGACGTGGGTCATTTTGGCCAGCATGTAAGCCAGCTTAATGCGGTAGGGCTCCTTCTCGTTATGCCAGATCTCCATCTTCTTCAGCGTTACCTTCTCGCGATCCTCATTGATCGACGCCAGCAGCTCTTCAGATACGTTCACGATGGTCGTGCTGAAGCTCAGACTCTTCATCAGACCTGTCAAAATACGCTGGTACTCGCGGATAGCCAGCTTGCGCTGCATTTCCAGCGTCTTCCACGTTACATCCGCCTTTACCGATGGATTTCCATCACGGTCGCCGCCGATCCAGGAACCAAAGCGAAGGTATGTAGGCACATGCCAGTCATTCCCCGGATAATATTTGTTCAGGCAGCGTTCCAGCTCCTGATAAACCTCTGGCAGCACGTGGAACAGCGTCTCATGGAAATAGTACATCCCATTGCGCACTTCATCCAGTACCGTTGGCTTGCGGTCACGCAGCTCATCTGTCTGCCACAGGGTAATAACATCATTCAACAGCTTCTCGCGCAGCTGCTCTCTTTCGCGGAAAGTCAGCGTCGGATTATCCAGCAGCATAACGTCCTCGGAAATTCTTTTGTGAATATCTAGAATCGCACGGCGCATCGCTTCTGTTGGATGAGCCGTCATCACGAGCTCCAGGGAAAGCCCTTCCAGCATATTTTGCACTTCTTCAAACGTGAAGTTACGCTCCTTGAGCTCCTGCACAGCACTTTCGATAGAGCCAGGCTGCACGCTTTCCCCTGCAGAACGCTCATAATCCCGTTTACGGCGGATCCGGTGGTTCTGCTCCGCAATGTTCACCAATTGGAAGTACACCGCGAACGCGCGGATCACCTGATGCCTCACGTCCGGTTTCAACGTGCTTACCATTTGCTTGAATTCTGCAAAAAGCTCCGGTAAAAACTCGGAACGCAGCGATTTACTGGTCTCACGGATTTTTTCGACAATATCCAGTAATTCAGTTCCGCCTTGGTGGACCAGAACTTCACCCAGAATGTTTCCTAGAAACCGTACATCACGCCGCAGCAGATTGTTGGAATTGCTCTTGGCGGTTACAGTAAGTTCAGACATATTGCTCCTCCCATCTCATCCCGATAACAGTTTATCTAGTTTATGCTTCCTAACATCATACAATAAATACTCTCGAAAATCTTTACTTTGCGGTTAAAAAGTTCAGCATTCCGACAAAAGAAGACGTTTTCACGCATGTCTTATCCACATGGTGGATAAAGACAATCCGGCGTAAGCTGCACGCTTGCATAAGTAACATTCAGCGTTATCAATACATAGGATCAGGAATGTTCAGCGTTTCAAAACCGCAAGGCTGTAAGCCTGTTCGCGCTCATAATCTACCTGGCTGAAAAGTTCAATGCCCCTGAGTTATGTAGTGCATCTAACGCTTTATCACAGTGACACTTCGCAGGAGCATGGCATGAGGATGTAAAAAAAACATCACCTTAGTGATGTCCTGCGTTATGTATGGAGCGGGTGATGGGAATCGAACCCACGCTACCAGCTTGGAAGGCTGGAGTTCTACCATTGAACTACACCCGCAGATGTAACAATCGGGACGACACGATTTGAACATGCGACCCCCTGGTCCCAAACCAGGTGCTCTACCAAGCTGAGCTACGTCCCGTTACATACTACTTATGAAAAATGGCGTCCCCTGAGAGATTCGAACTCCCGACCTTTTGATTCGTAGTCAAACGCTCTATCCAGCTGAGCTAAGGGGACTTATGGAGCGGACGACGGGAATCGAACCCGCGACCCTCGCCTTGGCAAGGCGATGCTCTACCGCTGAGTCAAAGACGCTAGATCCTAAGTCTAGTGCGTCTGCCAATTCCGCCACACGCGCACAAGGTTAAAACAATGGTGAGCCATGAAGGACTCGAACCTTCGACACCCTGATTAAAAGTCAGGTGCTCTACCAACTGAGCTAATGGCTCTCAAGCAAACTCACTTAAGAAAATGGCTGGGGATATAGGATTCGAACCTATGCATGACGGAGTCAAAGTCCGTTGCCTTACCGCTTGGCTAATCCCCAATATGATATTCGCTCCTTAGTTTGTCCAACCATGAGACAAATTATGAAACGATCATGGTGGAGGCTGAGGGGATCGAACCCCCGACCCTCTGCTTGTAAGGCAGATGCTCTCCCAGCTGAGCTAAGCCTCCATGTAGATGAAGCATATTAAGAAAGTGGTGACCCGTAGGGGATACTCTCACTACGTTCGAGACTGCGAAGTATTCCTCACGCCGCTTAAGCTCCGACGAACCATTGGGATTCTCATCCCTAGAAGCTAGTAAAGAAAGTGGTGACCCGTAGGGGATTCGAACCCCTGTTACCTCCGTGAAAGGGAGGTGTCTTAACCCCTTGACCAACGGGCCTTGCAATGGAGCTTCCAACCGGGATCGAACCGGTGACCTCATCCTTACCATGGATGCACTCTACCTACTGAGCTATGGAAGCAAGTGGCTCCCCGAACAGGACTCGAACCTGTGACAACTCGATTAACAGTCGAGTGCTCTACCAACTGAGCTATCAGGGAATATGTAATGCACGCTTGGCGGCGTCCTACTCTCCCGGGACCCTGCGGTCCAAGTACCATCGGCGCTGGAAGGCTTAACGGTCGTGTTCGGGATGGGTACGCGTGGAACCCTTCCGCCATCACCACCAAACGTGATTCAGATGTTTGATCACCTGAAAACTAGATACGAAACGAATATGCGTTGTTAGATTGATCATTAGCGTAATGCTTCCGAAGTTAGCTTTACTGCGTAAAGCTCTGCGGATGCTTTCGTAGCTAGCTTTGCTTCGCAAAGCTTGTAGGATAAGCCCTCGACCGATTAGTATTGGTCAGCTCCATGCATTGCTGCACTTCCACCTCCAACCTATCTACCTCGTGGTCTTCAAGGGGTCTTACATAC
>NZ_JAGFIP010000034.1:0-5322 GCF_017582705.1 Paenibacillus sp. F411
AAGTGAAAGCACTGTCCTCACAATGTGGACTTAAAACGCTCTTGTGATCTGCATGCACATGAATGACGAACATCGGAAAGCCGTATGAGGGAAAACCTCACGTACGGTTTGATGAGGAGGGGCAGAGATGTCTGCCCTTTACTCTAGTATATATAAGACTGCATATAGAAAGGCGGAGCGTAAAGTGGCAAGACGTATAAGGCGCAGAGGCGGCAGGAAAAAGGCGGGAGTCTTCACCTTGATGCTTCTGATCCTGATGGCAGCAGGTGTCTGGTGGACGCTTCAAAAGCTTCCGAATAGCAGCTATACCGAGCCGGATTGGCGCGGACTAAAGCAGCCGATTTTGGTTCAGGGGGAACTGACCGGTTATTCCGCCTCGGGGCAGGGAAGCAGTCTCATGCTGCCTTTGGCCCTGGTCCAGGAATATGTGGATCCATATATTTACGAAGATGAGGGTTCGGAAACGGTAGTGTTTACGACGGCCTCGGAAGTGTTGTCATTGTCAGCAGGTACGTTGAAGGGGACGCGTAACGGAAAAGAAGCTTCCTTTGAGCAGACCGTTGAGCGTGTTGATGGCAAGCTGTACGTCCCTGCGAAGCTTCTGAAGGAGCTGTATTACACGGCATACTACGAGCATCCGGGGACAGGAGCGGTGCTGCTCTCACGGGCGGGAGACCATCTTGAGCTCGGAGAAGCGGTGCCAGCGGGCAAACAGTCTTTTGCTGCCATGCGGCAGAGCCCGTCGATCAAGTCGCCGATTTTGCAGGACATGCCGCCGGGGGAGAGGCTGCGGATCTGGGGCGAGGAGGAGCAGGGCTGGCTGAAGGTTCAAACCGACCAGGGATATACCGGCTATGTGCCATCAGATCAGGTTAAACCTAAGGGGAATAAGATCTATCCTCAAAGAATTCATGAGCCTTCCCGGGCAGACCTGGAGTGGAGAGACAGATCCGTTAACCTGACCTGGGAAGCGGTATACTCCCGTAATCCGGACCCGGACAAGCTGGGGCAGCTGCCCGGCGTAAACGTGGTCAGTCCGACCTGGTTTGAGATTACGAGCGAAGCGGGAGACGTGACATCCAAGGTAAGCCAGGATTATGTAACATGGGCGCACAAGCTGGATAAGGAAGTATGGGGAGTGCTGACGAATAGCTTCAATCCGGATATTACGACCGCTGTGCTTTCGACGTATGATACCCGAGCGGCTCTGATTACGGAAGTGATCCGGCTAAGCCGGGCTCACGGACTGGATGGAATCAATATTGATTTTGAGAATGTATACACCAAGGACAAGCAGAATCTGATTGCGTTTATGAGAGAGCTTTATCCCCGTGCAAAAGAGCTCGGCTTGATCGTATCGATCGATGTAACACCGAAATCCTCCAGCGAAATGTGGTCTGTTTTCCTGGATCGCAGGGAACTGGCGCATGCTGTGGACTATATGATGGTCATGTCGTATGACGAGCATTGGGCTGCCAGTCCTGAGGCAGGCTCAGTGTCCTCGCTGCCCTGGGCGGAGAGAACGGTGCATAGAATATTGGAAGAGGATGAGGTACCGGCTTCTAAGCTGGTGCTGGGCATTCCGTTATATACAAGAATATGGACTGAAGAAGGAGTAGAAGGCGGCGGAAAAGTGACCTCGAAGGCGGTGGGAATGGAAGCCGTACAATCCCTCTTGAAGGAGAAAGCGCTGACTCCGGTTTACGACGAGCTCACAGGTCAGAATTATGTACAGTACCAAGAAGAGCAGTCTCTGAACAAAATCTGGATCGAGGACGAGATTTCCCTGAAGGCGCGGGTAGAGCTGGCGCATCAATATGATCTGGGCGGCATCGCTTCCTGGAGCCGGATGCTGGGGTCATCAGAGGCGTGGGAGGTTCTGAAAAGCATTCATAAATAAAAATATTAAAAAAAAGACTGGCCGCTGTCATAAGCGGCCAGTCTTTTTATATAACGTTAACGTGGTTGGGATGAGGTTGAGCTGCGTCCCTGCGGAGAAGATTTCCCCTGGGCTTCCAGCTCGTCCGCTGTAATTGTGGCAATGCCGGGATCCTGTGTCAGAATCGTATGGCAGAACATGCAGCGGTCCGTTTTGCCCAGCATTTTGGTAAGCTTGCCGCATTCGGGACACTGAACCTGCACCGCACTGGTGGACAGCATGCCGGCCCAGAAGTATATGGCCATACTGCCGACCATCGTGATTAGTCCCAGCACCAAGCCGATGCCGGCGAATATTTTTCCAGCCTGCCCCCAAAAAACAATTCCCGCAGTACCTAACACCATAAGTCCCATGCCAATCATGGTCAGCAGAAGTCCCCAGGTACGGAACGCGTTTATTTTTGCACTTTTAAAGATCATAGGATAGCTCCTGTCACAGTAGGAATAGAAAACGAAATATAACAAAAAGAAGGAACTCACATCAGCTTGTAGAATTACATTATAACTGAATTGGCCTGATTTAGCCAAGGAATGTATGGAGGGAATCGTGGAATTAGCCAACTTTTCTTTATATTATAGGTACTCGGTTAATGAGAACGCCATGGGAGCGGTCGCATACCGAAATCGGGATTCAGCGTTCTGCGGTTCGCTTGTCCATGACTTTGAGTTGAACCTGCTTGTTGTGTATGAAGTGGAATGGGATGAGCCTGCTGTTCAGCATATCCAGGGACTGGATAAGAGCTTTCAGCTGATTAGCGTCAGCCTGCAGGAACTGCAGGAGGGGCTGATGAACGGGGAGGACAGCATGATTATTAGATGCCTCCTGAATGGAGACCTGATTAAAGATACGGACGGTCGGATTAGCCAGTTAAGACGAGATTTCCTGCGCTTTAGCGGCTCCTTAAAAGAACAGAAGCAATTTATTGGCTTTGCCCGGTTCTTGCGTCATTACGTGGATACCAAGACTCATTTGAGGCATAAGAATATGCTGGATGCTTACCAAAGCATTACAGAAAGCCTCCGCTGCTGGGCTTGTATAGAATTGATTGATCGAGATATACATCCGGAGTTTGCAGTATGGGAGCAGGTTTCCGGTTTAAACACCCCGGTTCGTAAATTGTATGAAGAGCTTACTTTAAGCTCAGAGACGCTTTTACAGCGGATTGAGCTGGTGCTTCTGGCCTGTGAGTTCTCAGTGCTGTCTAGAATGGCCGACTATTCAGCTCCACTGATGCGGATTCTGCGCAGCAGAAAGCTGCCATGGACGATCCAGGAGCTGATGCTGCATCCGGCGATGGAGCCGGTGCTTGAAGAGCTGCCTCTTATGATCCGGAAGCTTTCTTATCGTTCCATTATTCACGAGGAAGCAGGCTGGAAGGAGTCCTTGCGGCCTGGCTGGGATCATATTCGCTACTATGCCATCTAGCTTTGACTGGCAAGCCTTGTCCTTCTGTGCTTAGAGGGACAAGGCTTGTCTGCTCATAGTTTAATAAAATGGTTGACGACTAACTTGAAGATGTGTTACATTATAACTCGCCCCTTTTAAGAGGCTTTATCGACAGCTAACCGCTGAATATGTCGTCAACAACAAAATAAAAAAAGTTCTTGACGAAACATTGGTCGCTGTGATATATTATAAAAGTCGCCGCTGAGAGATGCGACGATGAAGAATGAACAGAATTGATCTTTGAAAACTGAACAACGAGTGAGTTAAACCGATCTTGCCTTCGGGTGAGATCAACAATGAGATTTTATAATCTCGTCAGTTTTGAAATGAGCAATGGAACTCAACTTTCATGGAGAGTTTGATCCTGGCTCAGGACGAACGCTGGCGGCGTGCCTAATACATGCAAGTCGAGCGGAGTTAATGGAGTGCTTGCACTCCTGATGCTTAGCGGCGGACGGGTGAGTAACACGTAGGCAACCTGCCCTCAAGACTGGGATAACTACCGGAAACGGTAGCTAATACCGGATAGTTGATTTCGCTGCATAGCGAGATCTGGAAAGGCGGAGCAATCTGTCACTTGAGGATGGGCCTGCGGCGCATTAGCTAGTTGGTGGGGTAACGGCCTACCAAGGCGACGATGCGTAGCCGACCTGAGAGGGTGAACGGCCACACTGGGACTGAGACACGGCCCAGACTCCTACGGGAGGCAGCAGTAGGGAATCTTCCGCAATGGACGAAAGTCTGACGGAGCAACGCCGCGTGAGTGATGAAGGTTTTCGGATCGTAAAGCTCTGTTGCCAGGGAAGAACGTCTTCTAGAGTAACTGCTAGAAGAGTGACGGTACCTGAGAAGAAAGCCCCGGCTAACTACGTGCCAGCAGCCGCGGTAATACGTAGGGGGCAAGCGTTGTCCGGAATTATTGGGCGTAAAGCGCGCGCAGGCGGTTTGTTAAGTCTGGTGTTTAAACCTGGGGCTCAACCTCAGGTCGCACTGGAAACTGGGAAACTTGAGTGCAGAAGAGGAGAGTGGAATTCCACGTGTAGCGGTGAAATGCGTAGATATGTGGAGGAACACCAGTGGCGAAGGCGACTCTCTGGGCTGTAACTGACGCTGAGGCGCGAAAGCGTGGGGAGCAAACAGGATTAGATACCCTGGTAGTCCACGCCGTAAACGATGAATGCTAGGTGTTAGGGGTTTCGATACCCTTGGTGCCGAAGTTAACACATTAAGCATTCCGCCTGGGGAGTACGGTCGCAAGACTGAAACTCAAAGGAATTGACGGGGACCCGCACAAGCAGTGGAGTATGTGGTTTAATTCGAAGCAACGCGAAGAACCTTACCAGGTCTTGACATCCCTCTGACCGGTATAGAGATATACCTTTCCTTCGGGACAGAGGAGACAGGTGGTGCATGGTTGTCGTCAGCTCGTGTCGTGAGATGTTGGGTTAAGTCCCGCAACGAGCGCAACCCTTGATCTTAGTTGCCAGCAGGTTAAGCTGGGCACTCTAAGGTGACTGCCGGTGACAAACCGGAGGAAGGTGGGGATGACGTCAAATCATCATGCCCCTTATGACCTGGGCTACACACGTACTACAATGGCTGGTACAACGGGAAGCGAAGGAGCGATCTGGAGCGAATCCTAAAAAGCCAGTCTCAGTTCGGATTGCAGGCTGCAACTCGCCTGCATGAAGTCGGAATTGCTAGTAATCGCGGATCAGCATGCCGCGGTGAATACGTTCCCGGGTCTTGTACACACCGCCCGTCACACCACGAGAGTTTACAACACCCGAAGTCGGTGGGGTAACCCGCAAGGGAGCCAGCCGCCGAAGGTGGGGTAGATGATTGGGGTGAAGTCGTAACAAGGTAGCCGTATCGGAAGGTGCGGCTGGATCACCTCCTTTCTATGGAGAATCGCTTCCTGCAACGGAAGCATTCAA
>NZ_JAGFIP010000035.1:0-4836 GCF_017582705.1 Paenibacillus sp. F411
AAAATGCTCTATTTAGTGACGGTCGATGTCACCCGCAAGTGGACAGGCCGAGTCCAAAACTGGGGTCAGATCCTGCTTCAATTATCCGTCTTTTATCCTGAACGGATTGGCCAGCATCTGCCTTAAAGAGCATCTTCTTCTCTTAACATTAACAGGGGAACTCTTGATTTAGAGTTTACACAAACTTATTGACAGACCCAACGCGGCATCTACAAGACAAGGTTTTTCTATTTACACAAAATTCTTGACGCTACCGGAATAATACTTGAAATTTTTTGTTGGCGAGTTTTACCTAACTAAAAAAGAAACCACATGGAGCATTCCACGTGGTTAAAATACGACAATATTAATCTATATTTAACGTTCTCTTAATTTTTGCATGGTCCTCCTTAGAAAGATTGCATACAGTGATACTTTGTAATCTATCTTCTTTATCAAAGCTAAACACCACATCGTTATTCCCTACATTCCTAAAGGCTACTTCGTCAGAAAAATTAATTAGCACTGCATTATTCAAAACTATAACAGAAAAACTTTGTACATAATCAATATACTTTACATTGAAGGAGCTAATGTCAAAAACTGGGCAACCCCGCATCACCTCCCCCATATCCAATATATCATTTCTCTTAGAATTATCAGATGAAAGTACCAAGGTCATACTACAGACAACTCCACTAATCGAGTCTATGCCAATTTCGATAAGCGATTTTCTTATATCTCCTGTCCGCCAATAAATAAGTGGAAGATTGTATCTCCCCTGACTATGTTTCCATTCCACGTTAAGCGGAACATAGTCATCAAACTCTATAGTTACTCTGCACTCATCAGTAATATTAATTAACTCTAGCATTCAAAACACCTTCTTTTACTTTATCTATACACTGCATGCATAATAACTGGAAGAATGTCCCCTTCTTTTTTTGAAAACTTCAGTTCCCAACCTCTTACATTAACAAGCTTATTATACTCAATTCCTTTTTTAGTCGCATAATCAACAGCTGACTTAAAACTCGTAAGTAATGCCTGTTGATTGATACTATAAGAATGACTTGTATACCTTTTAACATATTCCTCCATATGTTTAGTTGCATTCGGGTGTACCCACATTTTTCCTGCATTGCGACTGGTTAGCTCAAAAGATCTTGGAATCAATGTGCCTTCTCTTACAGCCTGAGTTTGCCTAATAAAACTCCATACTGTATCACCTTTACTCACTGCATTTTTTGTGGCAGAACTAACAGCTTTTTTCCACGCTCCTATCCCGCCACTTATAACTGTTTCAATAATAAACCAACTTAATTCATCTTCACGTACACCACGATCCACGATACTGGTAAAAAAGGCATGCTGATCATAATAGTTAAAAGGGCGCTTTTCAGTTGTACCCACATTTAACCATCCAGTTAGTACACCATTACTTATTATTGGGAGACCAGTTAAATACTTGTCTTCCCTTAAATACTGAGAAGATCCACTATTCCCTGAACAGTCACCCGCATGTGCCCAATTCCCGTCACTTGAACGGCAATAATGACCTGTAGGATCAGTATAAATTAGTGGGTTATTTAATACGTATGCATACAAATTCAAACTTTTAGGATTATCAATTCTACCCTCATACGTATCCTAATTCATAAACCTACCCATACTTGGATCGTACCACCGCGCTCTTAAATATTGGAGTTTAGTTGTATCATCCCAATACTCTCCAGAATATCGGAAAGGATTATGCACTTGTTCTATCTGGGTAATAATGTTCCCCCAGAGGTCATAAGAGTATTTATTGAGCGTTTGGCCGGATTCATTCTGCAGTTCTTTAATATCTCCATGACCGTTGGACAAGACATGCACTCTTGAACCGTCTGCATAATCGATTGCTTCAAGTGCATTTCCGCGGATGTAGGTTGCTTTATGGACGGGCTGTCCATTGACGATCTCTGCTTCGGCTATGATCTGGCTTCCATCATAATAATAGCGGTTTCGAACTCCATTCTCGACACGTTCGACCAACAGTCCGTCTCCGTTGTATACATATTGCACAGTCTTACCTTCGGTAGCGACTTGAACCAACCGATCTTGAGCATCAAATGTATTGTTCATTGATGGCGGTTCTAACCATTGTTCCGAACTTAGGGTCAAGCGGTTTCCTAGCTTATCATAGGTGTACGCCTCATTAAATACGCTGGATTCTTTTATCCGAACTAACTGATCATAAGTAAATGTATCAACCACATCATTCTGAGTACGCTTCTGGATGTTGTTATTGGCATCGTACTCGTACTGATAGCGACTAATCAGATGCTGCCCTCGAACTTGTTCCTTCTCTAACAGCTTTGTACCCATGAATCGCTGCTGCGTGGTCAAATTCTCATTTAACTTAGTTTGGTTAAGCAAGCCATTCGCATAGTAGGTGTACTCGAACTCCTCAGATCCACTGGTTGTCCCCATGGCAGTTAGACGATCCATCGCATCGTATTTGAAAAATCTCTGGCCGCCAAATGGACCGATAGCTTCCGTCCGATTCCCGTTAGCATCATATGCAATGCGCAATTCCTTTCTATCCGGGTACTGGAGTTTTGTCGAAAGGCCTTGCTCCGTATCATACTCATATTCGGTAATCCCTGTTGAATCTGTCATGGATAATCCTTTTCCAGCCGCATCATATGTGTACTGAATGGTCTCATCTGCGCTTACTCGCTCAATTAAACGATAGCACCTAGCGACTCCAACTGTCATAACTGATTTGTGTACGTTGTCCTAGTGCATCTTCTGATCATACGATTCGACCATAAGGGTCATGGTCATAGCCGGTTCTGGACTTGACATTGAGTCCGCTATTAGTCAAAACCCCTTCTTCCAATTCCCAGCCGAATGCATTCCATCGCGTTCTAGTCTTTTGTCCAAGTTCATTAGTTACGGTCACCGTGTTATTGATGTCATCGTTCTCTGCTGCCGTGCATCCTTAAATGAGGTTAAATGTCCTGTCGCCGTGTCACTTCCAAGACCAGCCTTTCCCTAATGGGTACAACTGCTCTTCATACTTAGGGGATGTTTAGATCGATTCCTTCCACAGGATATATGCCAGAGAGACAGAAAACCACAAGGCGAAAATTTATTCGCATTGTGGTCATTAAATCATGTCACTCAATATTTTTTTATATTCATATTCTATTTTAACATCTTGAAATTCCGTTTCTTGTTTAAAAATTTTACTTGAGTAATATGAAACATGAAGGTTAGTGTCATCGCTCCAATCTATCTCGAATTTTCCTTGTGAAATATAAATATTACCTTTTTCATTACTTAAATTTTGATCCTCCTCAAGAATAGATAAATGGTAAGAATCACTAGTTGTTGCGCCACACGCTCTTATAAAGATTACAGCACTCTTGCTATTGTCAGGCGAGTCAATCTTTTCAACAATATCATTACTGCATAACTCATTCCCACATGCGGTTATAAGCATGAAAGATATATTGATAGCAAATGTTAATAACCAACGCATTTTCATGACTAACCCCTAACTATTTATGCCATTTGTAGTATATCTTTATACCTTGTAAAATTCTCTGTGTGTCCCTTGGATCGTCACCAAAACTAGTGAAGTTAAGTCCATTTATTGAAAAAGTCCCTGCTTTTATTTGCGCAAACCCAGCACCAGCAGTTAATAAACGGTCTGGAATATTCATTACCTTACCAAAGTAACCGTAAGAGATATTCCCAGGGACGTCCTTGTCAACAACTTCACCAGAATAAATAAAATGAGAATGCTGCCAGTCAGGCTGATTTTTTAAATCTAGTTCAGCTTTATTTTTTACGATGTTGTAAAAATCTTCTAAGTTACGAACGAAATTATCATTCGTTCTTTCAGAGTACAAATATTCGTATTGTAGCATTAACCCATTAAGTTTTTTGGTTACATCAATAATAGTATAATAATCTAGACCCAGAGAAGATTTAACTGTGTAACCCTTAGGATTGTTTTTTTCATCATAAAGCCCAATGCTACTTCTAATCTTCGCTGCTTTATTACTTAATTCTGCTTTTTCCTTATTACTCGCATCTTTATACTGAATTTTCATCTTAACTCAACTTTCGCAGCTTAAATTTGGCAGATAAGCCTTGATATAACTGGGCAAATCGGCAATCCATTGCTGTAGTTGTGTTTGAATGAGTTTTGTCATTTTCTTATTTGCTTTCTTAGCCACATCCTCAAGAATTTGAATGAGCTGCTGTAAAGCTACGGCCCAATCCAGTTGGCTGACTTCGTCGCAGAGCAGATGAAATAAACCACCCAGGGTGCGGTTGTCGGTACCCTGCCGGTGTTGCCAAGCCAGCAGGATGTATCGAGAAAAGACAATGGTCGTGTGGCTGATCAACAAATCATAAGTGCGTCCCTGAAATTCTTTCTGCAAGCGCAGCAATGACTTGGCATACTTAAAGAAAACCTCAATGTCCCAGCGGATTCCGTAGATTCGGATGATTTCTTCCTCGGAAAGTGAAAGATCGGTGCATAAAATGGCGAGCCATTCCTTTTTGTTGGAACGATGGCGCACAAAGACCATCGTGACGGGAATCCCAGGAGACAGCTGAGTGCCGATGCACCGCAGAATGCCTTTGATGTTCCCTTGAACAAGAGCTGCTTTATAGTAAAGCTCTTGGAGCGTTAACCGCCGGCCTTCCACAAGGTATCTTTTCTTGTCGGCTTTAACCATGCCAATAACATCCAGACCGCGATCGATCATGGATTGGATTAGTGGAGCGTGTGTAAACCAACTGTCCATCAACACGTAAGAAGCTTGCATGCCTGTCGAAAGCGCTCGATCGATCATC
>NZ_JAGFIP010000036.1:0-4139 GCF_017582705.1 Paenibacillus sp. F411
AGGTAAGAAGAACAAAACAGCAGCTTTAAAAATGTGAACAGCAAACTCTGCAGGTCTGTCCATTTTTAGAATGAAGCCACCGGATCCGCTTTGATCCGAGTGAAGCCTGCTGTCTTTGCGTTGAAAATAAAATTATGCAAAATGCTCATACTAGCTTTGTGCTGTACACTTTTTCTTGATATCACAAAAAACAAACGGCACAGGAATTTTTCCTATGCCGTCTCAGATCTCTATTTTTGTTCTACTTAGCTTAATGACATTGCTTTAGCCTTAATAGGTCAATATTTTATTATTGATGGAGGTGTGGAGTCGAATTCTTATTCGAAAAACAACACGAGCTTCTATGGATGTAATCACTGAATTGGTTCAAGGTGATATCGTTAGCATTGATGCTAGTCCTGCAGCAGGTGAGATTATTATATAGGAGTTTAAACTGGTAAATACTTTAATCGTCTTTTCATAGGTCTCGGCCATCTGTTCTTAGTTGGGCAAGATGATTATAGTTTTTACAAGAGAAAGTTGTCACAATACCATATAGCAAATCCAATCCTCTATCTTAACGGAAGAGGTACATCTGATTAGCTATTTTTGATGCCTTTAAACATCAATCCATATGTGATCATGTAATGAATGAGACCAGCCAATGAAGTTAGAGAAATTAGCATGAATCTCATATTAACACTCCAGATATCATCAAAAATGACATATAACGAGTAATATGACATAGAATACAATACTGCACTTGTGCATAACTTTAAACCTGTTTTTTTTATGAACCACTGATTAATTATAAACGAAAAAATTGAAAAAAACAAAATAAAGAAACTCGGTAAAAACACCAATATCATCATAATATCAGAAAATAAAGGAAATTCATTGTCCACATATCTTGGCCAGAAAATTGCAATACTAAAAATTGAGATCAAGAAAGTAATAATAATCCAAACTTTCAATACACTTTTCAATCTCACACCTCCTTATATAACCATTATACATAATCAATAAAGAAACTGTACTTGCCAATAACAACTTCAATAATTTGTAAGTTTAAAGATCCGACAGGATCCCTATGCAGCTCTGAGCTCCGTTTTAATTTGAGCTAAGGTAGCCCCGGCTTGAGTTTGGTAGTAAATATACTCTATTATGCTCTGCCTTTTTTGTGAGCGATAGCGTTGTATGCCATGGATTAAACTCGTCTGCCCAGCATAGATGCAGCACATCGAAGCGAACATGAGTAACGTCAGATAACGATCCATCGCTTCGGTGGAACGAACTTGGTAGCGATCCATCGACAGTTGAACTTTGCGGTTCGGAAATAGGTTTCAATGGTCCAGCGCTTGCTGTAATAGCCTAGAATTTCTTCGTTTGTCAGTGCGACATCCGTGCTTAAAATGCCTTCATTCGTTTAGGATCCAGTTCATCACTTTCTTCCCAACATAGTAGCAGCACAGCATTCTCTATTAAGTTTAACTTCCCTTCATAACGATACACACGATAAGCGGAGGAGCCGATGGTCACTAGATCAGTATCCGATTTCGAGATATAGGAAGCAAAATTTTTGAGCGACTGCCGAATACCTTGAGGATAGAAGATGCGATTGGTTTTTAAACCACTAATGACATGAAAGCCCTGTTTTACGCTGCATTGAAGCACCGAAGACGACGGATACCAAGAATCCATCAGCACGTAGGTCGGCTGATTCGACGTCGGAACAGATTGGATGATGTCGCAGGCCAGATCAATTTTGCTCTTTCCTTCAGGATCGTAACGTTCCAAAGCAAATGGATATACCTTATCGCCTGTACGAAGTAGCGCTTGAACCACCGTATGGCCATAAACATTTCCGCCTTTAAGATGAGAATACTGGAACGAAGCTCCTTGTATGGTGTCCACAGCCTGTGACGAAGGCTTCGTTTTCTCACACAAGGTATCGTCCAGGATGACAAAAATGGGACTCTGGTCTTGCCTAGCAGTCTTGTTGATTTCTTGAAAAGCAACACGTTGAGTAATACGCTGGAGAAAAGACCTGTTCCCTTTGCCGTGAGACAAAAAATGGCTCAACGTTCTGCGGTCTCGTTCGTGTAAACTTTCCCGATGAATGTCGGTCAAGGTTCCAGTGAACCCCGCTGAAAGCATGCCATCCACAAAATGATGAATGTGACGAAGCGCTGGTTTAGTGAAATAAAGGGGGAGCTTCCACTGCTTAAAATAGTTGTTCCAATGGCCATGCTGTGATAACGTATTCGTATGAGACATATCTTTTCTCTCCTGCGTAGGTAGTTGGTGGTACTTCTATTTTACGCTTGAGAGTTAAGTATGTCTCTGTTTACATTTCATGGAATTGATTTTGAGCAAGTACAGTAAAGAAAGAGTACCCTCAAAGGTACTCTTAAGATTACTATTTACTTAATAATTGTACCAGTTATTGTTGTAAACCAGTTGGTAGTTAAAGTCTTTTACTGAGGCTTCGCTTAAGACAATATCTAGATTTACTCTTGCAGCGTTGTAGGCTGAATCTAAGCTAGTCGGGTGGGTGGAGGCATAGGCTCTACCATATACATTGTTATGAAAATCCATTATATTTGCAACAGAAAAAAATCCCTTAAAGAAACTATAACTATCCTCACATAAAAACATCAAATTTTGCTTTAAAAATGGAATCCAGATTGTTGTATCATTGAATGCATTGAATGCAATAGCTGAGGAACCTTTGTTTGTGTGATAAGCTACTCTCTGATCATAGTAATTCAAAACAGGATTTAATAGGGTTAATCCCCATTCGTGATTATTCGTAGCTATACGGGTAGGAATAGCACCCACATCTCTAGTGGATAAGTAGTTCCAACCAAAATGCCGATAGCCGTCTCTTAGCATGACATGATTCGAAGCAGGATATTTATTTAATGCTAGGTCTCTAGCTTTATTAGCATGTGTAATTCCAATCTTAGCAATTTGAAACTCTGTCAGTCCTTCATTAAGATCTAATATGGTTTCTATATAATTTGCCTTTCTCAATTCATTATAGAACTTATCGTAATCTACTACAGATTGTGATTTGATCGAATTTCCATATATCTTAGTATAAGATCTATATAAGTCTTGGCCTTTTTGTTGATCCTTTGCTGAAAGTTTTGAATTGAATTCTTCCGCGAGCCTATCTATTCTGGCTTGTATCTCTTCTTCTGATGCAGGTTTGATTGCAGCCATTTCTTCACTATATATCATTTTGTCTGGTGTGACTTTAAATTCGTGATAAGCCTCTAAGGCCTGAATGTTTACAGATTCAACCTTCTCTGGTGTCTCTTCTGCAAATGTTGTTGTCTCTGAAAAAACAGGGATTACACTTAAAAACATTGATGCCGATAAAAATGAACTTAGAACTTTGAACTTCATAAAAAACCCCTCCTAATAGAATTGTATGGATATTTATTTGGCATAAATACCCATTTAAATATTAGGCGCAGAGTTCTTTTAAAAGTTACGGAAAAATTGGTTTTTTATTGTAAAAATATCATTTTCATAAATCATCTATATATAGCACTTAGATTTATTCGAGCATTTTGCATTAATCTGAGCCCTTGAACCAAAAGGATTTCCAGACATAAAAAAGGGACTTCACCCCAACTTGGCGAAGTTTTTCGGTGACCAAACCAAAAACCCCAAGAATGGAGGAAGTCACTTTGTATATTCTCCAAGAAAGTCTGTTTTCCTTTGAAGATCTGATAAAAATTCATTCGAAAGATCGATTGCCTATCTTTTTCAATGTCTTAGATCTTCGTCCGTACGCGAAAGAACTGAGAAGTCGTTCACCCCGATGTTCTGGTGGCCATTGCAGAGAAGGCATTTTACGTGCACTTTTGGCTGCTCCTCTTGAACGTATTCAGACCTTTACCGGCCTGCATCATCGGCTGGGCACCGATCTTCGGTTTCGCTATCAATGCGGACTTCCGCTCGACCGTGATGCACCATCTATCGCCACACTTAGCCGAGTTTTTGCAGATCTGACGAAGAAAAACCTGGCTAAACAGCTGTTCGACGACTTGGTAAATCGTTGTAGGCAAGAAGGCGTCATTGATGGCAGTCACGTCGCGATCGACAGCGCTGCGATTCAAGCTTACGAGAAAAAGAACCCTGAAAGT
>NZ_JAGFIP010000037.1:0-3580 GCF_017582705.1 Paenibacillus sp. F411
AACAGAGGACATGGCTCTGCTCGAATTGGATCGGTTTGAGGAGATCTGGGGCGCCAAATATCCACTCATTGTCCGTTCCTGGCGCAATAATTGGGAAGGAACTCGCCACGTTCTTTAAGTACCCACCTGAGCTTCGTAAGCTCATTTACACCACCAATATGATTGAGAGCTACCACCGCCAACTCCGTAAAGTGACGAAAGGGAAAAGCATCTTCCCTACGGATGAATCTCTTCTCAAAATGCTCTATTTAGTGACGGTCGATGTGACTCGCAAGTGGACAGGTCGTGTCCAAAACTGGGGCCAGATCCTGCTTCAACGATCCGTCTTTTATCCTGAACGGATTGGCCAGCATCTGCCTTAAAGAGCATCTTCTTCTCTTAACAGGGGAACTCTTGATTTAGAGTTTACACAAACTTATTGACAGACCCCTATAAGAAGCTGGCCTGTACCTTTGCGGCCTTTTTATCCTTGGCATCTAGCTTAGTTACTTCAACGCCAGCATTTTTTGCAGTTCTAGCAATCGCTTTTCCTATATAGGTTCTTGCCTTTTTAGGGTCTTTTGGAACATTTGGAAATACACGCTGACCATCAGCAGTATTTTCTTTTAGTGAATGAAAGAACTCAATGTATTGTGGCAGTATCGGTCGATAAGATTCTTTCCCATTTTTCCCTTTTATGTACACAGTATTTTTCTTATTGACAAATCCGTCCTTTTCTGTATATGCTATCTCGCTACTTCCAATATAATATGCTCTTTTTTAATGCCGGCCAATTCGTGCACCCTTGCACCTATATAAGCCATAGTCAAAATGGGATTTTTATAAATACCCTTGACATTGGGTAAAATCCTTTCCATTTGTTCATCTGTATAAAATCGTTTTGTTATTTGTCTAGCATTTTTTGTATCTCCGTTCCGTTCGCCCGCCTTTTTTATATTAAAATTTTTTACTCTATCAGTATAAAATGATTTATTTCCGAACTTGACATTTGCAGAATTTGATAATTTCATTAAGGCGTTTTTATAACTTAATAGAGTTCTTTCTTTGCAGGACTCTTTCTTTTCTGTCAAAAACTCAATACAATGATTTTCATTTATTTGACGAAGTTTTTTAACTTCTGGATAATTTACTTTTAGCCAACTAACAAAATGATTGCAACGCTCAAAGGTATCTTTTGCCGAGCGAATGGAAAAAATATATTTTTCTGATAGATTTCGCTGCAATGTTTCCCCTTTTTTTGACTTAAATTCGCTATCAATCTTGACATTTTTAAAATCTTTTTTTGAAATATTACTAAGCACTGCGCCGGTCATTTCTTCAAACTTTTCATCTCTATTAATCCTTGTTAATTAATATAATTTCATCTAAACAACTTTTTACTTGGTATTTCATGCTTGTATTTCTTTTCCCCATTTTCCGTCACCTCCCTTCATAAAGCCGAAGAATTCATAGAAAATGTTCATTTTCCTATTAATTTTTTATTTTTCCATTAAATATCTTTTTTTCGCCCCTTCATTATTTTTTTCATTCTTTTGCACTAAAATGTTGGTATTGCTTTTTACTCATAAATGTGATATTAAATGTTGAGACCGTTTTTAAACGGTAGAGAGCCTGTCAATTTGGCTCAAAAAGTTTGTAAAGGTTTTACTTATTTTTACTAATTTTTCTTTTGTCAATACCCTATTTTTCGTCTATTTTCCCACCTTTCATTAGTTTAGTTTTTCAAAAAAAGTTGAGTCTCACCATAACTTTCTATTGTATTTGTCTAGAGTTTGAGACTCAGCCATTCTTTCAAGAGTTAACTTGAGGAAGTTTTCCTTTCTATCTTGTTGGTGTACTAACATGATATTGGTTGAGCGTAATAGTAAAAATATAAATATAGAACAATTGGAAAAATTATATAATGATGTACAATGGTATGCTTATACAAATGATTTAATAGTTCTACAACAAGCCATATCACAGTCATTAGAAGTTATATCTGCATGGGATGGAGAAGAATTAGTTGCTCTAATTCGTGTTTTTGGTGATGGATTAACAATCATTTATATACAGGATATACTTGTATTAAATGCTTATCAGAATCAAGGAATTGCTACTCAATTAGTGCAACAAATTCTGAAAAAGTATATCAATGTTCGTCAAAAAGTTCTATTAACCGAAGAAGCACCTGATGTAAGACATTTTTATGAAAAAAATGACTTTCAATCTTGCGACAAGGGTTCTTTAGTAGCATTTGCTAAGTTTAGTTAGATGGTTCATTCAAAGCATTTTTAAAGGTGATAACCTGAATAATTGGGTGCATTAGTATATTAAAAGACCGTCCTTAGACGGTCTTTTTTGGTGGTACGCCCAGCATGGGCGTCATCTCTAGGGTGAAAGTCCCGAACGGGGGCCGGCGAACGCCTACCGTTAGCAATGATATGATAATTTAAAAAAAACATATTTTAAGGAGGAGAAGAAAATGGCACTAGATAATTCTGAAGAATATAACGACCCTATTTTATACGATAAAGAAAATGAACCTCACAAAGGAGATATTCCATTTCTATTAAAATGGGCATCGAAGAAGCAAGGGACTATAATTGATTTGGCTTGTGGAACAGGTAGAGCAACAATTCCGTTAGCAAGGAATGGATATAACCTTATTGGAGTAGACATTCATAGCGGTATGTTAAACGAAGCCAAAAAGAAAGCATCTAGGCATAATCTGCCAATAGAATGGATAGAACAAGATTGTACTGAACTTAATTTGAATCTTAAGAGTAGTTTAATATATACAGTTGGAAACTCATTTCAACATTTTATTACAAACGAATCTCAAGATGGTTTATTGTCCTCAGTAAACAGACATTTAGATATTGGTGGGATTTTCATTTTTGACACAAGGTTTCCAAGTGTGGAGGAGTTATTACAACCTAATACGGAGGAGTATTGGAGAACTTATATTGATAGTGACACTTTAAACGAAGTGGATGTTTATACTATTAGTAACTATGACAGCCTAAATCAAGTTCAACACTACACTACTATTAGGAAATACAAAAACAATGATGGTGAGGTTGTAACTGAAAACAGAACAAACATAAGTTTAAGATATGTATACCCAAAAGAAATGGAACGAACTTTATTTACCAATGGATTTAAGATATTAAATGTTTATAAGGATTGGAACGAAACTCCGATAACAAATGATAGTTATTCAATGATATATGTTTGTGAAAAAATTAAATAGTTCTATACTATTTTTACAACTTCAAAATAATACAATAGTTGAGTCTGTAAAATAGATTGTGTAAACTCCCAAAACTATTAAAATGAAACATAGTAGAAAGGTTGGGAGAACACATGGGACTTTGGGATAAACAACAGCTGCGGGCTTTCATTAAGGAGAATAATCTGGTGACCGCGCAGGATGCACAAAACGCCTTAAAAGATCTGTTTGCAGAAACACTTCAGGAAATGCTGGAGGCCGAAATGGACCAGCATTTGGGTTACGAGAAGCATGTCGTGAAGAGCAAGCAGACAACAAACAGCCGAAACGGCAAGAGCAAAAAGAAGATCACCAGTGAATATGGTG
>NZ_JAGFIP010000038.1:0-2797 GCF_017582705.1 Paenibacillus sp. F411
AACAGAGGACATGGCTCTGCTCGAATTGGATCGGTTTGAGGAGATCTGGGGCGCCAAATATCCACTCATTGTCCGTTCCTGGCGCAATAATTGGGAAGGAACTCGCCACGTTCTTTAAGTACCCACCTGAGCTTCGTAAGCTCATTTATACGACCAATATGATTGGGAGCTACCACCGCCAACTCCGTAAAGTGACGAAAGGGAAAAGCATCTTCCCTACGGATGAATCTCTTCTCAAAATGCTCTATTTAGTGACGGTCGATGTCACCCGCATGGGGTCAGATCCTGCTTCAATTATCCGTCTTTTATCCTGAACGGATTGGCCAGCATCTGCCTTAAAGAGCATCTTCTTCTCTTAACATTAACAGGGGAACTCTTGATTTAGAGTTTACACAAACTTATTGACAGACCCAACTATTCGTCACTGGGTAGCCCCACCAATAAAAAAGAAACCTTGAAAGGCATTTAGCCAATCAAGGTTTCATCATAAAATTATTTTATGGCTACCTTTTTATCCTTCTATGCCTAAGTACTTTTTAACTACCATTTTAGTTTGATATAACAGGACTGGCTTATCGTTTAATAGTTTTTTTAACCCTTCAAGTTCTAATGATGGGTCAACTAATTCCAAAATATTTTTCTTTAAAGAAGTAATAATAACATTACTTTCGCTTAATTGGTCTATTGGTAAGCAGTCAACTTTATTCCCATCAACTTCAAAGTAGAACCTACATCTAATGTCACCATCAACATCTCTTGGTAATTCAAGACTAGGGTTAATTTCTTTTATTACTATCCCCACATTCACATAGAAACAATTTGAATGATTTGATTTTTGTAAACCTAGAGAACATATAACTTCATCACTAGTTTTATAATAAAATTTACCTTTTTTAACGAAACCGTTTGATAATAAACAGTCATTAACAATTTTTTTAAATTCTTTCTTTTCCACTGCTCTATTCACCTCAATACACGTCTAATTTTGTTTTCCAATCTCCACCATATATCCCTTCAACCTCTTTCTTATACCTTTCTAGCTGTCTATTACCTTGTCTCATTGCTCTAGGGTTATATGATTTTAGTTCGTATATTATTTTTTTCTCAAAATCAATAAAGTCAATTCTTTTTCCACTTGGCAAACGAAATTCTTTTTCTCTTACACCTTCTAATACCTTATCTGATTTATAAGATTTATGCATTTGTTGTCCAAGTTTTAAACTTGATTTTGTATATGGTTTATCTATACCCTTACGCTTCCCCGCCTGAATCGCATCCAGCCCCAGCGGGTCCACAAACGTCACCGGATTGCCGTTTACATACGCGAAGCGGTTCATGCTGAGCCCCAGGCTCACTTCTCCTCGCAGCACATCGCGGTTCATAAACCGCTTGATCTCCGGGTTATAGTATCGCGCGCGCATGTAGTAGAGGCCGTTGATGTCAGTCTGTACACCATCGCGGCCGTTGTAGGCGAACGGCTGGCGGGTCGTGCCCTCGTGCTTCACAAGTTCGCCGAAGGCGCCATAGGTATAGCGGTCGGTGACGTCGTCTTCTTCATCTGTGAGCCGTGTCGTACTGCCGCGCAGATCGTAATGGTAGCTTTGGTAGCGCCCGTCTGCGCTCTCGCGGCCAATCAGGCCGAGCCCGTAGACATAGGCGGCGCTCACTCTGCCCGCCTCATCGGTCTCCAGCAGCAGCTGGCTGTACTGGTCTGGCCCTTCACGTTCATCCAGGTCCGCTCGTTCTCTGCATTATAACCGTACGTAATACTGCCGGCCTGGACCAGGCGGTCCCGGGCATCGTAGACAAAATCCTGGCTTCGTCCGCGCAGCCGCCCTCGGAGAAGGTTGCCGTCTTCGTCCACGGCAACGTCCTCGCCGTTCACACTTCTCAGGCGGTTTATACTTCTTGCACTTTTTGCATAATAAAATCGAACAATACATCACCAAAATCATTAGCAATTACTTTATAACTTTGCCTGTCCAACTATCCAGCTACCACATAATTAACCTGGACAGACGAAAGGTGAGCCAACATTTCTTGTAAGCCCACCCTGTCTATTTCTAGTGCTTCTTCCTTTAGTTATGCGCCACTAATCCCTTCGTCTCCTCTCTAAAAATATGTATCAAGTTAAAACCCTGTTCTTCACAGTATGCTTTGATTTTCTTCTTCTTGAAATGTTAAGCTATATCCCTCTCTTGCTTGTCCTTGAGTTGAGACTCGTATATACCCAACGACATTCAACTTTTCACCCTCCCGTTACGGAAATTAAAATTTATGTAACGCTTTTTAGCGAATAGCGAGTATTATACGACCGTCTCTAGTAAAAATACAACCCATAATTTATAAGTCAAGATAGCAAAAGAACACACTTTTTCACGATACCCATTGTTTATCGCCACGAGCTTTGTCATTCTCGTTAGTTTGTTGTCCACTCCATGTCATAAATACCCCTGCCATGTAAAATGTCATCTCGCCTAATTATCGTACGGGTCTCCCTATCCAAGTATTAAAACCAAACTCCATGATGGTACTACCTTCATGAGCTCTGAATCCTAATACATCACATTTAATAACCATGAACAAGTTTAATTTGAACAATTCACAAAATACACTTATTTTTCACCATGTGCTTAATGTGGTCTTTTACATCCTGAGTTCCCGGATTGTGTAACGATGCTGAACGAAAAAGTCGCGTAGTGACAAGGAGTTTCCTTAAAAAAATGGTTGATTTTACCTCGTCATACATATAAAATGTGTAACGAGGTTGGTGTTCATTATGGCTATCATTTATCAA
>NZ_JAGFIP010000039.1:0-2659 GCF_017582705.1 Paenibacillus sp. F411
GATGATCGATCGAGCGCTTTCGACAGGCATGCAAGCTTCTTACGTGTTGATGGACAGTTGGTTTACACACGCTCCACTAATCCAATCCATGATCGATCGCGGTCTGGATGTTATTGGCATGGTTAAAGCCGACAAGAAAAGATACCTTTTGGATGGCCGGCGGTTAACGCTCCAAGAGCTTTACTATAAAGCAGCTCCTGTTCAAGGGAACACCAAAGGCATTCTGCGGTGCATTCGCACTCAGCAGTCTCCTGGGATTCTGGTCACGATGGTCTTTGTGCGCCATCGTTCCAACAAAAAGGAATGGCTCGCCATTTTATGCACCGATCTTTCGCTTTCCGAGGAAGAAATCATCCGAATCTACGGAATCCGCTGGGACATTGAGGTTTTCTTTAAGTGCGCCAAGTCATTGCTGCGTTTGCAGAAAGAATTTCGGGGCCGCACTTATGATTTGTTGATCAGCCACACGACCATTGTCTTTTCTCGATCCATCCTGCTGGCTTGGCAACACCGGCAGAGTACCGACAACCGCACCTTGGGTGGTTTATTTCATCTGCTCAGCGACGAAGTCAGCTACAGCAATGGATTGCTGATTTGCCCAGATATATCAAGGCTTATCTGCCAAATTTAAGCCGCGAAAGTTGAGTTATTATAAAATAAAAATTACATCTTTTAGGAGTATTCTATGAACAAATTAAAGAAGGAATTAATATTGAATCTGTGTGTTGTCTCGCTTATTGTGAGTCTTTTGTACAGTTTTCTTTTAGTTAATGTAAATAATTCTTTGGTATCAGGGGATACCAGCTATAGTGATCCTGGCGATGCGGTTGTATTTGTATTGTTTTTCTTAATATTATATATTCCTCATCTGGTTTTTAGTTTAATTAGCTATACTATTATGAAGAATGTTAGATGGACGTTGACAAAAAAACTCTTTACGCAGAATGTAATAGGTCTAGTAATGATAGCAATCGTTTATTTTTTAATAAATGAACCTATCGTTTTCTTCTTGGTTTTCTCTCTTATTGTTTACTCATTAGGTAGCATCAATAATATGCGTAAATGAAAATATCCTTATTTTGCAGAAAGATTCGAAGTGACCCCCAAAAGTTAGACACGGTTATTTCATTAGGCAACATTCTCAATCATAACCCCATTCTTCCCAGAAGCAGATAAAAAAGACTCTACGAGGGAGTCACCACATTCGTCTAAAAGTCTTACTCCTTACTAGGAGCGGTTAATTTGTTTCATCATATCTGGCTACCTGCAGTCCAGTTGCGTTATTCGTAACTGATCAGCTATTACAAGGCATTTAGAAAGGCGATTAATACGACACTCAATTACTCCAAAGTCGTTAGCAACATTTCTTCGTTGTAACAGTCGATAAACAAGCCTTCTACGGAGTAACACTAGAAAGAACCTGGGATTATTCCTTTCCAGGTCCTTTCGTCTGCATTTAACTTTGACTCGAATTTAATCCTTGTGCGAGATCAAATTGTAGCGCTATTTGACCTTTCTTTCGTATCCCATTTAATTTCATCTGTCTAATAAAGTATTCAAACCTACATTATTTACTAATAATTCGGTTAGAGATGGTGTAATTTTCACTGCCTCCTCAATGTCCAAATCTGCGAATCTAGTATAATATATCCCAAAACCATCTTTACCCTCTAGATAGATTAATGCACCACCTCCTTCGTCATCACCAATGGCGATTGAATTCGGGAGATATTTCTGTACTTCATAAGCTTCATTCATTTCTAAGCACCCAGATGCTCCCCAAATTCGAATATACATTTGGTCGCTAACATTAATTTCAATGTCTGAAGCTAGCTGATTTATTTCTATAAATTCTGTAGGTACATCTATTGTCGAAAAGTCCAGTAGTGCTTTAATTTCTTCTTCTTTCGAAGGAGATTTTCTAGAATCAATTGTGTACATACTACTGATATTATCTAGTATGTTCATTAATAATCAATCCTTTCATACTTAACACCTAGTGAGAGCGTAAAATATTATGTGTAGTGCTGCCGGGCAAGGTCGCACTATACAAACTTATTGACAGACCCTAACGAGATTTCTGTATGAGTGTGTTTTCAAACTGCACTTTTATTGACAACTCCAAATTGCATCATATATTAGGTATATCAATCTCTTTGCCTGAAGACTTACTAATTAAAACGTCAGGAAGATCTGGGTTATTCTTTTTTAACTTATACTTTTGAATTTTTGTTAATTCAGGGTCAAAAGAAATGTCTTGTGATATAAAGTCTAAGCTTAGTAGTTTATTATAAATCTTTCTCAAAAAAAATTTCCATTCCTTTAATGAAGAACTTGAAATTTCATCTGAACTCTCTAAAAAACGATAGCCATCTGCATAATGGAACATTAGTAAACCTGTCCCTAAATCACAAGCCTCATTTTTCTAAGATGACTGTTGGTACATCAAACCCACTATTCCAATTATAATTTGCAGCAAAGTAATGGAGTAATAAAGAGTTGTCTATATTCTGAGTCTGTAAAATAGATTGTGTAAACTCCCAAAACTATTAAAATGAAACATAGTAGAAAGGTTGGGAGAACACATGGGACTTTGGGATAAACAACAGTTGCGCGCCTTCATTAAAGAGAATAATCTGGTGACCGCGCAGGATGCACA
>NZ_JAGFIP010000004.1:0-266865 GCF_017582705.1 Paenibacillus sp. F411
CGCGGCGGCAGTGCAGCCGCGCCGGGGGTGCCGGCGCAGCGGCGGGACGCCCCGCTGCGCGAGCCGGCGCCGGCCGGGGCGAAGCCGGCCGGGCAGGGCGGGGTGCCGCCAGCGGAGCAGGGCGGCACTTCCATGGATCGGCTGCTGCAGGCCAAAAGCCGCACGCGCCGCAAATAGTGCTGCAGGAGCGTCAGCGCCCAGCGCTGCCGTCACGCCGCATGAACGCGAAAAACGAACTCGTTGCGCCGCTGAGGCGGTGCTAGCGCAAACGAACACCAAAACCCGAACTCGTTGCGCCGCTGGTGCGGCTCTGGCGCAAACGAACACCAAAACCCGAACTCGTTGCGCCACTGTTGCGGCTCCCGCGCAAACGAACACCAAAACCCGAACTCGTTGCGCCGCCGAGGCGGTGCTAGCGCAAACGAACACCAAAAACCGAACTCGTTGCGCCGCTGGTGCGGCTCTAGCGCAAACGAACACCAAAAACCGAACTCGTTGCGCCGCCGTTGCGGCTCTGGCGCAAACGAACACCAAAAACCGAACACGTTGCGCTGCCGAGGTGGCTCTGGCACAAACGAACACCAAAAACCGAACTCATTGCGCCGCCGTTGCGGCTCCCGCGCAACTGTTGCGGTCCCAGACTCTACAACTCAACAATAGATCCAAATACAGCATCGGCGGTGCAGGGAGTATTCCTTGGCACCGTCGTTTTTTTATATCCCATAGAGAACCTTTGCCATGTGTATCTAGCTTGGAGCTACCCGCTCCTCATCTGCTTTTTCTCACCTTCCAGCTTGCTGCTTCAATAACCGTTCATGAGGTTATAGCCCTCGTAGAGAGGGCATAATGCTGAAGGGCTTTGGCTGCAGAAGCAATGCGTGGATGTTACTCAGAGAGACCTGGAATGAAATCGCCACGATAGCCGAGGATCAGCTCAGGATGCCGGGTCCAAATAAAATGCCCGGTCCATATAAAATGAAAACGAGCAGAGCTAAAATGAAAACACATGAACATGAATTCCCGTATAGCAAAGAAACGCATCAGATGATACAATAAGAGTCAAATTGATAATTTCAACTTACCTAATTGCCCTCTGATCTGGATAAGCTCCAGGTTGAAGACCCAAGAACGCTTGAATCAAGCACTGAACCTGAGGAGGATTTTTTTTATGACAAGTAATCAGACGATTGACAATCTGTCCATCGCTACAATCCGGACACTCTCGATTGACGCGATCGAGAAAGCAAAATCTGGACATCCCGGCATGCCAATGGGGTCTGCACCCATGGGCTATCAGCTGTTTGCGAAGACGATGAATCACAACCCGGACCAGCCTTCATGGATCAACCGCGACCGTTTTGTGCTGTCTGCCGGACACGGCTCGATGCTGCTGTACAGCTTGCTGCACCTGAGCGGCTATGATCTGTCGATCGAGGATTTGAAGCAGTTCCGTCAATGGGGCAGCAAAACTCCGGGACATCCGGAATTCGGCCACACTGCGGGTGTTGACGCGACAACCGGTCCGCTGGGACAAGGGGTAGGCATGGCTGTCGGTATGGCGATGGCAGAAGCGCACATGAGTGCTGTTTACAATAAAGAGGATTTCAACGTCATGGATCACTATACGTACGCGATTTGCGGCGATGGCGACCTGATGGAGGGCGTTTCCGCTGAAGCGGCTTCTCTGGCGGGACATTTGAAGCTGGGCAAGCTGATCATGCTGTATGATTCCAATGACATTTCCTTGGATGGCGAGCTGAACCTGTCCTTCTCGGAAAATGCAGCACAGCGCTTCGAAGCTTACGGCTGGCAGGTGCTGCGCGTAGAGGATGGTAATGATCTGGCTGCAATCGAGCAGGCGATCAAGGAAGCTCAGGCCGACTCGCAGCGTCCGACACTGATCGAGGTAAAGACGGTGATTGGCTATGGCAGCCCGAACAAGCAGGGCAAAGGCGGTCATGGCGGTACACACGGCTCTCCACTGGGTGCAGAAGAGACCAAGCTGACGAAGGAATTCTATAACTGGGTTTCCGAAGAGGATTTCTATGTTCCTGAAGAGGTTGCAGCTCATTTTGCCGAAGTGAAGGAACGCGGCATTGCAGCTTTCAAGGCATGGGAAGATAAGTTTGAGCAGTACAAGGCAGCTTATCCTGAGCTGGCGGCTCAATTTGAAGCTGCAGTAGCCGGAAAGCTGAACGAGGGCTGGGATCAGGACCTTCCGAAGTACACTGCGGAGGACAAAGCTGTTTCCACCCGTATTGCTTCCGGTAAAGCCTTGAACGGCTTGACAGGCGGAATTCCGCAGCTGCTGGGCGGCTCGGCTGACCTGGAGAGCTCCACGATGACGCATCTGAACGATCTGAGCAACTTTACAGCGAACAGCTATGAAGGCCGTAATGTTTACTACGGTGTACGTGAGTTCGCAATGGCAGCAGCCAACAACGGAATTGCCCTGCACGGCGGTCTCAAGGTATTTGGAGGTACGTTCTTTGTATTTACGGACTACCTGCGTCCGGCAATTCGCCTGGCTGCTATTATGAAGCTTCCAGTGACCTATGTGCTGACGCATGACAGTATCGCTGTTGGCGAAGATGGACCTACGCATGAGCCGATTGAGCAGCTGGCTTCCCTGCGTATTATTCCGGGCCTTACGGTAATCCGTCCGGCGGACGCTAACGAAACCTCCGCAGCCTGGGCATATTCTATGGAGAATCAGGATCGTCCGGTTGCTTTGGTGCTCACTCGCCAGAATCTTCCAGTGCTTGAAGGCGCCGTAGATCAGGCGCGTGAAGGGATCAAGCGCGGTGCTTATGTGATTTCCGATGCCAAGGAAGGGAAAGCACAGGCTCAAATCATCGCTACCGGCTCCGAAGTACAGCTGGCGGTCAAGGCTCAGGAAGCATTGGCACAGGATGGTATTCAGGTCCGTGTCATCAGCATGCCAAGCTGGGATTTGTTCGATGCTCAGGATCAGGCATATAAGGATTCTGTCCTGCTTCCAGAGGTAAAAGCCCGTCTGGCCATCGAAATGGCTCATCCATTCGGATGGGAGCGTTATGTTGGCGATCAGGGCGATATTCTTGGCATCAGCACTTTTGGCGCATCCGCTCCGGGAGACCGCGTCATTGCTGAATATGGCTTCACAGTCGAGAATGTCGTTAGCCGCATCAAAGCCCTGCTGTAAGCTTCACTGTTCAGATTGACATCATGATTATCAAGGTCGGCACCTGCTCTTGCTCTATCACTGCGGGTGCCGACCTATCTATATAGCGAGAGGGGAAACCGCACATGTCTCAATTCAATCAGGTTTCAGTTCAGAAGGAAGCTAATATTTACTATGACGGTCAAGTGACCAGCCGCACGGTGATCTTGGAAAATGGGGAGAAGGTTACCTTGGGTATCATGCTCCCGGGAAGCTATGAATTCGGAACAGATGGACCGGAAATTATGGAGATCCTGTCAGGTGATTTGAAGGTGCTGCTTCCAGGTGAAGAGAGCTGGATGGAAATTCAAGGGCAAGCCACTTTTCACGTACCTGCGAAGGCCTCCTTCAAGCTGGAGATCCGCAAAGTAACCGATTACTGCTGCTCTTACCCGTCTGCTTAAGTCTAGCTAACAGTCAGATGAGGCCTGCCCTCATCGCCCCGTACCACCAGCATCACCCGCATCACCCGCATCACCAGCATCACCAGCATCACCCGCACCACCTGCTCCAGCTTGAACCGGGGCGTTAATTGAAGTATGGTAATGTAGCAGAAATGCCAATGATGACTATGAAAACAGGAGGCTGTTTATACCATGTCGAAAAAAATTAAGTTTGACTACAGCAAGGCCCTGACTTTTGTAAACCAGCACGAAATTGATTATTTTGCCGAGCCGATCCGTACGGCCCACGAGCTATTACATAATGGCACTGGCGCAGGCTCCGATTACTTGGGCTGGATTGACCTCCCGACCCAATATGACAAGGAAGAGTTCAGCCGTATCCAGCAGGCAGCGGACAAGATCAAGCAGGACTCCGATGTCCTGATCGTTATCGGCATCGGGGGCTCATACCTGGGCGCGCGTGCAGCGATTGAGATGCTGTCCCACAGCTTCTATAATGAGCTGTCGAAGGATCAGCGCAAGACACCGGAAATTTATTTTGCCGGCAACAACATCAGCTCCACGTATGTAACGCACCTGCTGCAGCTGATTGAAGGCAAGGATTTCTCCGTTAATGTGATTTCCAAATCCGGCACGACGACAGAGCCGGCAATCGCTTTCCGTATCTTCCGCGCAGAGCTGGAGAAGAAATACGGCAAGGAAGAAGCGCGCAAGCGGATCTACGCGACAACGGACCAGGAGAAGGGGGCACTCAAGAAGCTGGCCACTGAAGAAGGCTACGAATCCTTCATTATCCCGGATGACGTAGGCGGACGCTATTCCGTTCTGACCGCGGTCGGACTTCTTCCAATTGCTGCAGCCGGCATTAACATTGAAGAGATGATGCAGGGTGCAGCTGACGCCTCCAAGGAGTACAGCAGCCCGAACGTGGCGGAGAACGAAGCGTATCAATACGCGGCGGTCCGCAACGCCCTGTACCGTAAAGGCAAAGGCATCGAAATTCTCGTGAACTACGAGCCTTCCCTGCATTTCGTGTCGGAGTGGTGGAAGCAGCTGTACGGCGAGAGCGAAGGCAAGGATTATAAAGGAATTTACCCGGCTTCTGTCGATTTCTCGACCGATTTGCACTCCATGGGACAATTTATCCAGGAAGGCAGCCGGAACATTTTCGAAACGGTGCTTCAGGTCGAGAATGTAGCAGACCATATTACGATTGAATCCGATCCGGATGATCTGGACGGACTGAACTTCCTGAGCGGCAAAACGCTTGATTTCGTCAACAAAAAAGCGTTCCAGGGCACGATGCTGGCGCATACCGATGGCCAGGTTCCAAATTTGATTGTGACAATTCCAGATTTCACTCCCTATTCCTTCGGATATCTGGTATACTTTTTCGAAAAGGCCTGCGGAATCAGCGGTTATCTGTTGGGTGTGAACCCGTTTGACCAGCCGGGCGTGGAAGCGTACAAGAAGAATATGTTCGCTCTGCTCGGCAAGCCGGGTTACGAGAAAGAGAAAGCCGAATTGGAAGCCAGACTTTCCGAATAAACACCTTCATGATGACGGGACCTCACTCTAGGTACCCTTTCAGCAATCCCGTCATCATGGGGACAGAACAGCTGATGAAAGCAGTCCCTGCGGCCTTGTTATGGCCTAAGGACTGCTTTCTTCTCGCATAAGGGGTGGTAATCAGAAGATGCTGGAAGCCTACAAAACGGTGCGTGCAGCCGGGTCCAAGGAAATTGTGATCCGCAAATCCCGGTTTATCGGCCATTGCAAGCCGGTAGAATCGGAAGAGGAGGCTGCCGCATTCATCGAAGACATCAAGAAGCAGCATTGGAATGCCACGCATAATTGTTCAGCTTATGTCATCGGAGAGCGGGATGAAATCCAGAAGCAGTCTGATGACGGGGAGCCGAGCGGAACGGCTGGTAAGCCGATCCTCGAGGTCATCCGCAACCAAGGCCTGAAGAACGTGGCCGTCGTCGTTACCCGATACTTCGGAGGGATTATGCTGGGGGCCGGCGGACTGATCCGCGCTTATACGGATGGAGCTGTAGCGGCTCTGGAAGCCGGGGAGGTCATTACGCGTGTGCTGCACCGGGAGGTTTTTGTCGAGCTGGATTATACCTGGCTGGGTAAGGTAGAGAATGAGCTTCGCAGCCGCAATGTCCGTTTGGGGGAAACGGTGTTTGCGGATAAGGTAACGTTAACCTGTCTGCCGGTAGTCGGTGAGAGCGAGGCCTTCCAGGCGTGGATGGTGGATTTGACACAAGGACAGTCCGTGATCTCGGAGGGAGCGTCGATTTTTTTTATTGAAGGGGAATAAATGATATGGCAAGAAGAGCGGTAGAACGCGAGTTGTCGAGGGAGCGTATTTTGGAAGCGGCCAGGCATTTGTTTATTACCAAGGGGTACAGGGCGATTTCGATGCGCAGCATTGGACAGCACCTGGGTTACAGCCATGGGTCCTTATACTATCACTTCAAAGAGAAGGCGGAGCTTTTCTACGCCATTGTCATGAAAGACTTCAACGATTTGGCCATCCTGATGAATGAGGTGTCAGGCCGGGCATCCGGGGATGGCCATTCAAAGATCGAGCAGCTGCTGCTCGAGTTTGTCCGCTTTGGACTGGATCATCCGTATCAATACGAAATTATGTTCATGATTCGGGATGAAGAGCTACTGGCGTACTGTCGTTCGGAGCAGAGCCGCTGCTTCGATATGTTCTCTTCCCTGGTGCGCAAGCATCTGCTGGAGGATGCCTGCAGCGACGAAGAGAGGCATCATCTGCCGCTGTCGCTGTTTCTCGGGATGCATGGCTTTATATCCTTTTATATTCAGGACCGGGTTAGCTTTGACGAGATCAAGCCGGCTGCCGTAGCTCATGTAAAAACCTTGTGTCGCAGCTTTTATACAAAGGTTTAGGAAATGGATTGACACCCCCTGCAGATTGCAGGAGGCACAGCTTTGGCATCCTCACGCTTCACCCTATTGCATCGTTGTAGCGTTGAAACGTCACATTATAACGTAAAAGGGACATGTTTCTTATTTTGATAGAAACATGTCCCTTTTTGTGCTGGAATGAATCGGGTCTTCGTTATCCCTAGCCCTGCATAATTTTCACATAATACTCCCGGCTTCGAGGGCCGTCAAATTCACAAAAGTAAATACCCTGCCAGCGCCCTAGTAGCAGGCGCCCGCCTTCAATAATCAGCTGCTGGGAAGGCCCGCAGGTTATCGACTTCAGGTGGGAGGCTGTATTGCCCTCTACGTGGCGATATTGAGGGTGCTCCCACGGATATACTTCGTCCAGGCGCATCAGCACATCCTTTTTGACATCGGGATCGGCATTTTCATTAATGACAATGCCCGCGGTGGTATGAGGGCAATAGACGAGGACCGTGCCGCTCTGTACTCCGCTTTGTTGAACCCGGGCAGCCACCTCGCGGGTAATGTCTCTCAGTTCATCTCGTTGTGTCGTAGACAGCTTTACAGGATACAGCATAAATAACAACAGCTCCTTATTCCATGATGAATATATTTTACCCTATAAATTACAGAAGATGGATTGACGGTGAGGATTCTCTTTTGGTAAAGTGTAAAATATTAAACCAAGTATACTCATAGGAAATGTAAAATTTAATTCCCGGACGTAAGCAGGTTACTGAATGGATTCGGGTTGAGGGGGCTGACAGATGACGGCAGGATTACGCCAGCACGGCTGGACATGGGGATTTCGGAGTACGATACTGCTTTATTTCTTGATTTTAATTGTGCTGCCGATCTGTGGAGTGTATGTGCAGGCCTTCTCCGCAGGCTGGGGAGAGTTTGCGGCTAGCCTGCTGGATCCCATTGCTTGGAAGGCGGTGCTGCTCACCCTGAAGCTAGGCTTGCTTGCAGCCTTCATCAATGTGCTGGTGGGCACGATGGTGGCATGGGTGCTGACCCGCTACCGTTTCCCCGGCAGAGCTGTGCTGAACAGCCTCGTGGATCTGCCATTTGCCCTTCCTACGGCGGTGGGAGGATTGATGATTCTGCTGCTGCTGGGACCAGGGAGCTGGCTGGGTAGCGCCGCTGAGGCGGCTGGATTTTCAATTGTATTTCATCAGCCGGCTATTGTGATCGCTATGGTGTTCGTTACGTTTCCTTTTGTCATCCGGGCGGTTCAGCCGCTGCTGGAGGAGCTGGAATCCTCGCAGGAGGAGGCGGCATATACGCTCGGTGCTTCGCGGTCACGTACCTTTTTTCAAGTGATTCTGCCTTCCATGCTTCCAGGCATTATGAGCGGCGGGATGCTGGCATTCTCCAGGGCTCTGGCGGAATTTGGCGCGGTCGTCCTGATCGCCGGGAACATTCCCGGGCGGACGCTCGTCGCTTCTGTATTCATCTACGGTGAGGTGGAAAGCGACAATCCGGTAGGGGCGGCTGCGGTTTCCGTTGTGCTGCTGACCTTGTCCTTTAGCGTGCTCTGGCTGATGAACCGGGTACAGCGCCGGGGAGGGCGGTCATGAGAAAATTGTGGATCGGACTGACCTATGCCGTATTTCTGGTTCTGCTTGCAGCGCCATTGTACAAAATTGCAGGCAGTGCCTTCAGCGGAGGCTGGGCAGGGCTGAGCCGGGCGTTAGGCCGGCCGGAAGCGCTGCATGCTCTCATGATGACCGGGGCGATTGTGGTTGTTGTCACACTGCTTAATGCCCTCTTTGGCATTATGATGGCTTTGTATCTCGTCAGAGCCAGCTGGCTGTCCGGCAAAATCAAAAGTCTTCTGAACAGCATTGTAGACCTTCCTTACGCGGTGTCTCCTGTGATTGGCGGTCTTATGATTGTGCTTCTGCTGGGTCCGGACAGCATCATCGGCGGATTTCTGGAGGGTACGGGCTTTCAGGTGGTCTATGCGTTCCCCGGGATGATTATCGCTACGCTGTTTGTGACGTTTCCACTTATGGTTCGTGAAGTGATGCCCGTATTGCAGGAGATCGGAACCGACCAGGAGCAGGCCGCTGCTACGCTGGGGGCCTACAGCTGGCTGACGTTTCGCCAAATTACGTGGCCAATGATTCGCTGGGCGGTCGTGTACGGGATGGTGCTGACAGTGGCAAGATCGCTGGGAGAGTTTGGAGCGGTGCTGGTCGTATCCGGCAACATTATGAACAAGACACAGACGGCCACAACATTGGTGTATCAGGATGTCGAGAATTTCAATGTTGCCGCGGCGAGCGGAGTTGCACTCGTGCTGGCTGCCTTCTCAGCGGGGCTGCTGCTGTTGATGGAATGGGTGAAAAAAAGAAAGGAAGTGCACTGATATGCATATCCAGGTCTCAAAGCTTGATAAGCATTTTGGCCAATTTCATGCTGTCAAGGACGTCAGCTTTCAGATTGAGAAGGGTCATTTAATCGGTCTGCTGGGCCCGAGCGGTGGCGGAAAAACCTCCATTCTTCGCATGCTCGCAGGCCTGGAAACGCCGGACCGCGGGGAGATCTCCTTTCACGGGTGCGTAGTCAACGACTTGCCGCCGCAGGAGCGGGGCATCGGCTTTGTATTTCAGAACTATGCTCTGTTCAAGCACATGACCGTGTTTGATAATATTGCATTCGGCCTACGGGTCAAAAAAGCCTCTAAATCCGCGATCCAGAGCAAGGTCATGGAGCTGGTGGAGCTGACAGGCCTGAAAGGATTTGAGCAGCGCTATCCACACCAGCTCTCTGGAGGACAGCGGCAGCGTGTAGCCTTTGCCCGTGCACTCGCACCAGAGCCGCAGCTGCTGCTGCTGGATGAGCCTTTTGCCGCCATTGATGCGAAGATCCGGCAGGAGCTGCGATCCTGGCTGCGGGAGCTGATTGAGCGAGTGGGGATCACCTCCATTTTCGTGACGCACGACCAGGATGAGGCGATTGAGGTGGCAGATGAAATTATGATTATCCAGCAAGGAAGAGTCGAGCAGAAGGGAACGCCGTGGGACATTTATAAGGAGCCTCGAACACCGTTTGTCGCTTCCTTTATCGGGGAATCCACCATGGTGGAGGAGGCGTCGCTGCTGAAAGGCTTTGATGGATTCAATCATTTGGGTCCTACACGCGCATTAATCCGTCCGGAATATATCGAGCTGGGGGAACATACTGACTTTCCGATCCTTTCAGCTACTGAACAGGGCATAGTGCGGCATCTTCACTTCCGGGGCAGTGAATGGCTGGTGGAGGTAGAGGTTAGAGGACAGAAGCTTGTCACCTACCGCTCTTTGGAGAAGGAAACGCTGCGGCCGGGCCAGGAGATTAGAGTTTTGATTCATCGCGCATACCTCTTTAATGAGGAAAACAGCTGGATTGAAGAGAACCGGCTGAAGGTTGATCCGATGCCGATTATGATTTAGCAAGCAGCCGAGAGAGGAGGTATACCGTTTGAAAAAGCACACAAAGCGGAGCGGGACGGGGATGCTGGCGATATGGCTGGGATTGACGCTGCTGACCGGCTGCTTCAGTCCGGCAGACGGGGACAAGGCTGATCTGACTGCCGCTGCAGCACCGGGGGAGCGGACACTCGTAATAGGCGCGTACAGTGTTGTAAAGGATGCAATGGGCGAGCTTCTCCCGGCATTTCAGGAGCATTGGCTGCAGCAAACGGGAGAAAGAATTGTTTTTCAGGAATCCTATGAAGCTTCCGGGACTCAGGCGCGCTCGATTGCCGGCGGATTTGAGGCAGATGTCACACTGCTGGCGCTGGAGGGGGATATGGATAAGCTGGTGAGATCAGGTCATGTCAGCCCGGACTGGAAGGAGCAGCCTGCAGGGGGGATGATCACCCGCTCAATCGTCGTGCTGGGCACGCGGGAAGGCAATCCCAAGGGAATTCAGGATTTTGAGGATCTGACCCTGGGCGATGTCCGGGTGCTCTACCCCAATCCGAAGACCTCAGGGGGTGCGCAGTGGGACATTAATGCGATTTACGGAGCTGGGCTGCGGAAGGCTGAGGCTGAAGGGCATCCGGATCCGGAGGCTGCAGCCAAGCAATTCCTGAAGCAGGTGCATCATAATATCGAGTCCCTGGACAAAAGCGGACGCGCCTCTATGGCGGCCTTCGAATACGGGGTTGGTGACGTCATCGTCACCTACGAGAACGAGCTGCTGGCCCGGGTTGCCAAGGGGGTCCCTTACGACATTGTTGTACCAGAGGACACGATCCTGATTGAGAATCCGGCTGCCGTCGTCCAAAAGTATGCGCAGGAGCGGGGCACAACAGATCTGGCAGAGGCGTTCGTCAGCTATCTTCACGCTCCGGCCGCGCAGGAGACGTTCGTCAAGCACGGCTTCCGTCCCGTTAATCCGAAGACCTGGGATCAGACACAGCAGCAATTTGCGAAGCCGGCAGGACTGTTTCGCATTGAGGACTTAGGCGGGTGGGATCATGTCCGGGAGAAGCTGTATTCCAAGCGTGGCATCTGGTATCAGGTGTTAGCGGGAATCTAGAATCTTCAAACAGAAGGTTGCGGATACATATCCGTTCTGTTATTCTTGAGGGGAAAATGATGACTAACGACAGGCTTCAGCCGTTCGGTGTATGTGCCGGGCGGCTTTTTTCTATGAAGTAATCTCAACGGTGACGACAAACAAGAGGTGAAGGTGTTGGATACATTAACGTTTCTGGGGACAGGTGACGCCATGGGGGTCCCGCGTGTCTATTGCAGCTGTACGGTCTGTATGGAAGCCAGGGCAGAAGGCAGAAATCGCCGGTTCCGGTCCTCGGCCATGGTAAGCAGCGGAGAGCAGTTCTTCCTGATCGACTGCGGCCCCGACTGGCGTGTGATGATGGAGCGGCTGGACATCCGTCAGGTCCAGGACGTGCTGGTGACGCATGCCCATTTCGATCATATTGCCGGACTGCCGGAGTGGGCGGATGCCTGCCGGTGGCTGGGACACAAGGGAAGACTGCATGCTCCCCGGGAGGTTCTGGACGTTATTCAAAGTCAGTATCCCTGGCTGTCCAACCACCTGAGCATGATTCAAACAGACGACGGCTGCACTCTGGCGGGCTGGAGCATCCAGGGCTGGAGGGTAAATCACGGGAAGAATGGCTATTCCTATGCATATCGGCTGGAAAAAGACGGCTATGCATGGGTATATAACTCGGACTCCATCCATCTGAAGAAGCAGGAGAAGAAGCCTCTCCACGGACTGGATCTGCTGGTGCTCGGGACAAGCTTTGTCCAGGAAAGGGCAGAGCGAAGCACCCGCTCGGTCTATGATATGGAGGAGGCTGCCGTGCTGCTGGAAGAGGTGTCTCCCAAGCAAGCGATTTATACCCATATGTCCCATGACGTAGATGTCACCTGTCTGCCGGCGCTTCCGGCCGGTGTGCTGCTGGCACATACCGGCATGGAGGTCGCATTAGGCAAGGCTGAGGGGTAAACCATCATGCCATAAATGTATGCAGCGCCATAGTATTGTGCCAAGCGTGATGCCCAAAGGCTTCTCCCCGCAGCACAGCTCCAAAAGCCCCGTTCGGCAATGGCTGCCGCGGGGCTTCTTGGCTGTGGTCTATCTGTGAGTCAGGATCAGTCTTGATTCAAGACAAATTGCTCGATGACCTGCTTGACGCCATCCTCATTGTTGCTGGCTGTTACATAGTCTGCGATATCCTTCAAAGGCTGAATAGCATTGCCCATAGCAACCCCTAGTCCAGCGCATTCCAGCATTTCATGGTCATTCCAGGAATCGCCGATGGCAATGGTCTCCTCCAGCTTGCAGCCGAAGTGGTCTGCCAGGAATGTTAACGCATGGCCCTTGGTGCCCTCTTTATGCATGAACTCCAGGAAGTGAGGCTTTGATTTCGTAATATGCATCTGGTCGCCGACCAGCTCCTGAAAGATCGGGATCAGCTCATCCAAATAGTCTGGCTCGTCAATAATGAGCATTTTGGGTGTCGGCTGATTAATCATCTTGGCAAAGTCAGGCTCTACGTAATAAGGAGTCTTGTTCAAGGCGCAGTAGTCAATAAGCTTCTGATTCTCCTCCCGGGCATAGAGCTTGTCATCAATATAAGTCTGCAGATGCAGATCATGCTCCAGGCAATAGTCAAACAGCTTGCGGGCCGCGTCCATCGGAACGAATCGCTCATACAGCACCTTTTCATCTAGCAGGTTCTTAATCAGCGCACCCTGGTATGTAATGATGGGAACATTTAGCCCGGTTTGGCGGGCAATCTTTTGTGCGGAGGCATAAGCCCGTCCGGTGGCCAGAGTCACGACAACATCCTTGGCTACAGCCTGCTCCAAAGCCTGCTGAACTCCGGGGGTGACCTCCTTCTCATCATTAATCAGTGTATCGTCAATATCAATAGCTATTAATTTATACTGCGTCATTATGATTGCTCCTCTCTTGATCTGGCAATGTGTACTCCTATCCACGTAGTATTCTCTAAGCACACAATTTGATCAAATTGTATCCCATTCTCTTACGCAGGACAAGGGTAGACAAATAGGCGCGCCGATTGCTATACTAATGAAATCGAACGTATATTCTCATATATGCTGTACGAAAGACTGCACGGTAAGGAAAGGAATTTATAGCTATGATGGGAAGAGCCCACTTGGTCATCAGCACCGGAGTCACCCTCTCTGTAATGGGGCTGGCCGGTATTCCCGTCACGCTCCCCGCGGCGGCGGTAGCCGTGGTGAGCTCACTGCTGCCGGATATTGATGAACCGAATTCGATCCTGGTCCGCACGGCCATCCCTACAGGGCTGCTCCGTGTGCTGCAGCTGGCGCTGATTGCCGGAGCGGCGTTTATTTATTTTTACGGAGCTGCCTTCTCTCCCTGGAATTTGGCGCTGGGAGGCCTGATTGCGGTCGTATCCTTTTTACCGGGCCGGACGCTTCGCCATATTGTCATGTTTATGATCGGATTGGGGCTGGTGCAATTTGGTCAGTTCTTCAACCCGTGGAACCTGATTGCCGGCTGTGTGCTGATGATCAGCTCACTAGTCTCGCACCGGGGACTGACACATAGCCTGTACGCTGTTGCAGGCTGGGGAGCATTGCTGTATTTTGCAGCTCAGAATGCGGAGCATGGAACGAGCCTCTGGGTCGCCGGCGCCTTGTCCTATGCCCTGCATCTGGCCGCAGATACCCTGACGAATCGGGGGATTCGCCCCCTGCCGCCGCTGAAGCTAAGGCTGAAGCTGAAGCTGATGAGTACAGGAACGAAATGGGGCAATATGGTGGAGAATATATGCATGATTCTGACCTTTGTCCTGTTATGGTATGTATTCATCGCTTAATCTGCCCTTCAGCATGCTGCAATCCGTGCCCACATGGGTACTAAAGACATAATAGGCTGCCTCACGGAATGTTGGTTCCGGGGCAGCCTATTATAGTCTCTTGCAGGATCTATCTGTTATTCCTCCAGAAAGATCAGCCCAATCAGGTCTTCCTGAGCGAGGTTCCCGAAGTAGTGCTTGACGTTAAAGGGAGAGAGGGCTTCTCTGATTTGATTCTCCTCATACCGTTTGCCCCGGAGTGCATCCTCGATGTCTGCAACATCCCCGACACCAAAGAAATCGCCGTAAATCTTGATCTCCGCAATATGTCCGTCTTTAATATTCATCCGAATGTCAATGATGCCTACGGGAAACTTGCGGGCATGCTTCACATTAGACTCTGGCGACTGTCCGTAATTCCAGTCCCAGCTCTGATACCGTTCCCTGGAGATCTGATGGATCATGTCCCAGTCCTTCTCCTGCAGCACATATTGCGGAACCTGGTCCGGCTCCATGCCGAAGATCGAGCGCAGCAGTTCTGCCCGGAATTGCTCAATGGTCATATCCGTTCCAAGCAGTTCTTTAATGTTGGCTACACGGCTGCGGACCGACTTGGTGCTCTTGGATTTGAACTTTTCCGGATTGGCATTCAGGGAGGCCTGTACGTCATCCAGGTTCAAGTCATACATCAAGGTGCCGTGGCTGAACATACGGCCGCGCGTGGAGAACTGGGCGTTGCCAGAAATTTTCTTCTCCCCGACCTGCAGATCGTTGCGGCCGCTAAGCTCGGCAGGAACGCCCATTTTTTGCAGAAAATCAATGACCGGCTGTGTGAACTTCAAAAAGTTGTGGAAAGATTGTCCGTCATCCCTCGTAATAAAGCTGAAGTTCAGATTGCCCAGATCATGGTAGACTGCTCCGCCGCCGGACAGACGCCGTACGACCTGAATCCGGTGATCGCGGATGTATTCCTGGTTAATCTCTTCAATCGTATTCTGATGCTTGCCGATAATGATAGATGGCTGGTTGATGTAAAACAGAAGATAGCTGTCGTCCATAGGAAGATGCTTCAGCGCATATTCCTCAATCGCCAGATTGATGGCGGGATCATGGATTCCTTGATTATCAATAAACAGCATAGGTTACGCCTCCGCTTATTCAGTCTTGTCCAGGTTCTATTGTAAACGAAGACCCGCTTCAAGGGCAAAGCCATACGAGAGAGGGATCCAGAACGCCATGCCTTTCCTGTCAAAAGCTTCATACAGATCGCCATCAGAATTAACACACACCTCATGTTCGTCCTGTTAACTGGTAGAAACGAAAGGATGACAGGAGGCGACGTATTTGCTGGACAGAAAAATAGGAGCGCGCACACTTGGACTTCTCAGTGTATTGGGCCTCCTCCTGTTTCAGGGTGCTTTGCGGGCAGCGGAAGCGGAGCCCCACCTTCCGCGGGAGCTTACCGCAAGCTCTGTTACAGCCATGCCGGTATATATTACGGAGGTATATCCCGATGACCGCTCTCACCATGGTGTGATTGAAGGCGCGGGCGGGGCTGATTTATTTGAATTCGTGGAGATTGTGAACATGTCGGAGGAAGCGGTTGATTTCAATGAGCGGTATGCTCTTTATTATGTGTTCGGGGCATACTCAACAGAGCTGTCTGTTAGAAGCGGCGAAGACTTCGACGCCAAGGTGATCCTTCCGGCGCAAAGTACAGCCGTGCTGTGGGTGAAGCGTTCTAGCTCCGGCATTACGGGAGCAGCTTCAAGGCTGACGAAATCAGATTTCAGGGCTTATCATCAGCTGGAGGCACAGGTGCCTGTATTTCAGCTGGAGGGGCAGGATGGCCTTCATCATGCAGATCGCGGGCTGGTCCTGACTGCCCGGGGAGACAGCACGGTGGTTAGTGAGGTGTTTTATGGGGCAGGGGATGTGCAGAGAGGAGGAAGCATCCATGTCAAGCCCCCGCATAAGGGGAACCGCATGCTGCTTCTGGAACAGCGTTCTGCGCCCTCTCCGGGAGCGCTGCTGCCGGAGCAGCAACTCTTTCCAGGCAGTGCCCCCGAGTAGATAATGGTTGTAAGGCTTGTCCAGATGTCCTATAATTCACAACAGAGAACAAGCTTGTATATCAAACCAGATAATCCATACACATACATGCGAGGTCCCGGGCTTAACCTTTAAATCGTTAGCCTCGGGTGAAAAGGGAAGCCGGTGGAATTCCGGCACGGTCCCGCCACTGTAAAGCAGGAGACTCCCCCACGATGCCACTGGCTGTAGCACTAGGCTCGGGAAGGCGGGGGAGAAGCACCACCTGCAAGTCAGGAGACCTGCCTTGCGTGATGATCTGACGGTCCTTCGAGGAGAGGATTACGTTTGGAGCTGCCGTGCATGCAGTGGAACAGATCCTGGCTGTGAAGTAACAGCAGGAGGTGTTTCGCCCGGCTTTATGCCGGTGTACCGATCCAATAACGTAACCCCTGATTCTTTAACGAGGAGTCAGGGGTTTTTTGCGGTCCAAATCCGAAACGCCAGATGAATGATGTTAAAGTGGAGCAAGCTGTATATCTCGAAATTATACAAATAAGGGGAGAGAAACCAATGAACAAGATGTTAAAGTTCGGATCCACGCTCTTGATGACGATGATGCTGGCTATGATGCTGGCGGCGTGCACAAGCCCGGCCGAAGAGAACGAGACACAGCCGGCGCAGCAAGAGCAGTCACAGGGAAGTGAAGCCAATAACGATGAGACCCAGAAGGAAGAGGGCAAAGACAGCGAAGCCGACAAGACCGTCTATCCGTTAACGGTGAAGGATGCGACCGGGACCGAAATGACATTCGAAGCGGCACCGGCGAAGGTAGTTTCCTTGTCTCCGTCTGAAACCGAGAAGCTGTTTGCGCTCGGCCTTGATGAGCAGATCGTTGGTGTGTCCGAGGTGGACGATTACCCGGAGGCGGCGAAGTCCAAGCCCAAGATGGGCGGATATGAGATGGATGTAGAGGCGATTGTGGCATCTGGAGCAGATGTAGTGTTCACGGCTGCCATGAATGAGGATAATATCAACAAGCTTCGTGATCTGGATGTCAAGCTGTTCGTCAATGATCCCAAGACCATTGCTGAAGTGATGGACAATATCGCGCTGGTCGGAGAGATTACAGACCGTAAGGCCCAAGCCAAGGAAATTACCGATCAGATGCAGCAGGAGCTGGACATGGTGAAGAACGCGGTAAAAGACGTGAAGGAAGAAGACAAGAAGACCGTGTATGTTGAATTTTCACCGGGCTGGACAGTAGGCAGCGGAACTTACCTGGATGAAATGCTGAAGCTGAGCAATGCCATCAATGCGGCGGGCGAGGCAGAAGGCTGGTTTGAGGTAAGTGAAGAGAACATTATTGCTGCGAATCCTGATGTCATTCTATATTCCGCAAATGTCATGGATGAGAACAACCAGTCTTTAGATCAGCTCATTCAATCTCGCAGCGGCTGGGATCAAATCCAGGCCATTCAGGACGGACAGCTGTTCAAGCTGGACGACAATCTGATTAGCCGCCCGGGACCTCGTGTTACGCAGGGCCTGATTGAAGTAGCTAAGGCGATCTATCCGGATTTGATGACTCCGTGAATTCCAAGCTGGCAGGCTATACGATAGCGGGACTGCTGCTTCTGGTGCTGACCCTTGTGGTCAGCCTGGGTATCGGCTCCGTTCATCTGCCTGCCGGGCAGATCGGAGCCATGCTGCTTCAGCGGGTTCCCGGTCTGGCAGAGCGGTTTCCGACAGCCTGGGAGTCCTCGGCGGAACAAATTATTATGAAGGTGCGTCTACCCCGTATACTGCTCGGCATGCTGGTGGGTGCATCCCTGGCAACGGCAGGGGCGGCCTTTCAAGGAGTGCTGCGTAATCCGCTTGCGGACCCGTTTACACTGGGCGTGGCCTCCGGCTCGTCACTGGGCGCAGCGCTGCTTATTTTTTACGGTATGCAGTATTCCTTTGCGGGGGCATGGACACTGCCGCTCGTTGCATTTGTCACTGGCGCTGTAACGCTGTGGATCGTGCTGGCATTATCGAGGGAACAGGGCAAGCTTCCAACGCACGGGCTGATCCTGGCTGGTGTCATTATGCAGTCCTTTCTGGGAGCGGTGGTGTCTTTCTTGACGATTATGTCCCGAGATACGATGAATGATATTTTATTCTGGACGCTGGGCAGCCTCAGCCTGCGGGGCTGGACGTATATTCTGGTGCTGCTGCCTTATTTCACAGCGGGCCTGATTTATTTATGGAGCCGGTCGAGAGCCTTAAACCTGCTGGCACTAGGAGAGCGCCAGGCTGCATATACGGGGTTGAATGTGGATCGGTTAAAGGGAAGCGTGCTCGTGGTGGCTACCCTGCTGACAGCTGCTGCTGTGTCCGTATCTGGCGTGATCGGCTTCGTCGGGCTTGTCATTCCGCATATGATCCGCCTGCTGACGGGGTCGGATTACCGGATCATTATTCCGCTTTCTGCCTTAGGCGGGGCGGTATTCATGGTCTGGAGCGACACGGCGGCCCGAACGCTGCTGGCTCCGTCTGAGATACCGATTGGTGTCGTGACGGCCTTCATCGGTGCTCCGTTCTTTGCCTACCTGCTGTATCGCAGCCGGAGGCAGCGCAGGGAGGGACAGCAATGATTACTCTTGAGGGTGCCGGCAGACGGTACGGCGAGGTTATGGCGCTGCAGCCTCTGGACTGGCAGGTCCAGGCAGGAGAGTGGTGGGGGGTGATCGGGCCGAACGGAAGCGGAAAATCTACCCTGCTGCAGCTTCTTTCCGGTGTAGAGACGCCTTCCTGCGGCACGGTTACTGTAGCCGGCCGCAATATTCGCAAGCACAGCCGCAAGGAACTGGCTCGCTTCATTGCCGTCCTGCAGCAGGAAGGGCTGCCCGCGACAAGCTTTACAGTACGGGAAGTGCTGGAGATGGGCAGATACCCGTTCCAGGGCTGGCTGGGCCGTGAACCTCACGACCCTGCTCCGTTACTGGACTCCATTATGGAGAAGCTGGATCTGCTGGTATTGCAGAACCGTCCGGTGGATGAGCTGAGCGGCGGTCAGCGGCAGCGGACAGCACTCGGCAAGGTGATGGCGCAGCAGCCGACTTTGCTGCTGCTGGATGAGCCCACAACCTATCTCGATATCCGTTATCAGCTGCAGTTCATGGAAATGGTATCACAATGGCGCCAGGAGAGCGGCATTACGATCATCAGCGTGCTGCATGATCTGAATCTGGCGGCTCAATTCTGCGACAAGCTGCTGCTGCTCCAGGATGGACGGGCGGCAGGCGCAGGGACGCCGCAGGACATGCTGACAGAGGAACGGCTCAGAGACATTTTTGGTGTAGACACTTCGATCGTCAGCCATCCCTCTAACGGGTCACCTCAGGTGCTGCTGACGGCTTCTCCAAGAGAGGCGCAGAAGAGGGAATAAATTGTGTTGCTGATGCACAGTCGTGCCTAAACCGAATGCTTAGTTCTCCTGTACGCTTACACCATGTAAAAAAGACGGCGAATGCCGTCTTTTTTTTTCATCTCCCGAGTGATGATTTCACCTCGTAATGCAGCTCCACAAATTGATTAAAGCTTCTGGAGCCCTTGAAGAGCAGCTCCTGCGGCGGTCCGCCTCCTTTAAAGAGCGGTATTCCTTCTCCCAGCAGCACTGGTGCAATCGTAATGAACAATTCATCCACCAGCCGCTCGGACAGCAGAGATTGAAGCAGATCGCCTCCGCCGACGACCCAGATTTTTGAGCCGTCTTCCTTTTTCAGCTTCTGAATCAGCTCCGAGGGGCTGCCGTTCACAAAGGTCACATCCTCATGGCTTGCTGTCTCTGACCGAGTAAATACGTAGCAGGCCTTTCCTTTGTAGGGAAATGCCTCTCCCTGGTTCATAATCCAGTCAAACGTCCGTTTACCCATCAGGATTGTATCCACGGTGTCATAGAACTCGCTGTACCCATTGTCTCCTTCTCCCTCTACCTTAAAGAGCCAATCCAGGGAATCATCCTTTCCTGCAATGTACCCGTCCAAGGTGGGCGCGATAAATACCGAGACCTTACGATCCGCTTTCATCCTGTTCCCTCCATCCTTCACTTCATTTGATTAGACTCCCCGCCATCCGGTTATGTATACAAAAATCTGGTATTCAGCTGGAGGATGGTAGGATGAGTGTAACCTTAATTATGGCATGCGTCATAGCCTGTGCCCATATCTTTTCAGGACATTTGAGCTTTCTTCGTGTCATCCCCAGAAGCTGGGTGCTTTCGGCCGCTGGCGGCGTGTCGGTTGCATATGTGTTCGTCCACATTCTCCCGGAGCTGCAGCAGCATCAGAACGTGATCCAGGACCATACGCCTCAGAGTCTTGCGTTTCTGGAGCATCATGTGTATCTCGTAGCGATGCTTGGCCTGATGTTCTTTTATGTGATGGAGAGGCTGGTCAAGGCCAGTGCAGAATCAGATTCTGGCAGTCAACGGGGCGAGGGGACACCGGGAGTCGGCGTCTTCTGGTTTCATATGAGTATCTTTTTCGTATACAACGTGCTGATTGGCTATTTGCTGCTTCAACGCACCTCACACTCCTTCTACAGCCTGCTTCTGTTTACCATTGCCATGACACTTCACTTTATGGTCAACGATCATTCGCTGCGGGCAGCGCATAAACACCGCTATGATCTGGCGGGACGCTGGTTTCTGACTGCAGGGGTGCTGGCAGGATGGCTGGCAGGGACGGTCATTCAGGTGGAGGCGGCTGTCGTCTCGATCATATTTGCATTTCTGGCTGGAGGCATTCTATTAAATGTCCTCAAGGAGGAGCTGCCCAAGGAGCAGCAAAGCCGGGTGCTGCCATTTGTGTTCGGGGCCATTTTTTACAGCGTGCTGCTACTGATTTTGGCTACAGCCGAGTAGAGGATTTTCTTATATTCGATTCGTATATATAGGTTAATGTTTACATAAGAATGGGATCGAAAATCCATATTAAGGCTGAAATACATAAACAGGAGGCTGAAGTCCATATCATGGAAAACTTATGGGTGTTTTTAAACGTGCTTTCGCTCGCCATACTGATCGGTATTTTGTTCTGGATGCAGAAGAAGCACTATTCATTTACCAAAAGGGTGTTTGCCGGATTAGTGCTAGGCGTTGCGTTCGGTGTCATTCTGCAGGCTATTTACACCGCCGATTCGGATACGATCTCAAAGTCCAGTGACTGGTTCAATCTGGTCGGCTACGGATATGTGCGTCTGCTGCAAATGATGGTTATTCCGCTCATTATGGTGTCGATTATATCGGCAATTATGAACCTGAAGGGCGGCAGCAACCTGGGTAAAATGAGCGCCTCCATTATCGCGGTTCTCATTCTGACCACCGGTGTAGCGGCTGTGGTCGGCATTACCGCTGCGAATGTGTTCGATCTCTCTGCCGAGAATATCCAGGCCGGTGCAGTGGAGCAGGAGCAGGGTGCTGCTCTGGAGGAGCGGCTTGGCACGGTGCAGGATCAGTCTCTGCCGGAGCAGATTCTGGAATTCGTTCCTTCCAATCCATTCGCGGATATGACCGGGGCACGGCGCTCCTCAACGATTGCTGTCGTCATCTTCTCGGCCTTTATCGGCATAGCTGTACTGGGTCTGGACCGGAAGCAGCCAGAGCAGGCGGAAACGTTCCGCAAGCTGGTGCGCTCCCTGTACGGCATCGTGATGCGGATCGTCACCCTGGTGCTGCGCCTGACCCCTTACGGCATCCTGGCCCTCATGGCCAAGACGATTGCCAGCACGGATCTGCAGGTCATTCTCGACCTGATCGATTTTGTCCTGGCTTCATATGTTGCCTTGTTTGTCATGTTTATCATCCACCTGCTGCTCCTGCTGGTGTTCGGCTTTAATCCGGTGACTTACTTGAGAAAGGTGCTGCCCGTGCTGACCTTTGCATTTACCTCCCGCTCCAGCGCGGCAACCATTCCGTTAAACGTGCAAACCCAGAACAAGAAGCTGGGCGTTTCGGAAGGCGTTGCCAACCTGTCGGCTTCATTTGGGGCAACGATGGGGCAAAACGGCTGTGCCGGAATTTATCCTGCTATGCTCGCGGTTATGATTGCGCCGACCCAGGGCATCGATCCGCTGGACTGGACCTTCCTGCTGACGCTTGTCGTCGTGGTTATGATCAGCTCCTTCGGTGTGGCGGGCATCGGAGGCGGAGCGACCTTTGCTTCCCTGATCGTTCTGTCCACGATGAATCTGCCGGTTGCACTGGCAGGTCTGTTGATCTCTGTAGAGCCTCTGATTGATATGGGACGTACAGCACTGAACGTCAACGGCTCCATGACGGCCGGGATGATTACCGGCAAAGCGCTGAATCAGGTCGATGAGAAGGTGTATCAGGAGCGGAATCAGGAAATCGACGTCATGCAGGCATAAGCCTATAGATCTAGCAAAATAGCGCGCAAGGATGGTTACAGTCTCACCTTTCTTCAAAAGAGAGGATGTGCCTGTATCAATCCTGCGCGCTATTTGTGCAGTGGCCTTAGCCGAGCACGGTCAGCTCTTTGGGAAAAGTCGTTAGAATTTCAACCCCCTGCTCGGTGACCCATACATCGTCTTCGATGCGGACACCGCCGATCCCCGGGATATAAATGCCCGGCTCAATCGTGAACACAGCGCCCGGCTGCAGCAGCTCGTTGTTCAGGCCGTGGATGAAAGGCGCCTCATGCACATCCAGACCAAGGCCATGACCGAGGCGGTGAAGAAATGCTTCTCCGTATCCGGCTTGCTCAATGAGTGACCGTGCGGCCTGATCAATGGAGCCGTAAGAAACACCTGGCTTTACAGCAGCAATAGCAGAAAGGTTAGCGGCGAGAACGGTATCGTAGATGTGACGTGCCTCTGCCGAAAGGTGGCCAACGGCAAAGGTTCGGGTAATGTCGGAGGCATAGCCGCCGTAATACACGCCCAAATCAAACATCAGCAGATCGCCTTCTTGAATCTCACGCATTCCCGGAACGCCGTGCGGGAGGGCGGTATGACTGCCGGTAAGCACCATGGTGTCGAAGGAGGGAGCCTGGGCGCCGGATTTCTTCATGAGATATTCCAGCTCCGCAACAAGCTCCAGCTCCCGGACCCCCGGGCGTACAGATCTTAATCCCTCGGTAAGCACCTGCTCAACGATGCGGACTGCTTCTTTCATGATGCTGATCTCATGCGGCGACTTGACGGCTCTCATGTCCTGAAGCAGCGGACCGATATCGGCATAATGATGCGCTGAGAGCGTCTCCTGCAGCTGCTCAAAGCGGCTGAGCGTCATATGTGACTTCTCCAGTGCCAAGACACCGACCGGCGCCTCAAGCCGGCTCTTCAAAATGTCATACGGCTGATCGGTATCGCGATGTGTCAGAATGCAGATCCCCCCTGAGGCCGCAGCGGCGACATCCGCGTCCAGTGCAGGAAGAAGCAGGAACGGCTCGCACGACTGCTGCAGAACAAGTCCGAGGAATCGCTCATGGGGATCACTGGCATAACCTGTCAAATAATAGATATGTTTAGGATCTGTAAGGAGCACGGTATCCCACCCGTGTTGCTCCATTGTGGAAATGATATCCTTTAATTTTGGATTCATAGAAGTCTCCTTCTCCTGGAAATAGGGTCTGTATCCTTCAATAGCTTGCATTTTATCATACCATTCTCATAAAAAAATAAAGCATTTTTAATCCACCTCCGTTAAAATAAATATGTTGTGAGCTCATATTAACGGGGGAATTATTCAATGGCATCTTTATTCACGATTGAGTTTGCGGCCAAGGCCGATTTGCCGGCCATCGTCGACATCTATAATTCAACGATCGCCGGCCGGATGGTCACGGCGGATCTTAATCCAGTGACAGCCGAGAGCCGGCTGAGCTGGTTTGAGGAGCATGATCCGGCGCACCGTCCGCTTTGGGTCATGAAGGACGGCAGCCGGGTTGCGGCATGGATGAGCTTTCAGTCCTTCTACGGCCGGCCAGCTTATAATGCAACGGTAGAGGTAAGTATTTATGTACATGAGGATTACCGCGGGAGCGGGGCGGGCAGCCGCTTAATTGAGAAAGCGCTAGAGGAATGCCCGCGTCTTGAGGTGAGCAATCTGGTCGGCTTTGTATTCGGCCATAATGATCCCAGCCTGGGCCTGCTCCGCAAGTTCGGGTTTGAGCAATGGGGACTGCTTCCGGGTGTTGCAGAGCTGGATGGTATCAAGCGCGACCTCGTAATTGTCGGACGTAAAGTATAGAGCAGCTTCTCTTTGCCAAAAGACCGTCCGGAAATGTCGCATGCCACGGACGGTTTTTTGACTTTGGGACAAGGAGGAGGACCCATGACATGATGATAAGCCGGCGGATATACCGGTATATGCTCAGTGCAGCGCTGCTGCTCCTGGCTTTGTTCACCACGGCTTGTGATCACGAGCGGTCGTATTCCATGGAGCAAAGCGACGTTTATGCTTACGTGATGCCGGACGGGGATTTGTATGTGGAGGAAATACACACCTATCGTTTTAACGGTCCTTACAACAGGGTTACCCGCCATTTAGCGGTGGAGGAGCGCAGTCAGGTCGAGTTCTTTGAGGCGTATGAGCTGGAGTCGCATGAAAGAAGCTCGCTACCCTTGGATGAGCTGCCCCTTCTTGACTCAGGGTATGATGAGGAGAGTGGCTTCTTCTACGCGTCCAGCCCGTCCGAAGACGAAACCAGGCATTACTTTTACCGTTATCGGATCAGTCAGGTGGTGAAACGTACCAAGCAGGCTGCAGACCTCGATTGGAGCTTTTTTGAGCAGAATGACCAGGAGCTGAACCAGGTCAATATTGATGTTTTTTTGCCGGACCGGTTTACGGGGGTGGATGTACACACCTTCATCAAGGACCGAACCAGGGGCGGAGTCATGCATAAAAACCCCCATTCCGGAGCCTTTGTAAGAGTACACTATGACACCTTGTCGGAAATCGGCAATGCGCGGCTGCGGGTGCTGTTTCCGCAGGAGGTGGTAGTTGATGCGCCTTTTGCCAAGCAGAGTCTGTCTCTCCGTGCTACGCTGGCGGCCGAGCAGGAGCAGATGAAACGAAGAATCGAGCGGGAACAGCGGTTCGAAGGACTGCGGTGGGTGCTACTAGGATTGGGCGCTGCGGTCTGGGGGGGCGTTGTGCTGCTGTGGCTGGCGCCGCAGAAGGTGGCGGCCCGAAGAGCAGCGCAGCGGAAGGACCTGTCACTGGTGTGGACCCTGGATCCCAAGCAGGTAGCCTATATTTACCGCAGGGGCCGGCTGCAGGAACGGGATTTCATCTCCGGCCTGTTCTCACTGCACCAGCGCGGCCTGCTTCACATTTCGGAGGTCCAGGCCTCGCCAAGGCTGGCAAGCGATCCTTATGCACCGAAGGTCATGCTGCAATTCGAGCTGATCCCGGACTTGCCGGCGCTCAGTGAAGAAGATGTGCTCCTGATTGACTGGCTGTTTACAGAGCAGGAAGGGCGGAGGATATTTTATCTTGAGTCTATCACGGGACCGACTTCCACAGAGAAGCACAGCCGCAATGAGCTGGCAAACAAGCGTTATGCTGCTTTATGGAAGCTTACTCAGCGCAAGGTGATGGAATGGAGCAGCCAGCTTGCCTCCATGGAGGCATACCACCGGTTCGCAGCCCCATCGAGCATGTACAGGGTGGCGCTCATCGCTGCGGTCGCGGTGCACTTCACAATCGTAATTCTGATGAAGTATTTCGATGCGGCTCCATATTCTTCACTGCTGTGGACTACCTTAGTGCTTGGTGGTGCAGGGCTATGGGCTCTGCGTTCGCCACAGCCGAAATGGGTCATGCTGCTCTTTCTGGGATTGAGCATGCTCGGCGGCTATCAGGTTATGTATGGCGGACTGGCTGCGTATCATGCTATGGTGGTGCTGGGCACCGCCGCGGGGCTGCTCAGTATGCCAAAGAAAAGCTTAAGCAAGCAGGGACTGGAGATGTATTATCTCCTGCTTCGCTGGAAGGCGCAGCTGGATGCAGAGGCAGGGCCGCTTCAGGAAGAAGGGCCTAACCGGAAATTTGTATGGGAAATGGCTGTGCTGCTGGATGCCGGAGGGTGGCTTAGGAAGCAGGCCGAGCTTGATCAGCAGCTTGCAGGCACCCACCGGGACTTGGATGAGCATGCTGCCTTGTCAGCATGTCTGTATACACAGAGCCATCTGATGCCTCTAACGGCCTCTTCAGCAGCTACGGGAGCTCATAGCACTCATGCAGCCAGCAGCTCTGATGGCGGAAGCGCGGGAACAGGAGCGGATTAATGAATTTGAGGAGTTATATTGCAGCATGCTGACATCATTCTTAACTACGCTATATCATGTGTTTCTTCCGATCTCCCTGCCGGTGGTGGCAGGGGCTTTACTGAGATATTACAAGGGCTTGGCGACCAAGCCCTTGTCTGCAGTGTCGCTTTATATCATGAGTCCAGCACTGATCTTTGACACCCTGCTGCATGCCGAGATCACGACATCGGATGTGGCAGTGACGGCCGTCTTCTGCGTCGCCAATGTGGTGGTGCTATGGCTGCTCTGCTCCCTGCTCGGAAAGCTGCTGAAGCTGTCCCAGCCGGAGCAGGCAGGCCTTGCGCTGACGACCCTGTTCACGAACAGTGTCAATTACGGACTGCCCCTCGTGCTGCTGGCCTTCGGTCAGCTGGGACTGGATAAGGCCTCGGTTTATGTTATTATCCAGATTATTATTGTGAACACCTTTGGGGTATTTGTCGCCGCACGTTCCCATTTCTCCGCAGCGAAGGCGTTTCAATCGGTCTTCACGCTTCCTTCGATTTATGCAGCGGTGTGTGCGGTGCTGCTCCGGATGAGCGGAACCGTGCTGCCGGAGGCGCTGGATACCGGGGTGTCTATGCTGTCTGCGGCCTATGCGCCGTTAGCTTTGGTCATTCTGGGTGCACAGATGATGGGGGTAAAAGAAGGCAAGGAAACAGCCCTTGTCACACCCGCCGGGTTCTGGTCCGGCATGGCAATGCGGATGATCATTGGTCCGTTAACTGCCTGGGGGCTCCTGGTTCTGCTGCCGGTGGACCGTACGCTGTTTGCCGTGCTGCTCATCCTCTCTTCCATGCCTGCGGCTGTAAACGCGGTAATTCTGGCGGAGCAGTATGACGCGGCCCCGAAGCTCGTATCGCGGTGCATCCTGTGGACGACGCTGTCCTCCTTTATCCTGCTGCCCGTGCTGATTGGCGTCATGGGGTAGGATTGGTTCAAGCGCCTGCATAATGTGTAAGAATAAGCAAGCAGCTGCAAACCAGATCCTGGCTGACCAGGAGAAAAGGGAGGAATAGAAGATGGATTCCCGCCAGCGTCATGAAAATGTTGAAGTCGAAACCCGTAATGTTGAAGAACGAAACGATAACAGTATGGTAGCTTCCACGTTTATTAAATATGCTGCCTACCTTATTATTTTCTTCGGGCTGTTATACTTCCTGATCAATTACGTGTTTCCAATGTTTTAACATTATGACTTCACAACATACAGACAGCAAAAAAGACCGGGCCTCCCGGTCTTTTTTGCTGTCTGGGGACATGCTGCAAGCCCCATATACAAGCAAACGGCGCCTTTGCACTAGGGCAAGGCGCCGCACTATGAATACATATCCGTGCAGTCTTCAGGAACGCTCGATATTTTTGGCGTAGTAGATTTCATCCATCTCCAGCTTCAGCCGCTCGGTAATGGCTTCCTGCTCCTTGCGGGAGAGCTTGTCCTTCGTGTAGCCGAACAAATAGTTGTCCAGATCAAACTGCTTCAGCTTGCATTTGGTATGGAAAATATTTTCCTGATACACATTGACGTCAATCATATCGTATAATTCCTGGGCCTCGTCGGGAATGTAATTCTGGATGGAGCTGATATCATGGTCGATGAACAGCTTCTGGCCGTTAATATCGCGCGTAAAGCCTCGAATTCGGTAATCAATGGTCATGATGTCCGTGTCAAAGGAATGAATCAAATAGTTCAGTGCTTTTAGCGGAGATATTTCTCCACAAGTGGACACGTCGATATCTGCCCGAAACGTGCTGATTCCTTCATGCGGATGGTACTCCGGGTAGGTATGCACCGTAATATGGCTTTTGTCCAGCTGGAGAACGACATTGTCGGGCAGCGGCCCCGGTGATTCCTCATAGGATTCGTTCGGCACCTCTACAATCGGACCCTCGGACACGAGGACCGTTACGCTCGCACCCTGCGGCACATAATCCTGCTTGGCGACATTCAGCACATGGGCGCCGATAATATCAGAGACGTGGGTCAGGATTTTGGTCAAGCGGTCGGCATTGTACTGCTCGTCAATATATTCAATGTATGCCTCGCGTTCTTCTTTCGTCTTCGTATAGCAAATATCGTACATGTTAAAGCTCAGTGATTTCGTCAGGTTGTTAAACCCGTGTAGCGTAATACGTTCATCGGAAACAGGTTTCATAGCATTTTCCCCTTTAACATCGAGTTTGTAAGGTAGGTTTTCCAGGAACCCTGGTTCTTAATCCTTTGGGCAGACAGACTATGTCTTTGTTTTACCCGTTTCGAAGACGTTTTTAACCGTTCTGACCATGATCCGGGATCACAGGGGGAAAAGCAGTGCTCCTTCGTGGTTGCCCATCCTGCCAAAGCCCGGTAAAATTAGAGAGGAATAGGGAGCGCTGTAAAGCCCGGAGCATCCCGTGATCACGCAGCAAGAGAGGATGTCTCCTAGGGGCTTAAAGGTGAACAGAAGGAGTTTTATCATTGATCCATAAACAATCTATTGATTTTCATACAGCGAAGGAGTATCTGCAGAAATATTACGGGTATCCTGATTTTCGTGAAGGCCAGAAGAAGATTGTCGCCAGCCTGCTGGAAGGCAGTGACACGCTCGGCATTATGCCGACCGGAGGCGGCAAGTCCATCTGCTATCAGATTCCGGCGCTTATTTATCAGGGCCTGACTCTCGTGGTATCGCCGCTCATTTCCCTGATGAAGGATCAGGTGGATGCGCTGCAAAGCGCCGGCATTGCTGCAGCATATATCAATAGCACATTGAGCGGCCGTGAGGTTAACGACCGGATCCGTGCAGCCAAGGCAAGAGAGCTGAAGCTGCTCTATGTAGCTCCGGAGCGGCTGGAGCTGGACTGGTTCCGCGAGGAAATGGGGAGCCTGGACATCTCCTGTGTAGCGGTGGACGAAGCTCACTGTGTATCTCAATGGGGCCATGATTTCCGGACAAGCTATTTGTCTGTGGCACCGTTCGTGCGGGGACTGCCAAGACGTCCCATTGTCGCCGCATTTACCGCGACCGCAACACCGGAGGTCATGGAGGACATTCAGCGACTGCTGCAGCTTCAGACTCCGCAGGTATTCGTTACCGGACTTGGTCGGGACAACCTGCATATGTCCGTTCTCCGCGGTGAGAGCAAGAAGGAGTTCGTGCTGGATTATGCGGCCTCGCATGCTCATGAGTCGGGCATTGTATATGCCGCAACCCGCAAAGAGGTCGATGATCTATGTCAGCGGCTTCAGCTGAAAGGCTTGGCCGCAGGACGGTATCATGCAGGGATGAGCGATGACGAGCGGGCGTCGAGCCAGGAAGCGTTTCTGTATGACGACATTCGCGTGATTGTCGCTACGAATGCATTCGGCATGGGGATTGATAAATCTAACGTCCGCTATGTCATTCACTACAATATGCCCAAGAACATGGAGTCCTACATTCAAGAGGCAGGCCGCGCGGGCCGGGACGGAGAGCCGAGCCAGTGCATCCTGCTGTTTAGCGCCCAGGACATTATGACCCAAAAATTTCTGATCGAGCAGAATCCCCAGGATGGGGAGCGCAAGCATAATGAATACCGCAAGCTGCAGCAGATGATCGATTATTGCTACACGACCCGCTGCCTGCGCAGCGCGATGCTGGATTACTTCGGAGAAGAGCACGGCGACGAGCGCTGCGGCACATGCAGCTCCTGCACGGATGATCGCGAGCTTGTTGATATTACGGTGGATGCGCAGAAGATTTTTTCTTGTATCCACAGAATGCGCGAGCGCTTCGGGGTGTCGATGATTGCCTCCGTGCTGAAGGGCTCCCGTGCCAAAAAGCTGCTGGAGTACGGCTTTGACCGCCTGCCTACCTACGGCGTTATGAATGGCCGGACAGAGAAGGAGATTGCCGAAAGTATCAATGTACTGATCTCGGAAGGCTATCTGGCCCTCTCGGAAGGCCAGTATCCGGTCGTGAGGCTGCAGAGCCTTGCCGCTGAGGTGCTGCGCGGACAGCGCGAGGTTACGCAGCGGGTGCCGCGGCCATCCAAGGCCGTCTCCCAGCGCCGGAGCGCGAGGGATACCTCTCCGTCTGCTGTGAACGAGACGGTGTTCGAGCAGCTGCGCCTGATCCGGCGGGAGCTGGCGAGTCGGGAGCATGTTCCCTCTTATATTATTTTTAATGATGCTACGCTGCGCGAGATGAGCGTAATTTGTCCCCAGACGGAGCAGGATATGCTCCAGGTCAAAGGGGTCGGAGAAGTGAAATACCGGAAATACGGCCTGCCATTCCTGCAGTTTTTTCAAAGCCAGGGGGCAGACGGCGGTTCGGATGAATACTAAATTAAAGTTAGGTCGTGAAGCATGAAAGTCATCCTGTCTACATTAAACGCAAAATACATCCATACCTCCCTGGCGATTCGCTGCCTGAAGGCGTACAGCGAGCATGACTTTGACATTGAGCTGGCAGAGTATACGATCAAGGATCCGGTGATGAATATCGTCTCCGATCTGTTTCAGCGCCGGCCGGCAGTGGTGGGCTTCTCCTGCTATATCTGGAATATTGAAGAGACGATCAAGGTTATTGATATTCTCAAAAAAGTAATGCCGGAGGTGACCATCGTCCTCGGCGGTCCGGAGGTGTCCTACGATACCGGGTATTGGATGGAGCGGCTCGTCAACGTTGATTTTATCGTCATGGGCGAAGGGGAAGAGACGCTGCACCATCTGCTGAAGACGATCGAGGGAGATCAGAAGTATCATTTCGTGTACGGGATTGCATACCGCAAGGGGAGTGAGACGGTCATCAATCCTCCGCGCCCGAAGGCGGAGCTCAAGGATTTACCCTCGCCGCACCGGTTTCAAGAGGATGTTCCGCATCTGGCAAACCGTGTCGTGTATTTCGAGACAAGCCGGGGCTGTCCCTTTAACTGCCAGTTCTGCCTGTCCAGTATTGAGGTGGGCGTGCGCTACTATGATATTGAGCGGACCAAGGCGGACATTCTGTATCTGATTGACCAAGGGGCCAAGCTCATCAAATTTGTGGATCGGACCTTTAACATCAAGCGGGACTATGCACTGGATATGTTCGCGTTTCTGATTGAGAATCATCAGGGCTGTGTGTTTCAATTTGAGATTACTGCTGATATTATGCGGCCGGAGGTGCTGGATTATTTGGCCGAGCATGCACCGCCGGGAATCTTCCGCTTCGAGATCGGGGTACAGTCCACGAATGACCCGACGAATGAGCTGGTGAAGCGCAGACAGAATTTCTCCAAGCTGACCCGCACGGTAACCAAAATCAAAGAAAGCGGCAAGATTGACCAGCATCTGGATCTCATTGCCGGCCTGCCGCTGGAGGATTACGATACGTTCCGCAAAACGTTTAATGACGTATTCGCATTGGGGCCGGAGGAGCTGCAGCTCGGCTTCCTGAAAATGCTTCGCGGTACAGGGCTGCGAATTGATGCAGCCAAATACAATTACACGTACATGGACCATGCGCCGTATGAGATGCTGAGCAGCGATGTGATGCCCTTCACCGATATTGTCCGTCTGAAGCGGCTGGAGGACGTGCTGGAGAAGTATTGGAATGCCCACCGGATGGACCATACCTTAAACTATCTAATGACCCACAGCTTTCCGTCCCCCTTCGACTTCTTCCAGGCCTTTGGAGACTACTGGGAGGGGCAGGGCTGGCAGAAGATCGGTCATCAGCTGGAGGATCTGTTCACTCGGCTGAACGCCTTCCTGCTGGAGCGGGGCACGCCGCAAATGGATGTCATTCAGGGACTGATGAAGCTCGATTATTTCCTGGGTCATAAATATAAGCCGCGCAAAATCTGGTGGGACTTCACGCAGAATAAAGACGAGTGGACTTCACTGGTCAAAAAGGCTGTCGAGCGGGCTCAGGACTTTACTGGCGACTTCGCACAATTAGGCATTGGAGAGCGGGAGCTGCAGAAGCATGCGATGATCGAGGTGCTGCCTTTCGACCTGGAAGAAGTGGTGGCGAAGCGCGGCCTGGCAGAAGCAGAAGTGCTGGATGCAGCAGGCGGGTCAGGGAATGCGGCTGCTTCCGCGGCCTTTAGCAGGGATCATTCTTCTCAGGCCACGCTGCTGGTTGTGCTGTATCAGCAGCACACGCCGGACGGGAAGCCCCGGTATTTTACCGCCAAGCTGGAACGGTAAGAAATCTAAAGCATTACAGAACCCAAAACGTCCGGAAATCACTCATAAGAGTGGCTTCCGGACGTTTTTTAGGTTACATCAGAGGCGCGGGATTCAAAGGCTCTTCACACTGCACATGGCTGTCCAGCCAGTGGAGCACATCTCCCTCGACCTCCCGCCGATTGGTCTCATGCAGCATTTCATGCCTGCCGCCGGGATACAAGCGGTATTCCAGCTGCTGTACCCCGCGCTCCCGATACATCTGGATCAGGTTCCGTACTCCCTTGCCCCGCATCCCGACGGGATCGTCCTCCCCGGAGAAAATATAAATCGGCCTGTTCTTCACAAGCCCCTTCAGCAGCTTCGGCTGGTGAATCTCACGCAGCAGTGAGAAGAACTCCATGAAGAAGCGGGTGGAGCAGATCTGGCCGCAGTACGGGTCCTCAACATATCGACGTACCTCTTCTTCATCCCGAGAGAGCCAGTCAAAGGCGGTTCGGATGGGGCCGAGGCCTTTGCTGTAGGGTCCGAACACGATCGTGTTCAGAAGCAGGCTGCGGTGCATTTGTCCCTGAAGCCGTAATTGCAGTGCGGCAAGGGTCTGCCCGAATGACAATAGACCGCGGGGACCGTTCGAGCCTGATAGAAGGTAGCCGTCATAGGCAGTCCCTTCGGTACACATGATTTTTTGGATAAGGAAGGACCCCATACTGTGTCCCAGCATAAAGAGCGGAAGCTCCCCATATTGCTTCCGAATGATGCCTTGCAGCAGCAGCAGATCGGCGATCATGCCGTTGAAGCCGTTCTCCCCGGCATCACCTAGCCGATCGATCTGACCCGCAGTGCGGCCATGGCCGCGGTGGTCATTGGCATACACCGCATAGCCGTTTGAGCTCAGCAGAGCGGCGAGTTCAGCATAACGATCACTGGTCTCGCACATACCATGGGCAATTTGAAGCACAGCCTTGACAGGGACTCCGGCCGGCGGGGTCCACCGTTGTACGAAAATGTCCATGCCGGCATCGTTCAGCATGGTGAAGCTTTCGTGCTGCATCACTCAGCCACCTCCACATGCGTTGTCCTGGTTTGAAGCAAAGCGGTTATGAATCTGATGACATCATAAAATGGCTTAAGGCAGGTAGGAGCGGAGCACCACTGCATGGCCTTCAAGAGAGTAGGATCCCAGATTCGCTGGAAGCAGGAAGCATTGGCCGGAAGTGAACTTCTGGGAGCCGCCTTCCCATGTCAGGGTGCCTTCCCCTTCACAGGTTACAAGAATCGTAAAGCTGTCTTGGGTAGTGCCGAGACTCCATTCTCCCTCCACGATGCCCTTCTCCACGACAAAATAAGGAGAGGCAGCCAGCTGAAGCCACTGGCCCGGTACTGCCTGGTCTGTGCTCATTGTTGTCGCACCGGAGCCTTCATAAGCAGTTACATTCAGGGAATCCTCCACATGCAGCTCCCGCGGCTTGCCGTCGAGGCCTGGACGGTTATAATCATAAATCCGGTACGTTGTGTCGGAGTTTTGCTGGATTTCAGCAACGACAACACCCGCACAAAGAGCATGAACGGTACCGGCAGGGATGTAGAAGGTGTCACCCGCCTTAACAGGGACCTCCTGCAGAGAATCCATGACGGTGCCGTTCTCCAGAGCCGTCTTTAAATCCTCGCGCTTCACGCCTTCCTTCAAGCCGTAGATGATCTTGGCATCGGGCTTGGCGTCAAGCACATACCACATTTCAGTCTTGCCGAGCTCTCCTTGAGGCAGTCCTGCATAATCATCTGTAGGGTGTACCTGAACGGACAAATCATCGTTGCAGTCCAGCAGCTTGATCAGCAGGGGGAAACGGCCGTTCTTCTCAGAGAAGCCTTTATTTCCGAACCATTCCCGGCCCATTTGTTCCCGGATCTGGTCCAGTCCGGTTCCGGCGAGCTCGCCGTTCGCAACCGTCGTAGTGCCGTTGGGATGATCGGCGATCATCCAGCCTTCGCCGATTTGTCCTTCCGGAAGGTTAAGGCCGAACTGCTCCAGGGCACGTCCGCCCCAGACGCGTTCCTTGAATTCGGGCTGAAATAATAGCGGATACGGTTTTGTCATGATGTAATCATCTGCCTTTCACGTGTTTTTTGGATTCAATCTATCATAACGGCTTTTTTCGTTCCAGTGCAATAAGATAAGGCGCATCATCCCGCTGCAGCCCGCGGTACAAAATACACTGCGCGGTAAGCGGTGGAACGCCGGCGCACCAGGCCTCTACAGCAGCAGCTTCCTCTCTGCCGCCTTCATGGCCGGGATAGAGGACAATGGTCATGATGCCGCCTGGCGCCAGCAGCTCAAGGCCCGCCTCCAGTGCGGGCAGTGTGCTTGAAGGTGAGGTGATTAATGCCTTGTCAGCCCCCTCTGCCGGCAAATAGCCCAGGTTGAACATGATCGCAGACACCTTGCCGCGGCAGGAGGGAGGCAGCAGCTCCAGCATGGCATGGTGGCTGCCCAGCACAAGCTCCACCTCGGCAAGTTTCTTTGAAGCCGCTCGCTCCAGGCGTTCCCGGGTTAATTGCAGCGCCTGCTCCTGGATATCCAGCGCATAGACCTTGCCCCTGCTTCCAGCCTTCTCCGCAAGAAAAAGGGTATCTGCGCCTGTTCCGGCGGTGCCGTCCACGGCGATGCCCCCGGCAGAGAGGCGATCGGTTACCAGCTTGTGCGCAAAGCTCAGCACAGATAGAAATCCCATCAGCCCAGCTCCTTCCATAGCTTGCCCTGCCATGTATTACGGCGCTTCAGCTCGGCATCAATGCCGTTTAGAACTTCCCATTTGCGTCTGCTCCACATGGGACCGATCAGCAGGTCGCGAGGAGCATCGCCGGTCAGCCGGTGGACAATCATCTCCGGCGGAAGAAATTCCAGTGTGTCTGCAATAAGCCCGATATATTCATCCTGCTCCAGAAAACGGAGCAACCCCGCCTCATACTGCTTGACCATAGGGGTCTTGCGCATCAGATGCAGCAGGTGGATTTTGATGCCCTGAACGTCCATCCCTGCAACCGCGCGGCCAGTGGACAGCATCATCTCATGATCCTCCTGTGGCAGGCCGTAAATAATATGGGAGCAGATCCGGATATTGTGCCTGCGCAGCTTTTCTACGGCCTCATAATAACATTGTGTATCGTGGGCGCGGTTGATCAGCTGGGAGGTGGATTCATGTATCGTCTGCAGACCCATTTCTACCCATAGATAGGTACGCTCGTTCAGCTCAGCGAGGTATTCCAGGACATCATCCGGCAAACAATCTGGCCGAGTAGCAATCGACAGCCCGACGACACCCGGCTGCTTTAGAATGGTTTCGAAATACACTCGCAGCTCTTCTACGGGAGCGTAAGTATTCGTATAGGCCTGGAAATAGCCGATATACTTGGCGTGCGGCCATTTCTGGTGCTGCCGGTCGCGGATGGTGTTGAATTGTGTCACCAGGTCATCGCGGCGGCTGCCAGCGAAGTCACCGGAGCCCCTTGCGCTGCAGAACGTGCAGCCGCCCTTGGCGATCGTGCCGTCACGATTCGGGCAGGTAAAGCCGGCGTCCAGTGTCACCTTGAACACTTTTTCCTGGAACACCTCCCGCATTTCTGCATTCCAGGTATGAAATCGTTTGTCGCCCCACAGCAGGGGAGCTTCATGAGTGGATGTCAGCATAGGATCTCCTTTATATATGATCGTACCCATTGTAACAAATAGTTGTCACTTGATCATTTCATTTGCCATTTGATATATTTTAGAAAGAGTACTGTACGACAAAGTTTCAGCAGCTTGACTCATGGGTATAATATTAGCAGGACGTGAAATTTTTTCTTCAGGATTATCTCATAAGTGTAGAGTTTGGTGGATATACTGATCTACATCTACAGAAGAGGTGATTAGAATGAATTCATCGTCAACCAGCAGTACCAGCAAGGACAAAATCTCTGTGGAACTAACTCCGGAGGAAGCACTAGCCCTGACCGGTGTGGAGTTTAACGGTAACCCGAAGGTCAAATCAAGCGCCCAGCGCAAGATCAGGGATGCATTTGAGAAAACCTTTGAATTTGCCCCTTCTCATCCGTCACATTAACCACAGACTGACATTCGCGGAACCCCAATTCCAAATATATTGAGGGAGGAGCCTTTTTCTCTGCAAAGAGAGAGGGGTCCTCTTTCTTTTTGTCCCAAAGTTGGAGGCAGCTCTTTACTTTTGAGGTCAAGTTCGGCACAATATCACAAGGTTCGTAATTTTATAGCAATAGGGTCGGAGGTATATTATGCGTTTACGGGGACGAAAAGGGATCCGGGAAAGCCTGGAGGAGCAGCAGGATATTGTTGTTCTGAATCCCAAGGAATATAAAGGAAAATGGTCGTCGCTATTTGGCAATGATCGGCCGATTCATGTCGAATTCGGGATGGGCAAGGGTCAGTTTATCAGTCAGATGAGCTACCGCAATCAGGAGATTAATTTCATTGGCGTGGATATGTATGATGAGCTTATTCGCCGTGCCAGTGAGAAAGGACGCCTCGCGTGGGCGGAGGAAGAGGTAGATTCTCCTCCTAATCTGCAGCTGGCGCTGATGAATATTGAGAACGTCGAGGATGTGTTTGAAGAAGGCGAGCTGGAGCGAATTTATTTGAACTTTAGTGATCCGTGGCCCAAGAAGAAGCATGGCCGCCGCCGCTTGACGCATCCAAGATTTCTGGATAAATATGTCCGCATTCTGAATGAGCGCGGAGAGATCCACTTCAAGACGGATTCAGTCAGCCTTTTTCAATTTTCGCTGAATGCATTTGCCGATTACGGACTGCAAATGACCAACATTTCGCTGGATTTGCATGCGGAAGGGCCGAACGAGGAGTTTGTCATGACGGAGTATGAGTCGAAGTTCTACTCGCAGGGCATGAACATTCATCGCTGTGAGGCGATCGTAGGACAGGAAGCGCTGGAGCGTTACCGGAAGCAGCGTCTTTCGAAATACGGCGTCTAGCCTAAGCGGAGAGAGGCTTGCTCACCATACGTGGTGGGGAGTCTCTTTTTTATTTTATGGGAACAGCCTGTCTCAGTGCTGGACAGGCTGTTCCTGAAGCATTTCCAAGATGCTGAGTGCGCTTTGCTTCGGAAAATATTTCTCGGTATTGGCAAGGTTCTTCTGCCGTTCCTGCACGACGTCGTCGTAATGCTCCACTAAACGGTGCATCCAGCGTCCCAGCACCTCTAGAGAATCAATGGGCTCTCCCAGGCCCTGTGCCGTAAAGTACTGAAAATTCTCCTCCTCCTGACCCGGCAGCGGGTGATGAAACAGCATGGGAATGCCTTTGGCCAGTCCCTCCGTGCATGTCATGCCGCCGGGCTTCGTAATGAGCAGGTCAGACACCTCCATCAGCCGGTCCACTTCCTTGGTAAAGCCAAGGATATGAATATGAGGATGACCGTAGCGGTCCTGTGCCTCCATTTCGCGGCGTGCCTCCTCATTGCTGCCGAAGCAGAAGATGATCTGGACCTGATCCTTCCAGCGAGCCAGATATTCATGGACCACCTGATCCTTCATCATCCCCCATCCGCCGCCCATAACCAGGATCGCCGGGAGGTCGGACAGCCCGAACTCCCGGCGAATTTCATCTTTGCTATGGCGTTTCCAGAAGTCCGGATGGACGGGAATGCCTGTAACCTGAATTTTGGCCCGGGACACGCCTCTGCTCCGCAGCTTCCGCTTGACCTCCGGTGTAGAGACAAAGTATCGGTCTACCTCCGGGCTGATCCACGTGTCATGAGCATCGTAATCCGTAATCACAGTGCACAGCGGGACACGGGCGCCCAGGCGCTTGAGCCTGGCAATGACGGCATTGGGAATGAAGTGTGTGCAGACGATCAGATCCGGGTTCAGCTGCTGCACGACGTCCTGGGTGCTCGTATAAAAAATCCGGTGCAGCGCGAGAGACGTAAAGCGGTTGAAGGATTTCTGATGACGGTACATATATCCGATCAGGCGAGGCTTTGAAATCAAGGTTTTGCGGTATGCTGAAATGATGAGCGGAGCCATCTTCGGGTTCAAGAAGCTGCCGAGCTCCAGCACCTTAGTTTGAACGTCCGGTGCGCATTGGCGCAGACTGCTTGCAAGCGCATGAGCAGCCTGGGTATGGCCGGCGCCAAAGCCCTCGGACAATAGCAGGACTCTTTTTTGTGCCACGTTTCGTCACCTGTTCCTGATGCAATTTTTGTAATCCTAACATAATGTGTTCTGTTGAGGAAAGCAAACCAATGCTGCTATGCGCGCTGCCTGATTGACGCTATAGGTGACAGGGTGCAGTCCCGGGTTCATAGGTCTGCCGTTCCCAAAGCTTACCTGCCAAGAAGGGTCTAAGGCCTTTTGACTGCCTCCGAAAGGATCGCTACAATTAGAGCTGCGTGATTCAAAAGATGGCAAGACAGGTTATTAAAACCTGAACATGAACGCAAACCTTTTGGGTCTTTTTAGCGTTAAAGAAATGGGGCGGACAACAAGTTCAGGAAAAAAATGAACGCGGCATGAAATAAAAAGCATGAAAACGGATGAAAATAGAAATTAAAGCGTGCTGAGGAAGAGCCTGCTGGCATGAAGCTCGGCGGGAAAGCTCTTTTTAACAGAAAATCTCACGAATTAGAGCTTCTGGCGCTTTTGACAAACGCACGTAAAGGATGGAAAATCGAAATGACGTGCAGAGCTTGATACAATACAAAGAACCCAAGCTTTTTACGTCAGCTTCTCCGGCACCACAAAGGGTCATGCAGCTTTACAATCATCAGAGAGAAAAAAACATTCTCAGGGTAGAAAAAAGGGGGTAGCGGGGAATCATGACAGACGCCATTTTTATCGCACTGCAGGTCTTGCTGGCTGCGATTGGTGTGTACCAGTTTGTATTCTCTATATTTGGGATGTACACCAAAAAGAAAAAGAAGCATTTTGAACCGAGAAAATCGTTCGCCGTCCTGGTGGCCGCTCATAACGAGGAGCAGGTCGTCGGTGCACTGATGGAGAACCTGAAGCAGTTGAATTATCCGAGGGAGCTCTACGAGGTATTCGTCATTTGCGATAACTGCACAGACCGTACCGCAGACATCGTCCGAGAGCATGGCATGCATGCTTGCGTACGTACGAACCAGAACCTGCGCGGCAAAGGGTATGCGATTGAGTGGATGCTGAAGGAATTGTGGGCTATGCCGCGGCAGTTTGACGCCGTTGTCATGTTTGATGCCGACAATCTGGCTCATCCAGATTTTCTGAAGGAAATGAATGACGATTTGTGCTCCGGCGCGAAGGTCATTCAAGGCTACATTGATACCAAGAATCCGGAGGATTCCTGGATTACTGCGGCTTACGGAGTATCCTACTGGTATATTAACCGTCTGTGGCAAAATTCCCGCCATAATCTGAATATGGCGAATTTCCTGGGCGGCACGGGCATGTGCTTCGAAACCAACCTGCTGAAGGAAATCGGCTGGGGTGCAACGAGCCTGGTAGAGGACCTGGAGTTTACGATGCGCAGCGTGATGCGGGGCATTCATCCGAAGTTCAACTATCATGCCAAGGTGTTTGACGAGAAGCCGCTCACATTTAAGGCTTCTGCCAGACAGCGCCTGAGATGGATGCAAGGTCATTTCACCGTAGCAAGAAGATATTTCTTCCCGCTCCTGTGGCGCGCACTGAAGGAACGCAGCATTGTGAAGCTGGATCTGGCGCTCTATGGAGCGAACGTATATATTGTACTGCTCACCTTTATCCTGACAGCCGTGCTTTGGGCAGATGCAGCCTTTTTCGACGGTCCGAACATCGCGAATCTGTATGGACAGCTTCCAGTGTGGCTGAGCTTTACCGCAATCGCGGCGAATGTGCTCACCTTCCTGACGGCTATGATTCTGGAGAAGGTTACCTTCAAGAAGGTATATGCTTATCTGGTGCTCTTCCCGGTGTATCTGCTGTCGTGGTATCCAATCACGGTGTATGCGTTCTTCACGCAGAACAATAAGCAGTGGAGCCATACTCAGCATACCCGGGTAGTACGCCTGGAGGAAGTGCAGAGCAAGCAGGGGTAAGCTCAGTATTGAAAAAGGTTGACAGGGTTATGTTCTCTGTGATACACTCATTGGGTGTCTTGAACAGAATACTGATTGCAAGCAGAAGCGCCGCTTCTCACCTGATCGACTCCTGTCGGCTGGTATGATCACGAACCCTAACGAACATTTACGTTCATGTTAAGATTGTGTATCACACGGGATGCCGGCGATTGACCGGCATCCCTTTATTTTTTTAAGTCTTCTGACCTTAGTATTCTCACGAACAAAAAATCGGAGGTGGAGAACGATTAGTAAGGAACATATGATCAACGACGAAATTCGGGCGAGGGAAGTACGTTTGGTTGGCGCGGAAGGTGAACAGATCGGAATCAAGCCGATTCGGGAAGCGCTGCAGATGGCAATCGACCTCAATCTTGATTTGGTCAACGTAGCCCCTCAGGCGAAACCGCCGGTCTGCCGCATCATGGACTATGGTAAATTCCGTTATGAGCAGCAGAAGAAAGAGAAGGAAGCGCGCAAGAACCAGAAGGTTGTCGATATCAAGGAAGTCTGGTTCCGTGCAAACATTGAGGAGCATGACTACCAAACGAAGCTTCGCAATGTGGTGAAATTCTTGAAGGACGGCGACAAAGTGAAATGTTCCGTTCGTTTCCGCGGCCGTGAAATCACGCATGCCAATATTGGCCAGAAGATTCTGGAGCGCGTGAAGACGGAAGTGGCCGAGCTCAGCGTGATCGAGCGCCAGCCGAAGCTGGAAGGCCGCAGCATGATTATGATCTTGGCTCCTAAAGCCTAAGAGACATTTAGAGGAGGAAGAAGTACAATGCCTAAAATGAAAACACACAGCAGCCTGAAAGGCCGCTTCAAAATCACCGGTACTGGTAAAGTAAAGCGTTATAAGGCTTACAAAAACCACCTGCTGTCCCACAAGTCCAAGCGTGCGAAGCGTGTTCTTGGAACAAGCCCGGTTATGGCACCTGGGGATGTAAAGCGTTTGAAGCAAGGTCTGTCCAACCTGAAATAGTAAACAACATATATTGGGAGGTTCTTAAATATGGCACGAGTTAAAGGCGGCTTTGTGGTTCGTCGCAGACATAAAAAAGTATTGAAGCTTGCAAAGGGTTATTTCGGTTCCAAACACCGCATTTTCAAAACAGCTAAAGAACAAGTTATGAAATCCATGCTGTATGCATACCGTGACCGTCGTCAGACGAAGCGTAACTTCCGCAAGCTGTGGATCGTTCGGATCAATGCGGCTGCACGTCAAAATGGTCTGTCCTACAGCAAAATGATGCATGGCCTGAAGCTTGCAGGTGTGAACATCAACCGCAAAATGCTGGCTGATCTGGCTGTAAATGATCTGAATGCATTTAACTCTCTGGCTACAGTTGCTAAAGAAAAGGTAAATGCTTAATTATAGCTTTTGTTAAATAAGAGAACCGCTCCGGTATGGAGCGGTTCTCTTATTTATGCTTTGCCTATGTTGCTGGCAGAGGGCGATGAAACAAGCGAAATCGGTACAGGGAACATAGACTGGATCTATATTACCCGAGGAGGGATTTCATGCAGAAGCCTGTCAGCAAGAAAGAGGCGAAGCGGTATGTAGGTAAGACCATTGTGGCATATAAAAAGGATGGCACAGTGGTAAAGGGCAAGCTTGTCAGAATTTCGGGAGACCGGCTTTATCTTGAAGCCGGGAGAGGCAAAGAGGCCAGGATCAAAGCGATTGCTCCGCTCGTGCTGTTTGATCTGCTAGCGATCGGGACAGCGCCGTTTGCTTATGGTCAATACGGCTATGGAGGCGGATATAAAGGCGGTTATGGCGGTGGCTATGGTGGAGGCTATGGTGGCTATGGCAGCGGCTATGGCGCAGGAGGATACGGGTACGGCCCGGGAGCCGGGCCGGGTTACGGAGGATACCCGCCGTACGGAGGGTTCTTCTGGTAGGCTTCACCACGTCTTCTCCAGCTCATAGCAGTGGCTGGTGCTGTGGGTACGAATAATCTGGTAGCCGAGCTTGTGGTAGAACCGGAGCCCTTTGCGGTTGCCGGCATCCACCATAACCTTGGCAAGCCTGCAGCCCCTGGAGCGGGCGAAGCCTTCAGCCTGCTCCATGAGGGCGGCTCCAAAGCGTCTTCTCTGGGCCGCAGGAGCCACGGCCAGCATATCAATATACATCAGCTCCCCATGCAGCATGAAGTGAATGAAGCCAACCGGAGCCTCGCCTGAGTCCCTGCAGGCTACGAAGGTTACTCCGCGGCGAAGCCGGGCCGGCATATCCTTGCGGATGACCTCAACCTCCTTGGGCTTCAGGTGGGTCAGGGGAACAAGCTGGGTCTCGATCAGCTGGACAATGGCAGGATCATCGAGGCCGGGATGACGGTAGCGGATGATCTCTGAACGCCTCCCTTCCATGAACTTTCAAGGGCTGCATTATTGTATGCTGCAAGGCTGAAGCAGGTGAAATGGAGTCTTGACGGAGCGTGAAGCCGTTGATGTAAATGGCACGAATAAAAAAGCTGACGCTGAACGTAAAATAAAACAGTTGACTTCTGGATTCAATGAATCATATAATGTTTCTAAACATTTTAACGAAATATATTCCATCGGCAATGATGAGGACGAAGTTTAAAGGGCTCTTTTGCTCAGAGAGTGGAGAGATTTGCTGCAACCTCCACCAAAATCCCTTTTATACGAGCTCACCTCGGAGCTGTTTTCCTGAAAAACCCAGAACCTTACGCTTCAACGCATTAAAGGTTCACCGTCTATTAGGGAAAATCGTTTGGTTCACGTTACGAACGTCAGATATTGGAGCCTTTGTATGTCAACAAAGGGCCTTCATACCTGCTGAGGCTTTACATTGCGAAATGTGAAGCAAATATGGGTGGTACCACGGAAGCGTAAACCTTTCGTCCCTCACGCGGCTATAGTCCGCAGTGGGGGCGGAAGGTTTTTTTGATGTAATGTAGGTTTGACAGGTAATTTTTGAGAGGAGGATGACTGATGAGCGCGCAAACTCCAGAAGTGCGGTCTACAGAGCAATTACGTGAGAAATGGATGAAGCCTGAAGTAATTTCCGGATCGGAAATTTTGCTTCGGAGTCTTCTTTTGGAAGGTGTCGAATGCGTCTTTGGATATCCCGGCGGCGCCGTTCTCTATATTTACGATGCCATGTATGGATTTGAGGATTTCAAGCACGTCCTGACACGCCATGAGCAAGGAGCCATCCATGCGGCTGACGGATATGCCCGTGCCAGCGGCAAGGTCGGAGTCTGCATCGCGACCTCCGGTCCTGGTGCGACGAACCTCGTCACCGGCATTGCAACAGCATATATGGATTCTGTGCCGATGGTTGTCATTACCGGCAACGTGGCAACAAGCCTGATCGGCACCGACGCTTTCCAGGAGGCGGACATTACGGGCATTACGATGCCTATTACAAAGCACAGTTATCTGGTGCGCGATGTGAAGGATCTGCCGCGCATCATCCATGAAGCCTTCCATATCGCCTCGACAGGCCGTAAGGGACCGGTGCTGATTGATATTCCGAAGGATGTATCCGCCGCGAAGGAGCTGTTCCAGCCGCCAGGTGACGTACAGCTGAGAGGCTACAATCCGCGGACCGTGCCGAACCGCCTGCAGCTCGACAAGCTTTGCCGGGCGATTGGCGAGGCAGAGCGCCCGCTGATTCTCGCTGGCGGCGGCGTGATCTACTCCGGTGCCCATGAAGCATTGTATGAATTCGTGACGCGGACGCAGATTCCGATTACGACTACGCTGCTGGGGCTGGGAGCCTTCCCGAGCGGACATGAGCTGTGGACCGGCATGCCGGGCATGCACGGTACCTACACCTCGAACCATGCGATTCAGCAGAGCGATCTGCTCATTAACATCGGTGCCCGCTTTGACGACCGTGTCACCGGCAAGCTGGACGGCTTTGCACCACATGCCAAGATCGTTCACATTGATATCGATCCTGCCGAGATTGGCAAGAACGTGCCGACAGACATTCCGGTCGTTGGCGATGTGAAGACGGTGCTGGAAATGCTGAACCCGATTGCACCGGCTGCAGCCAAAGCCGATGCCTGGAGAGCCCAGATCTCCGAATGGAAAGGGACTCACCCGTTCAAGTACCAGGATTCAGAGGAAGTGCTGAAGCCGCAATGGGTCATTGAGATGCTCAATGAAACAACGAACGGAGAAGCAATTGTAAGCACGGACGTGGGACAGCATCAGATGTGGGCAGCCCAGTATTACAAGTTCAACCAGCCGCGCTCCTGGATTACATCCGGAGGACTGGGAACGATGGGCTTCGGCTTCCCTGCTGCGATCGGTGCCCAGATGGCTCACCCGGACCGGCTGGTCATCTCGATCAACGGAGACGGCGGGATGCAGATGTGCTCCCAGGAGCTGGCGATTTGCGCGATCAACAAGATTCCGGTCAAAATCGTAGTGATTAACAACCAGGTGCTGGGCATGGTTCGCCAGTGGCAGGAGCTCATTTACGATAACCGTTACAGCCATATTGATCTTTCCGGCAGTCCGGATTTTGTAAAGCTGGCTGAAGCTTATGGTGTCAAGGGACTGCGCGCGACGAACAAGGAAGAAGCTCGCAAGGCATGGGCGGAGGCCATGGATACGCCAGGGCCGGTGCTGATCGACTTTGTCGTTGCCAAAGGCGAGAATGTATATCCGATGGTGACCCAAGGGTCCACTATTGACCAAATGCTGATGGGGGATGCGTGAGATGAGCGGTTTTAAACATACGATTGCCGTATTGGTTAACGATCAGCCTGGTGTCCTCCAGCGGGTTGCAGGTTTGTTCGGCCGCCGCGGCTTCAACATTGAGAGTATCACGGTGGGACAGTCCGAAGAGGTCGGATTGTCCCGGATGGTCATTGTTACCACAGGGAGCGATACCACCCTGGAGCAAATTGAGAAGCAGCTGTACAAGCTCATTGACGTCATCAAGGTGATTAATCTCAGCTCCAAGCCGATGGTAGCCAGAGAACTGGCACTGATCAAGGTCAAAGCCGAGCCTTCGGCAAGACCGGAGATCCTGGGCGTAGTAGAGACCTTCCGGGCCTCCGTTGTCGACATTGGTGCAAACAGCATGATGGTTCAATCTGTAGGCGATACCGGCAAAATTGATGCCATCATTGAGCTTTTGAAGCCATATGGCATTCAGGAGCTTACCAGAACCGGTGTCACCGCGATGATCCGGGGCAATGCACAGTAACATTGTAATACGGGCAAGTTATCATTGATCCGCAAGCCTGCCTGGAATGAGCGGGAATTTGAGTAGATTTTGGACGACATTCTCAGGTCTGCTGAAATACCCGCTCATTCATGAAGGGGCTTTATATTAAAGGAGGATTTATACTAATGGCAATTACAACGTACTATGAACAAGACGCAGAACTGAGTGTACTGAAAGACAAGACGATCGCAGTAATCGGTTATGGCAGCCAGGGACATGCCCAGGCGCAAAACCTTCGTGACAGCGGACTCCGTGTTGTGATTGGCCTTCGTGAAGGCAAATCCTTCGACAAGGCGAAGAATGATGGCTTCGAGGTTCTTTCCGTAGCCGAGGCTGTTCAGCAAGCTGATGTGGTTCAAATCCTGATGCCAGACGAAACTCAAGCTTCAGTATACAAGAACGACATCGAGCCGAACCTCAAAAAAGGCGCAGCCCTGATGTTCTCCCACGGCTTTAACGTTCACTTCGGTCAAATCGTAGCTCCAAAAGAAAATGACGTGCTGCTGGTAGCACCAAAGTCCCCTGGACACATGGTTCGCCGTACGTATGTTGAAGGCTTTGGCGTACCTGGCCTGATCGCGATCGAGAAGGACGCTACAGGCAATGCTAAGGCTATCGGCCTGGCTTATGCCAAGGGTATTGGCTGCACGCGTGCAGGGGTTATTGAAACCTCCTTCCGTGAAGAAACCGAAACTGATCTGTTCGGGGAGCAGGCTGTTCTGTGCGGCGGCGTATCCGCTCTGATCAAAGCAGGCTTTGAAACACTGACAGAAGCTGGATATGCTCCAGAAATGGCATACTTCGAGTGTCTGCATGAGCTGAAGCTGATCGTTGACATGATCTATGAAGGCGGCCTGGCTTCCATGCGTGATTCCATCAGTAACACAGCCGAGTACGGTGACTATGTAACCGGACCACGCATCGTTACCGACGAAACGAAGAAAGCGATGAAGGAAGTACTGTCCGACATCCAGCAGGGTAAATTTGCCCGCGACTTCATCCTGGAGAACCAATCCAACCGTGCGTTCCTGACCGCTACACGCCGCAACGAATCCGAGCATCCGGTAGAGGTTGTGGGTGCGCAGCTGCGTGAAATGATGCATTGGATCAAGAAGTAACAGCGTATACTGGACTATTCATAACCAAGCGCCGGCGGCTAGGGACAGCCTTGTTCCTGCCGCCGGAACTATATATTCTGCCAAAGAACTTTAAGGAGGTGTCAGCATGCGTAAGATTTATGTGTTTGATACGACACTGCGGGATGGGGAGCAATCACCGGGCGTGAACCTGAACACGCGTGAAAAGGTAGAGATCGCCCATCAGCTTGAAAAGCTGGGAATCGACCGCATGGAAGCAGGCTTTCCAGCCGCATCACCCGGGGATTTGGCCGCGGTAAATGCTGTAGCGCGAGCGGTTAAGGATGTGACTGTCATCGGATTGTCCCGTTCCCGAGAGAATGACATTGACGCCGTTCGGGAAGCGCTGATTGGTGCACAGGACCCGTGCATCCATGTGTTTCTGGCGACATCGCCGATCCACCGCAAGTTTAAGCTGCGGATGGAGAAAAGCCAGGTGCTGGAAACCGCGCAGGCGGCGATCCGGTATGCCAAGAAATACTTCTCCAAAATCGAATTTTCGCTCGAGGACGCTGGCCGGACGGAGCTGGACTTCATGTCCGAGGTTGTAGGCATGGCGGTACGCGAGGGTGTTCAGGTTGTGAACATTCCGGATACCGTAGGATATATGAATCCGGCGGAATACGGAGCTATTTTCAAGCACCTCAAGCAAAGTGTGCCGGGTATTGAGCAAGTACAGCTCAGCGCCCACTGTCATAACGATCTGGGTCTGGCAACAGCCAACACCCTGGCAGCAATTCTGAACGGTGCCGACCAGATTGAAGGCACAATTAACGGTATTGGAGAGCGTGCCGGTAATACAGCGATCGAGGAAATAGCGATGGCGCTAGCAACACGTCAGGAATTTTTCCAGGCCAAGACCGATCTGACGCTGACGGAGATTGCACGTACGAGCCGTCTGGTCAGCAAGCTGACGGGTATGGTGGTACCGGGGAACAAAGCGGTTGTAGGCGCGAACGCCTTCGCCCATGAGTCCGGGATTCATCAGGACGGTATGCTGAAGGAGAAATCCACGTACGAGATCATGACTCCGGAATCCATCGGACTGAAGGAAAGCAAGCTGGTGCTGGGCAAGCACTCCGGACGCCATGCGTTCCGCGAGAAGCTGCTGGAGCTGGGGTATGAGCTGGGTGAAGAGCAGGTGAACGACGCTTTTGCCAAGTTCAAAATTCTGGCAGACAAGAAGAAGGAAGTGTCGGATGAGGACATCCTGGCGATTCTGGAGGAGAAGCTCATTGATACTCCGGAAGTGTTCCAGCTCAAAACGATGTTCGTGACGTTCGGCAATGAAGCCACACCGACGGCCAAGATTACGATCGAAACTGCTGACGGCCTGATTGAAGAGGAAGCTGAGGGCAACGGCTCTGTGGATGCAATTTATAACGCCATCGACAAGGTCACGGCTGAAGAAGTTACGCTGTCTGATTATTCCATCAAGTCGGTTTCGCAGGGTAAGGACGCTCAAGGTGAAGTACATGTCGTTCTGACGCAGAACGAGGTGTCTGCGCAAGGGCGCGGGCTGAGCACAGATATTCTGGAAGCCAGCGCGAGAGCCTATGTGGATGCGGTCAATCAGCTGATTGAGAAGCGGAAGACCTTCGGGAAGCGGGACCGCGTGACATTATAATCTGACAACCGCAGGAAAGTGTATAAACATGGTGCCGGGATGTTTGAATCCGGCACCATTTTTTGTACAAGAGAGATTGTCGTATCCGTTACCAGGCGTAGGCCTGTGGCGCAGTGCCTCCGGGACCCGGGAAAATGTCGTCGAGAGCCTTCATGACGGATTCGTCCAGCGTCACCTCAAGACAACGCAGAGAGCTTTCCAGCTGCTCCAGTGTACGAGGGCCGATAATCGGAGACGTCACCGCAGGATTGGCGGCCACCCAGGCCAACGCTACAACGTCCTGCGGCTCGCCCAGCTCCAGGCACAGGGAGGCGAACTGCTCCAGCTGTGTCCGGTGCTGCTCAACCCGCTCGTCATTGCCGCCGCTGCGTGAGCCTTGAATCTTCTTCAATGCATTGCGTCCAAGCAGTCCGCCGTCCAGCGGGCTCCACGGAATGACACCCAGACCGTAATGCTGAGCGGCAGGAAGCACTTCCAGCTCTGGCAGGCGGCAGTTCAGGCTATATTTGTGCTGCTCGGATACCAGGCCCAGAAAGTGCCGGCTCTTGGCTTCAGACTGCGCGGCTGCAATTTGCCAGCCTGCAAAGTTACTGGAGCCAACGTAGCCGATTTTGCCCTGCTGCACGGCGACCTCAAATGCGCCCCACATTTCATCCCAGGTGACCGAAAGATCACTGTGATGCATCTGGTACAGCTCGATGTGATCAGTCTGCAAGCGCTTTAGAGAAGCGTCGAGATGACGGCGCACCTTGTAGGAGGACAGACCGGCATGATCGTTCGGTCCATCTAATGGATCGCTCATCGTACCGTACATTTTGGTGGCGAGAACCACCTTCTCCCGGCGTCCGCCGCCCTGCTGAAACCAGCGCCCGATAATGCTTTCGGTCAAACCGGAATTCTCACCCCAGCCATACACATTGGCGGTGTCAAAAAAATTAATGCCGGCATCCAGCGCAGTATCCATAATCCGGAAGGCCTCTTTTTCATCAGTGACAGGTCCAAAATTCATGGTGCCTAAACAGAGGCGGCTGACCTTCATGCCGGATTTTCCGAGCGGAGCAAATTGCATTTTGTCATCTCCTTCGTAGTTTAATGAACTGCAGCGTACTTCTCTCTATTCTAAAGAAGGATCACGGATGATAGCAAATCTAGGGGAATGCAGCTAACTTATAGGCAAAGCTTATTAAGTTCATAGATTCTATATCTTGGTCAAGCTTGACTAAACTATGATACAACAGTGAGTAGGATAAAACGGATGAATTACGCATTTACATATGAAGGAGTGGATTTACATGTCAGAAACGAAGAAAATTGCGGTTATTGCTGGGGACGGGATTGGTCCCGAGGTTGTAGCAGAGGCAGAGAAAATTATAAAGGTAACGGAAGAGGTTTTCGGGTACTCCTTCAGCACAGAGCATGCTCTGTTTGGCGGCATTGCCATTGACGAGAAGGGAACTCCACTGCCGGCGGAAACGCTGGAGGTGTGTAAGAATGCGGATGCGGTGCTGCTTGGAGCGGTTGGCGGTCCGAAGTGGGACAATAATTCGAAGGAGCTGCGTCCTGAAACCGGTCTGCTCGGCATTCGCAAAGAGCTGGGACTATTCTCGAACCTTCGTCCGGCCGTTATTTTTGATTGCTTAAAGGATGCGTCCACCTTGAAGCCGGAAGTGCTGGAAGGCACCGACCTGATGGTTGTCCGTGAGCTGACTGGTGGAATCTACTTCGGTGAGAAGTTCAGACGTGAAGGAGCAGGCGGCGAAGAAGCAGTTGATACCTGCGTATACAACACGGCTGAGGTCGAGCGTATTGTACGTCAGGCATTTGAAATTGCGGGCAAGCGCCGCAAGAAGCTGGCTTCGGTCGATAAAGCGAACGTTCTGGAAACCTCCCGCCTGTGGCGTGAAACCGTCAACCGCATCGCGCCAGAGTATCCGGAGATCGAGCTGGAGCATGTCCTGGTTGACAATTGTGCGATGCAGCTGCTGCGCCGCCCGGCAAGCTTTGATGTCATCGTAACGGAGAACATGTTTGGTGATATCCTGAGCGACGAGGCCGCGATGCTGACAGGCTCGATCGGCATGCTGGCTTCGGCTTCTATGGGCGAAGGCAGCTATGGCTTGTACGAGCCGGTACACGGATCAGCTCCGGACATCGCAGGCCAAGGCCTTGCGAACCCGATTGCAACGATCCTCTCGGTAGCGCTGATGTACCGTCTGACCTTCGGTTATTCCGACGCTGCAGATGCGATTGAACGGGCTGTAGCTGAGGTGCTGGATGCCGGTCACCGCACTGCGGACATTGCGGTAGACAAGAGCCAAGCGCTAAGCACTACAGAGATGGGCGACCTGATTGCGAAGGCCATCCGCAAAGCGTAATGGACTGATTTCCTTAATTATAATGATTATAATAAAATAACATCTATAATCTTGACTTTGCCATTTTGCAATGATAACATCATTAAGGAACTGTTCCCGGAACATAAATTATGTGTATGTACAAGCTGTTGGCTTGTATACCTTAAGGAGGAAAATCAATCATGGCAGAACGTTTGGTTGGTAAAGCTGCACCGGATTTCACAATGGAAACCGTATCCGGCGATGGCAAAGACTTTGGTAAAGTCAGCCTGTCCGACTACCGCGGCAAGTGGCTTGTATTCTTTTTCTACCCGCTGGATTTCACCTTTGTATGCCCTACTGAAATTACAGCTTTGAGCGATGCATATGATCAATTCAAGACATTGGACACTGAGGTTCTGGGCGTAAGCGTGGACTCTGTTCACAGCCACAAGGCTTGGATCAATGCCTCCAAGGATGCTAACGGCCTGGGTCAGCTGAACTTCCCGCTGGCTTCTGACATCACGAAGAACGTTGCTCGTGACTACGGCGTCCTGATCGAGGAAGAAGGCGTAGCTCTGCGCGGCCTGTTCATCATCGATCCGGAAGGCGAACTGAAGTACCAAGTCGTTAACCACAATGACGTTGGCCGCAGTGTAGAAGAGACGCTGCGTGTTCTGCAAGCTCTGCAATCCGGCGGTCTGTGTGCAATGAACTGGAAGCCAGGCGACACGAACCTGTAATTGAACCTGGACTTTTTCATACGAAAGCTCTCAATCCCTTGATAGAGGAAGGGAACGAGAGCTTTTTCGTTTCAATAATGATGTTTAATTGATCCCCGCGGGGTTGAAATATAAGTAGCACAAGTTTAGTGTATATGATAGTAGACATTCTGGTTAGCATAGGATCTGTATATTCGTGTAGTTCTTTCATAACATAACGTAAGGGTCATTTGACTCAATTTTGAGGTAAGCGGGACAGCTTGAAGGAATCATAGGGGCTGAAAGCGAATACAATATCGAAAGCATAAGCTATGGATTGACAGGGGAGGGTGAACAGTATGAGTTTTTGCTGCGGAGCTAGTATGGTGGGAACAAAAGGTACATTGAAGCATTATCGGACCCAGGTGCATAATGTTCCCCTGTTGTTTTGTCCGGTATGTCAGCGTATTGAAGTTCATCATCGGGTAGAGAATGAGTATGAGATCCTCGCGGAATACGCTCATGGCGACGGTGCAGCCCATGTGGATTTTCAAGACTACGTGATGGAAGATGAAGAGACGATCTTCGAAAATGTGGTGAACCGCGAATCCGAGGATGCGCTGGAGGTTGTACAGAGCCAGATTGACATGTCTCTCGATCTCCTGGCCGTAGCCAAATGGATGCAGGATGAGAAATGGCAAGGCGAGCTCAAGCGCCGGCTTGCGGTGATGAGTCAGCGCAGGCTGCAGCTTCAGCATAAGGCATAGCATAGATCTAGGGGGTGTCCCGGGAACGCTTCAGTGCGTTGAGGGACAGCCCCTTTTTGTTGTCGTTGGGGGCCGTGAGGCGGCCCGGAGGCGCAGCGTATGCGAAAAACCGAACTCGATGCGTCGCACGCTCGCCCCCGCGCCAAATGAACGCGAAAAACCGAACTCGATGCGTCGCACGCCTGCCCCCGCGCCAAACGAAAGCGAAAAAGCGATCTCGATGCGTCGCAGGTCCGCCCCCGCGCCAAACGAACGCGAAAAACCGAACTCGATGCGTCGCTCGCCTGCCCCCGCGCCATATGAACGCGAAAAAGCGAACCCGACAATAGTCTCTCAAGAGGCCGGAAGCATGCACTTTATGAACAAGGCGGCTCTTCCATATAAATTTACCTTTACATAACCCGTAATGTTTTTTTGCGCATTTGATGTATTTCGACAGTTTCTCTGATTGACGGCTATTCCTTCCAGTGACTATGATGGAGAAAATACAGATTTTACAATTTTTCCGCCGCCGTTATGTTGTTTTGTCGTATGCCGTTACCATTTTCGACCTCATTATCTGATGGAGAGAGGGGGAGCTCGTTTGTTGAGTGATGTTCAACAAGCCGGCCCGAAGGACATGAGGGCTTTACAAAGCAGTCAGCTGGTGAGAAATAAGTATGAGAATATTCTGGAGAACCTGGACAGTGGAATTATTCTTTTTGACAGTGAAGGGGTACTTGCGTTTGTTAATGTACAGATGGCCAGACTGCTGGGAGTGCCTAGGACATCTATGGCGGGGTGCACGTTGACACAGCTGCTAAGACATCCCGGAATTACCCGCTTTAAACGAAAGAAAATTATACGGATTTTTCGCGAAACCGTCTTTCACCGCAAAAAAAACCACGAGCTGGTTGATGAATACGGCCGATCCTGGCTCATTACTATGACGTACGGTGACCAGATGGAAGGAGATTTTTTAATAAGTGTCAAGGACGTATCCGAGTTTAAACAAATCGAGCAAACCGCTTACCAGAACGACAAGCTCGCCATGCTGGGTAAAATATCAGCTTCGATTGCCCACGAAATCCGGAACCCTCTCACCTCAATCCGCGGATTCATTCAGCTCCTTCGTCCACACCTGATCACGATGGGAAAAGATGAATATGTACGCATTATATTGATGGAAATTGATCGTGCGAACGATATCATATACGAATTTTTGAACTCATCCAAGCCGTCTGCTCCCCAAACGACCATGATTTCGGTGCTGTCGTTACTAAAAGAGGTTGCGCTTCTTACAGAGAGTGAGGCTCTAATGAAAGGCTGTCAGATTGTTCTTCATATGGATGAAGTCGATGAAACAGCCATCTCTGTCGATGTGAAGCAGATCAAGCAGGTCATCCTGAACCTGGTCAAAAACGCGTTGGACGCCATGGACGGCGATCACAGCCACATTCAGGGCAGAATTGAAATTTGGGCCTCGCGGGTGGAGAAGCAAGTACATATCCGAATTGCGGACAATGGAAAGGGGATGGACCATCATACGCTGAATCACCTGTTTAATCCATTTTTTACGACAAAAGAGGGAGGAACCGGACTTGGACTGTCTGTCAGCTATCGCATTGTACGGAACCATGGAGGTTCAATTGCAGTAGAGAGTCAGGTCGGAAATGGGACAACCTTTATGATAACGCTTCCAGTTATGGATGTTGCGCAAGAGTAAGAAAAGGGTAAAGGGATGGTGAAATCCGGAGCAGATACAAAACAGGGAGGGACAGCGATGAAATGGAAGCTGCGAAGTATTCACGACCCTTTAGAAAGCGCGGGGCCCGATGCACGAGTGCTGCTGATCAGCAGACATCAGATATTCCATGCCAGTTTAGATCGCCAGCTTCAACCGGTACTTCAATCTCTGGTGGAAAAAAGACTCTTTCAGGGCCAGCCGGGGTCTACCTATATCTTGCCAGTCTGGAAAAAGGATCACTTTGAGACCTATATTCTGACAGGCAGAACGGAGGGCCCCTTGACCGCTGGAGAGCTGCGCCAGGCGGCAGCTTATGCCGCAAGAGCCGCCATCAAGCTGGGGGCTAGAAGGCTGGAGATGGACATTCCCTCTACGATGCAGGAATTTATGGTGGAGCAGGATGCGGAGGGATGCGCTCAGGCGCTGTGCGAAGGCTTTATTTTGGGATCGCAACGGGCTAAGCATTATCGGAGAGAGCAGCCGGAGCAGGCTCAGCTTGAGGAGATTACGTTTCAGCTGGATGGACCGGTGGAGCCCGGCTTTCTGGAGGCATGGGAGGAAGGGGTTCGCTGGGGCAGCTCAATCGGCGATGGGGTTGTCCTGGCGCGCCGTCTGACGAACCTGCCAGGCAATCTGCTGGTCCCCTCTGACCTGGCTCAAGCTGCGCTGGAGCTTGCTGAGCGGTATGGTATGGAAGCGGACATTATAGATGAAGAAAGATTGGCGCAGCTAGGCATGGGAGCACTGCTGGCTGTCGGCAAGGGCAGTGCCCACCCTCCTCAGATGATCGTGATCAAGTATCAGGGGACAGATACGTGGGAGCATGTGACAGGACTTGTCGGCAAGGGGATTACCTTTGATACTGGAGGCATTTCTTTAAAACGCGGCAGCGGTATGGAGGAAATGATCGGTGATATGGGCGGCGCTGCTGCCGTCCTTGGCGTCATGGAGGTGCTGGGACAGCGCCGGCCCAAGGTGAATGTGGTCATGGTAGTGCCAACAGCAGAAAATATGCCAGACGGCAATGCCGTCAAGCCCGGCGATGTGATCACCACGCTGAGCGGTCGGACCGTTGAGGTGCTCAACACCGATGCCGAGGGGAGGATGGTGCTGGCGGACGGGGTAACCTATGCCAAGGCGCTGGGAGCCGAGCGAATTATCGATGTAGCGACATTAACCGGCGCGGTTGAGGTGGCACTGGGACAGGCCGCGACGGGAGCGGTTACCAACGATGATGTGTTTATGCAGGAGCTGATCACCGCTTCCCGGAGAGCGGGAGAGAATGTGTGGCCGCTGCCATCGTATCCGGAATACTGGGATATGCTCAAAAGCGATGTAGCAGATCTCCGCAATTCCACGGGACGTATGGCGGGCGCGATTACAGCGGGGTTGTTTGTCGGCACCTTTGCAGACGGACTGCCATGGATTCACCTGGATATCGCTGGCACCTCCTGGAGCCGGAAGGAAAGCGGCCTGGAAGCGAAGGGCGGTACCGGTGTCATGGTGCGGACCCTTACGGAATGGGTACGCTCCCAAGAGGAAATCTTCGACATAAGGCCGTAGGCAAGAGGCAAAATCAGGCATTGCCTGCTCTGTGCAGTCCGCGTTCAGCGGACTTTTTGCTTTACTTTTCCACAGCCATTCAAGTATGATGAAGAGAAAAACCGGGGTGAAGGGAGTTTAGCTTGGATGAAAAGTAGTCATACCAAAATCGTAGATTGTACCATCCGTGACGGCGGTTTGGTCAACAATTGGGATTTCAGCGTGGAATTTGTTCAGAATTTATATGCCGGCTTGAATGAGGCAGGCGTAGAATATATGGAAATCGGTTATAAGAATTCACCAAAGCTGCTGAAGGGAGCCGACAAGGCAGGACCTTGGCGCTTTTTGGACGATGATTTTCTGCGTGAAGTCATTCCGAACAAGGGCACCACGAAGCTGTCCGCGCTGGTCGATATCGGCCGCGTTGAGGTGGACGACATTCTGCCGCGTGAACAAAGCATGCTGGATTTGATCCGTGTAGCCTGCTACATCAAGGATGTGGACAAAGCGCTGGAGCTGGTTCGTGTATTCCATGAACGCGGCTATGAAACCACCATCAACATTATGGCATTGTCCAATGTGATGGAGAACGAGCTGCTGGAAGCTTTTGAGATGATCAAGGACAGCGTGGTGGATTTCGTTTATATCGTGGATTCCTACGGAAGCCTGGATCACAAGGATATTGAATACCTGGTCAACAAGTTCAAGACGCATCTGCCGAACAAGCGCCTGGGTGTGCACACGCATAACAATATGCAGCTGGCCTTCTCCAACACGCTGGTGGCTGCAGAGCATGGTGTAGAGCTGCTGGACGCCTCGGTATATGGCATGGGCCGTGCGGCGGGCAACTGCCCAACCGAGCTGCTGGTTACCCACCTGAAGGGCACGAAATATCAGCTGCGCCCTGTGCTCGATATTATTGAGCGCTTCATGATCCCACTGCGCGAGAAGGAAGAGTGGGGCTACATTATCCCGTACATGATTACAGGTACGCTGGACGAGCATCCAAGATCCGCGATGGCGCTTCGGGCCTCCGAGGACAAAGATAAGGCTGTAGACTTCTATGACAAGCTGACTACCCCTGAAGTGACGTTTGACAAGTAAGTGCACTGACAGTCCCGAGCCTGAAGAGGCTTGGGGCTTTTTTGCTTGCTCAAGAGCAGGTGAACTGCTGGAGTCATTCCGTTGCACTGCGCGCTTCAAGCATAAAAAAAGAGTTGCAATTTATATTGCTGCGTGATATATTTATTTTTGTCGTTAAGACGGCTTACTGCTAACGGGACGTAGCTCAGCTTGGTAGAGCACCTGGTTTGGGACCAGGGGGTCGCATGTTCAAATCGTGTCGTCCCGATTTTTTAGTTGATGCGGGTGTAGTTCAATGGTAGAACTCCAGCCTTCCAAGCTGGTAGCGTGGGTTCGATTCCCATCACCCGCTTAATCATGAAGAACCCTTGCGCTGCAAGGGTTTTTTGTTTGCACATTCTTTAGGATATCATGTCTGGCTGCTCATCCGGCAGCCAGAAAAGAATAGCGTATCCTAAACCACGACGACTAAAGAGCGCCGGACCCCATTCACAGGATGGGGTCCGGCGTTCTTTGCTGTCCGCAGGGAACAAGCCTTTATCCCCGCTTGGCTTTGGTTACCTTCAGATTGTAGCGTCTGCCATAGGCGCAGCCGTATGCAACGATTCTGCGAATAAACCGCTGGTGATCCGGCAGCAGCATAAATGGCTTGGGGTCCGGGATCGTATTCACTTCCAGAATCCAGGGCCGAAGATTGCGGTCGAGGCATATGTCTAGGCCCAGCTCATTCAGTTCACGATGATGCACTGAGAGTGTGGATGCAGTGACGTGGGCGAGCCGGTTCATGTGCCGAAGCAGCTGCTGCGTCCGGCGCTGGCCGGCGAACCGGCGAAGCAGTACCGATGGCGGATAGATCGAGCCGCCTTGGCTGCCGTTCGTTACCGCTTTGCGAGGATGCGCCAGTCGAGCGAAGGTGCCCGTGCACTCCCACTGCCGCGCAGGATTGCGCTGAATCATAACCCGAAAGTCAAACGGTCTTCCCTGAGAGCGAAGCAAATGTACTCCGCGCTGGACCAGATATTTGCGCTGCTTGAAGTAAGGGCTCAGCGATACATACAAGTCCTGAAACGTCTTGAAGCAGTAAACTTTGGTGCCATATTGATAGCAATAGCTCTTTTTGAGCCGCTCTACACGGATCACGCCGCGGCCCTGGGAGCCGTAGTCGGGCTTCACGTACACCATGCCGTATTGATGAAGCATGTGGAACAAGGCTTGTCGATTCAATCGCTGGGTGTGGGGGATATGTTGAGCCAGCATGCGGCTGGACTGCATCAGGGCTGTTCGTTTCAGCTTCCCGCCCAAAAGCTTTTTGGCCACCTTGGTTTCCTTCCTTTCACAGATTCAGGATGTCAATCAGCACCTTATTATATGGCGCTAAACCGTGTTGGGTATGGTTTACAGCCCAGAGAGGCGGAGGAGAATGATCTCCGAAAGTGTACAGATGCTGTAAGCATAGCCGTCTGTGACGGACCGTGCGGCATGGATTTGCATAAGCTGATTTGAATCGCACATCCATGAAAGGGGAGCTTCTGCCCATGATATCCTCGGAACAATGCCATGAAATGATTGCCCGGGTCAGCGGCTGCTGTCCCTGGTATGTCACCTGGGCCGGGCTGGATTTCAAAAATCGGAATCTCCGGCTATCCTCACTTCCGCTGATGACTTCTTCGGTGCTGGAGCAGTATTACTACACGCCGGATTCCGGCCTGTCTGCTCAAAGCGGGATGCTGGAGTACCGCACGTCCGGTACGAGCTCGGGGCGGCGCAAGTCGATTTTTTATACCCCTTCTGATGAACATCATTACGTAAACATCAAGCTGGACGTATACCGTACCATCCTGGGCGCTGACTCCTACCGCTCTGCCTTGGCAGACATGGGTACCGGTCACGCCGAAGCGACAGCGGTGGAGGTGTTTCAGCGGCTCGGGATGACGGCGGAGTCCATTTCCTTCAGGCTGCCGATTGAGCAGCATTTGGAGAAGCTTTTGCAGTTTCAGCCAGAGGTGCTGTATACCATGCCTTCCATTTTGGAGCGGATTCTGCTGACCTCTCCCGACCCGGCGGCTTACGGCATTCGGAAAGTGATTCTCGTCGGTGAAATCGCCCCGAAGGGCTGGATGGCCCGCGCTGCGGAGCAGCTAAACCTGACGCTTGCGGACATGACAGATACGTACGGCTCGATTGAGATCGGAACGATGGCCTATTACTCTCACGAGCACGGACGATACGTGCTGACAGACGGGCTTACAGCCGAAGGCGTGGGGGCTGAGGAGCTTGGAGAGGGGCTGGAGCCGCTGCCGCCTGGAGAGCAGATTCTGGTGCTGACCTCGTCGGTCAGAGAGGCGTTCCCCGCCATCCGTTATGTCACCTACGATGTGGTGCGGGACTTGAGGCCGATTGAGGTAAACGGGGTGCAGCGGATGAGCTTTGACAGCATTGTTAAACGGGTAGGGCCAGACCTGAAGCATGGCGAAAAAATCAGCATCTACGATATTGAGGATGTCCTTTACCGTCGTTTGGGAACGGGAAGTGTGCGGGTTCATATGGATCTTCACGGATTGCAGGTGAAAGTCTATTCCCCTGACCATCCTACTAGCGGCGAGCCTGCATTTACATCGGCTGAGCTGGAAGCGGCAGGAAGAGAGCTGGAGCAGCGGATTCCGGAAATCGCCGCAATGGTTCAGGCTGGAATCATCGGAAGGATTACCGTCACCGAGCAGCGCTTTCAGGACCAGGACCACCGCAGCGCGGTCAAACAGAAAAAAATACATTATAACCATCGTGAGGGATCGGCATGAAGCTGGAGGGAGGCATTGTAGATAGCATCGGGAAGACCCCGCTGGTGCGGCTCTCGTCTCTGTTTGCCCGCGAGCCGTTTGCTGTATACGGGAAGCTCGAGGGCATGAATCCCGGCGGCAGTGCCAAGGACCGCCCGGCGCTCTATTTGCTGAAGGAAGCCATTCGGCGAGGTGATCTTACTGCGGGCAGCGTGGTGATCGAGTCCAGCTCGGGGAATCTCGCGATCAGCCTGGCCCAGCTGTGCTGCTTCCTTGGTCTGCGCTTTATCTGTGTGGTGGACCCGCGCACGACCGAGCAGCATAAGTCAATTATTCGCAGCTTTCAAGGGGAGATTGAGCTGGTGGAGCAGCCGGACCCGGTGACTGGTGAGTATCTGCCTGCACGGATCGCGCGAGTCCAGGAGCTGCTGTCCCAGATTCCACAGGCGTATTGGACCAATCAGTATGGTAATCCAGATAACAGCCGGGCGCATTATGAAACGACCATGACTGAAATTGGAGATGAGCTTGGCGAGGTGGACTACTTGTTCTGCGGTGTCAGCTCCTGCGGGACGATTCGCGGCTGTGCCGATTATATCGCGGCGAAGGGCTGGAGCACGAAGGTGGTCGCGGTGGATGCGCGCGGCAGTGTTATTTTTGGCGGAGAGAAGGGTTCACGTCAATTTCCGGGCCTGGGAGCAGCCATGGTTCCGGGGCAGTTCAGATCCGGGATGACGGATCAGGTCCGGTACGTCACCGACCGGGATTGTGTAGAGGGCTGCCGGCTCCTGGTGGAAAAAGAAGGCATCATGGCCGGCGCCTCCTCCGGCGGCGTCATCGCAGCCTTGCTGGGGATGAAGTCATCCATTCCGCGGGATGCTGTTTGCTGCGCTATTTTGCCGGATCGGGGTGAGCGGTATCTGGATACAGTGTACAACGATGACTGGGTGCAGCGGGTGCTAGGCTGGAATCCCCGCGGTAGCAAGGGAGGTCTATGATGCTGTATTTAAATGATAATGATATTGCCGCTATGGGTACAGATTGGCATGCTCTGAGGGATACGGTCCGGCATGCGCTGATGATGGATGCTGCCGGGGACAGTGCTCACCCGATCAAGCCATATTTACGCTTCCAAAATCCGCAGAATCGCATCATTGCTATGCCGGCTTACGTCGGGGGCGACATCGGACTATCCGGGATGAAGTGGATTGCAAGCTTTCCGGGTAATGTGGAAAAAGGGCTTCCGCGTGCGCATAACACAGTTATTTTGAACCATATAGATACGGGCGAGCCGTTGGCCTTCTTTCACAGTGCCCGGCTTAGCGGACTGCGGACCGCCGCCGTCAGCAGCCTGATGGTGCAGGCCTATATGGATGCGCGGCAGCCTGTCAGCGTCTGTCTGGGCATTCTCGGCTGGGGACCGATTGGACGTCTTCATCTAGAGATGTGTGCCGCTATGCTGGGTGAGCAGCTGGAGCAGGTGTATATTTATGATCCTCGGGGAATCGATCCCATAACGATTCCTGAGGTCCTGCGCTTTAAGACCGTCATCGCAGGAAATTGGCAAGAGGTATACCGGCATGCAGACATCATGGCCACCTGCACGGTAGCCTCCTCCCGCTATATTAATGAAAAGCCGAGAGAGGGTATGCTGCTGCTGGGCGTTTCTCTTCGGGATTATCTTCCGGAATGCGTCGCCCATTTGAAAGCGATCGTGGTGGACGACTGGGATGAGGTGTGCCGGGAAAATACCGATATTGAACAGCTGCATCAGAAGCATGGCTTGCACAAAGAGGATGTTCACACGCTTGCAGATGTCGTTTGCGGGCAGCGCTTGCGTTCTGTGGATCGATTGGAGCCGGTTTTTTTTAACCCGATGGGCCTTGCTATCTTCGATATTGCTGTCGCGGGCTATTACTGGCGTAACGCTATGGAGCATGGTATCGGAGTGAAACTCTCGGTGTAATAGCTAATCGCAGGCGCAAAAGTAACATTACCGGAACATCTGTCGGTATTGCGAGGGGGATATCTGTGTCCAGCGCTTGAACTGTTTGCTGAACTGGGAAGTGTCCTTGTATCCTAACCTCTCCGCGATGGCGTCGATCGTTAGCTCTCCATTCAATAGAAGCAGCCGTGCCTCTCTCAATTTCATCTTAGATAGATATTGTCTCGGAGACATTCCAAACACCTTGCGGAAGATGCGATTGCAGTATGCCGCGCTGTAGCCGAGTTCTTCCGCGATGGCAGATATACGATAATCATCGTCAGCATCTCCATGTCGCTCAGCGAGCAGTCCATTGAGCCGCTCTGCAATCCGGTTTGCGAGTCCACCAGACTCCTGCGAGGATCCTAACAATCCTTCCGGTGGATTTGACAAAAGGCGGCTTAAGGCGGTGAGCAGCTGGAAAATAAACGGGAGCGCTTCCCACTTCGTAGGCTTCGCTTCAGCAAGATGCACTAGAATCGGCCGAAGCGCGGCTGCAAGCGGGGACTCCGCCTTATGATATGTATGGTGAATGCTACAGAGAGCCTGGCGCAGCGCTGGCTCGTCGAGATCAAAATGAACGCAGCAATAATGCACCTTCAACAATCCCGTGGCCTCACACTCATGCTTTACCTCCGGCTTTAGCAGCACGATATCGCCTGGCTCCATGATATACTCTTTGCCATCTGCGCGGCAAAGTTGCTGCCCCGAAAGCACCATATTTAATTCGAACATGGGATGGTTGTGGCTCTGAAACAACCATCCTGGCTCAACGATCCGGCTGTGAGCAGCATATGACCTCACGGCAATGTCCACGTCCGTAAGGAACAATTCCTCGAATCTGCTTTCATTTGAATCAGTCTGTTTGTTCGCCATCGATAAACCGCCTTTAGATTTAGAATTCTTCATGCTCTCTATTATAGTCAATTCATTATTAGTCAGGTAAGCTTTGTCCATAAAGTTGCACGGTTTGCCCATCCATTTTTACTCATTTCCTTCGTATTGTTAGACTATTATGAAGGAAGGGATGAAAAACTGAATGACAACTCCACAATTTTTCAACGCACATCATTCTCCGATCGGGGCATTCTCGAGCTTTACACTCGGATTTCCAGGGGCAAGCGGAGGTTTTGACTTGGAGAGAGGCCAGCCACCAAAGGAGAACGTATTCTTGCTGCTTGAAGACGCCGCTGGTGCAGTCTACTGTGGGCTTCCTTTTTTTGAGGCGGGTGAAGATGAAAGTAAACGGTACAGCTCAGAGCACTCTCCGGATGAGCCTAAATCACAGAGACTGCTGCAAAGGTACGACCAGGAGGAGATTCAGAGGAGCTTCAGTGTCGGCAGTGACGTATGGCGCGCTGGCGACTTGACCTTCTCGATTTATTCTCAGATGAGTCCTGTTCCCGATCCAGAGAAAGCTGGAGAAGAAGAGCTGCGTATGGTACTTGTTCCGGCCGTGATCGCTGAGGTGACAGTCGACAATACTCAAGGGACTCAACCGCGCAAGGCATGGTTCGGATATCAGGGTGCGGATCCGTACAGCGTAATGAGGAGACTAAAGCCGGAGTTAACCGGTGGCATCTGCGGCGTTGGGCAAGGACGCATGTCCTTGATAGCGACCATGGATGAAGACGTGACGCCGACACAGCATTTCTCGATGGAGAAGCTGATTACAAATGAACATGAAGAAAATTACGATTTCGGGTTGGGCGGTGTCGGTGCACTGCTGATGGAAACACCTGCAGGGATGAAACGAACGTACCGATTCGCCCTTTGTTTCTATCGTGGCGGTTATGTGACAACCGATATCGATGCCAGCTACTGGTATACGAATTACTTCGCAAATATTGAAGCAGCCGCCAGGTTTGCTCTGGAGTACTTTAAGGAATTAAAGTCCCGTGCTCTCGAGGCGGATACTTGGTTGGCTGGCACCGGATTGTCCGAGGATCAGCGCTTCATGCTGGCTCAATCGATCCGAAGCTACTACGGCAGCACTCAACTGCTGGATTGGAACGGCAAGCCGCTCTGGAATGTGAACGAAGGCGAGTATCGGATGATGAATACATTTGATCTGACCGTGGACCAGTTGTTCTATGAAATCCGGATGAATCCGTGGACGGTTCGCTGTGAGCTGGATCTTTATGCAGACCGCTACAGCTATCAGGATCAGGTCTTGTTCCCCAATGACGATACGCTGTATCCCGGCGGGATCAGCTTCACGCACGACATGGGTGTGGGTAACTCCTTTTCACGTCCCGGCCATTCTGCGTATGAATTGGCGGGGCTGGATGACTGCTTCTCCCAGATGACTCACGAGCAACTGGTTAATTGGCTATTATGCGCTGCGGTATACGTTCATCGTACGAATGACACGCTGTGGCTTGAGAAACGGCTCCCGCTACTGGAGCAATGTCTGACCAGCATGCTGAACAGGGATCATCCGGATCCCTCGAAGCGCAACGGCATTATGGGACTAGACAGTTCTCGCTGCAAGGGAGGGGCAGAAATTACGACGTACGACAGTCTGGATCAATCGCTCGGTCAAGCGCGTAACAACATCTACCTGGCCGGTAAATGCTGGGCTGCCTATGTGGCTCTCGAGCAAATCTTTCGCAATGCCGGCAACGACGTCTCCGCAGGCATTGCTGCGGAACAGGCAGATCGCTGTGCCACATCAATAGTCTCCTTCGCCAAGGAAGACGGCTATATTCCTGCCATCTTGGGAGAAAATAACGATTCCAAGATTATTCCTGCTATTGAAGGACTTGTATTTCCGTACGCGTTCGGCTGTATTGATGCGCTTGACAAGAATGGACGTTTCGCATCCTACATCGCTGCCATGAAGCGCCATCTTGAGCATGTGCTCCGCCCCGGCATCTGTTTGTTTGAGGATGGAGGCTGGAAGCTTTCTTCAACCAGTGATAATTCTTGGCTGAGCAAAATCTACTTGTGTCAATTCGTCGCTACCCGTATCCTGGGAATGCCTTGGGATGAGCTAGGGCGTCGAGCTGACGAAGCTCATGTCGCATGGCTGACAGATCCACGGAATGCGTTCTGGAGCTGGAGTGATCAAATGTTGTCAGGAGTTGCGATTGGCAGTAAATATTATCCGCGGGGTGTGACGTCAATTCTGTGGACAGAGCTCCCGGCAATAAGCTCACCAGCTTGTCATCTGCACCAATAATGCATATAATGATACCAGATCATTTTGTGCATAGTTTGAAATGCTGGGATGGAGAAGAGTAAGCAGTGCTTCTGTACAGGGAGCGGACGCCTTGGATTGAGAGTGTCTGCATAGAATCAGGCTGGTGAAGTTCGCTCCGGAGCAGTTCTTTGAACTCTTGGGTCTATGGACGCGAGACAGTAGGAGATATCGGGCGCCGATCCGTTACGTCGGTTAAAGTGAGCCCCATAGCCATGGCATGTTTCATGGAGAACGGGTTAACAAGGGTGGTACCACGGTCTTTTCGTCCCTTTACGGGAGAGAAGGCCTTTTTTTGCTGGTTCTGTGCACAGCGTGGAAGAGGACAATTATGCAAGGAGGCGTGAAAGACCATGAAAGACAAATTATTGGCATTGAAGGAAGAAGCGCTTGGACAGCTGCAAGGAGTCACGGACCCCGGGACCCTGAATGATCTGCGCGTCAAGTATTTAGGCAAAAAGGGAGCGCTCACGGAAATTCTGAGAGGGATGGGCGCACTCAGCGCCGAAGAGCGTCCGGTCATCGGACAGGTGGGCAACGAGGTTCGCGGTGCGATTGAGGAGCTTATTACCGGGAAGCAGGAGGAGTTTCAGCGCCGGGAGACAGAAGAGCGCCTGCGCGCCGAAAAGGTGGATGTGACGCTGCCGGGCCGCCCGATGACTCAAGGTGCAGTGCATCCGCTTAGCCGCGTGATTCAGGATATTGAGGATATTTTTATCGGCATGGGGTATCAGGTGGCAGAAGGACCTGAGGTGGAGACGGACTACTTCAACTTCGAAGCGCTCAATCTGCCCAAAAACCATCCGGCACGCGACATGCAGGACTCCTTCTACCTGACCGAGGACCTGCTGATGCGCACACAGACGTCCCCGGTTCAGGCCCGGACGATGCTAGCCAAGAAGGGAGAAACACCGGTCAGAATTATTTGTCCGGGACGCGTGTTCCGCCGCGACGACGACGACGCGACGCATTCCTTCCAGTTCCATCAGATTGAGGGGCTTGTGATTGGCGAGGGAATCCGCATGAGTGACCTGAAAGGCACGCTGCTGCAGTTCGTTCAGGAAATGTTCGGCGAGCACACCCAGATACGTCTGCGTCCGAGCTTCTTTCCGTTCACCGAGCCGAGTGCCGAGGTTGATGTATCCTGTGTCAAATGCGGCGGCAGCGGCTGCCGGGTGTGCAAGCACACGGGCTGGCTGGAAATTCTGGGCTGTGGCATGGTCCATCCGAAGGTGCTGGAAATGGGTGGCTATGACTCGCAGACACTCAGCGGCTTCGCCTTCGGTATGGGTGTAGAGCGGATTGCGATGCTGAAATACGGTGTCGATGATATCCGCCATTTCTACAATAACGATCTAACGTTCCTGAAGCAGTTTGCGCGTATTTAATTTTTGGTGAAAAGGAAGTGAGCTTGTCATGAGAGTATCAACCGAATGGTTGTCCCAATATATTTCCCTGAGCGAGGTAACCGCGCCCGAGCTTGCCCGGCGTATTACAGCGGCTGGCATCGAAATTGATGTCATCGAGAACCGGAATCAGGGGATTCACAAGGTCGTTACCGGCTATGTCAAAAGCAAAGAGAAGCACCCGGATGCCGATAAGCTGAACGTATGTATCGTGGATGCCGGACTGGATGAGGATATTCAGATTGTATGCGGCGCGAAAAATGTAGATGCCGGTCAGAAGGTGCCGGTTGCTCTGGTGGGGGCGAAGCTTCCCGGCGGACTGGATATTAAAAAAGCGAAGCTCCGCGGTGTTGTGTCCCAAGGAATGATCTGCTCCGCCAAAGAGCTGGGCATGAACGACAAGCTGCTCCCGAAAGAACTGCAGGAGGGCATTCTGGTGCTGCCGGAGCAGACTGTCATCGGCTTGCCGATTGAAGACGTACTGGGCTTGAATGATCAGGTGCTGGAGCTCGATCTTACGCCCAACCGTTCAGACTGCCTCAGCATGCTCGGCACCGCGTACGAGGTGAGTGCTATTCTGGGCCGCGAGCTGGCGCTGCCTGATCCACAGGAGCAGCTTGTCGAGGTGAGCAGAGCGGCGGCAGAGCATATTTCTGTAGCCATTGAGGCCGAAGAGCAGTGCCCTCATTACAGTGCGCGCTACATTACCGGCGTAACCGTCGGCACATCGCCGCTGTGGATGCAGAACCGTCTCATGGCTGCCGGCATCCGCCCTATTAACAACATCGTCGATATTACGAATTATGTCATGCTGGAGTACGGTCAGCCGCTGCACGCGTTTGACGCCGACCGTCTGCCGGGCGGAGGGGTTACGGTGCGCCTGGCCCGTGAAGGCGAGAGCATGGTTACACTGGATGGACAGGAACGCAAGCTGGAGCCTCATATGCTCGTCATTGCGGGTGAGAATGGTCCTGCTGCGCTTGCAGGCGTGATGGGTGGACTTCATTCCGAGGTTACAGATCAGACCGTAAATATTATGCTGGAGTCTGCCCGTTTCGATGGCGGTACAGTGCGCAAGACATCAAGACAGCTGGGGCTACGATCGGAAGCCAGCTCCCGCTTTGAGAAGGAAGTGGATCCGGCTGCCGTGATTCCTGCCTTGAACCGCGCCGCAGCCCTGATGGCGGAGTACGCCGGAGGAGCTGTTCATCAAGGCGTTGTCCAGGCCGGCAGTGATGTGACCGAGAAGACGACGATTACGCTGTCCTTGTCTAAAGTGAACAAGCTCCTTGGCACGGCGCTGTCGCTGCTGGAGGTCAAAACCTTGTTCAGCCGCCTGCACTTTCCATTCGGCGATGCCGGCGAGGATCACATCGAGGTGGAGGTGCCGACCCGCCGCGGAGATATTACGCTGGATGTAGACCTGATCGAAGAAATTGCAAGATTGTACGGGTATGATAACATTCCGACGAGCGCGATTGAGGGCGAGACCACACCGGGCTCCCTGACCAAGCCGCAGATGGTGCGCCGCGCGCTGCGCCGCTTCCTGACTCATGGCGGCTGGCAGGAGGTGCTGGGCTACTCCTTCATCGACCCTCAGCAGGCGAAGACCTTCCACTCGCTGGTTCCCGGCCGCAAAGCGGTTCCGCTGTCCATGCCGATGAGCGAAGACCGCAGCGTGCTGCGCACAAGTCTGCTCCCGCAGCTGCTGGATATGGCCGTCTATAATATGAACCGCAAGCAGCCGGACCTGGCGCTGTTTGAGCTGGGCAATCTGTTCCACACCGAAGAGGACCAGCTGACCCGCCAGCCGGAGGAGCAGCCAGCGCTGGCGCTGCTGCTGACAGGACGCCAAGGGATGAAGCAATGGAATGTTCAGCCGCAGCCTGTGGATTTCTTCGATCTCAAGGGAGCGGTAGAGTCTATCCTTCATTATTTGGGAGTGACTGCAGATCAGGTGAAATATAAAGCGGATGAGCCGACTGATTATCATCCGGGACGTTCAGCTACACTCTATGCGGATACACCGCTGGGAGAGGTCAAGCTGGGCACACTGGGTCAGCTCCATCCTCAGCTGCAGCAGGATAAGGATCTGGAGGACACGTATGTGGCCGAGCTGCTGCTTGCTCCGCTGTATGAGCTTGTCAACAGTACGGTCGTCTATCGTGATTTGCCAAGATATCCGGGAATGGAGCGGGATCTGGCCATTGTGGTGGATGAGCAGGTAGAGGCAGCCGCGCTGATCGAGACGGTGCAGAAGCATGCCGGTGATTTGCTGCAGCGCGTCCGGGTGTTTGACGTGTTTAAGGGCAGCAAGCTTGGCGAAGGCAAGAAAAGCATCGCCATCTCCCTAAGCTTCCGCCATCAGGAGCGTACGTTGACTGATGAAGAGGTTAGCAGCGCTGTCGAGACAGCGGTTGCGGCACTGGAGCAATCTTTTGGAGCGGAATTAAGAAAATAGCAGGAATTCATAGAAGCCGCATCGAATTACACCATTCGATGCGGTTTTTTTGGCATCCTAAGGTTTCCCGTTTGCGTGAATATGAGCATTCACGAACCTATACATGACTGGATAGGCGGCTCTTTTCCGGGCAGGAATTTCTCATGGGCAGGCATCTCCTATATAATCATATATATAGCATAGTGAAGACCCGGCAAGGCCGTGAAGACATCCTAGAATCCACAGACCATACAAGGAGGGCACAACTGTGACTACACCGGACCGTAATCGCGTGACCGTAGAAATCTACGGCACTTCCTATAAGCTTGTCGGCAGCAGCAGTGAATACATGAAGCAGGTTGCCAATTATGTAGATGAGCGTATGCGCTCTATATCCAAGAATCATTCCCGCCTCGACACGCCGCGGATCGCGGTCCTGGCTGCCGTACATATGGCTGAAGAGGCTGTGCAGCTGCAGCAGTTTCAGCAGGAGGTCAAGCTGCTTACGTCTGAGCGCAGCGAGCTCCGTTCCGAGCTCGCCCGGGTGCAGGGCCTGCTCTCTGAGCAGCAGCAGCGATTTGAGCAGATGAAGGGTGGCCTGGAGCAGCAGCTGAAAGAAACGAAGGGCAGCTTAGAGCAGCAGCTGAAGGAGACGAAGAGCAGCCTGGAACAGCAGCTGAAGGAGAAGACGGGGCTCGTAACCGAGCTTCAAGCAGCCAAGGAGAGCCTTACTGCAGATGCCAAGCGCAGCAAGGAGCTGCAGGAGAAGGAGAGCGGGCGTTCTGCCGAGCTTTCCAAGGAGAAGCAGCAGCTGCAGGATCAGCTGAGAAACAAAACCCAGGAGTGGGAGAAGAAATATAAGCAGGCGCAGGAAGAATGGAAGGCCCAGCAGGAAGGACAGCTGCAGGCGCTGCAGAAGAGCCATAAGCAGTCTGCCGAGCAGTCGGAGCAGAGCTACAAGCGCAAGCTGCAGGAGCTGGAGCAGAAGTACAAGGGCGATATGGACAAGCTTACCCAGGATCAGCAGCAGCTCCTGGAGCAGCTGCAGCAGGAGCTTGCTGAGGCGGTGCAGTCCGCGGAGCAGATGAAGCAGAAGCATGCGGAAGAAGTGGAGTCCTTGCAGCGCGAATATCTGGAGCTGGCCGAGCAGCTGGAGACCCAGCAGCAGGAGCTTGTTCAGCAGCTGGAGAGCCGCCATCAGGCAGCCATAGAAGAGCTGAAGCAGCAGCACCAGGCGAAGGTGGAGGCTTTGGAGCAGCAGCATCGGGACGAGGTGGAAGGCTTGCAGCAGGGACATCGAGCCGCCGAAGAGGAGCTGAAGCGGGAGCGCCAGGAGGCCCTCGAAGAGCTGGAGCTTCAGCATGCACTGCAGGTGGAGGAGCTGGAGCAAAGCCGGGAGCAGGCAGTGAAGCAGCTGACAGAGCAGCATACCGAGACTGCAAGCCAGCTGGAATACAGCCATTCCAAGGCGTTAAGAGAGGCCGAAAGCCGCCATACTCAGAGTGTTCGGGAAATGGAAGAGAAGTACAAGCAGTCTTCTTCCCAGCAGGAATCGCGACACCAGTCCGCCGTGAAGGAGCTAGAAACAAGGCTTGCCTCCCAGCAGGAGGCAGCAGCAGCTCTGCATAAGCAGGCTGCCAGCCGGGATCAGGAGCTGGCCGTCTTGAAGCAGCAGGAATCATCGCTGAAGAACCAGCTGGAGCAGGCTCGGAAGAAGCTGGAGACCGTAACCGGGGAGCACCAAGCCTTCAAGCAGCAGCTGGAGACTGCAAAGACCCAGGCAGAGAAGCTGATTCAAGAACGCGATGGCCTGAAGAGCCAGGCTGCTGCTTCGGAAGAGGAGCGGCGGCGGCTGCAGCGCCTGGTGGTCGATGCTAATGAGCATTCCCGCAAGCTGCATGAGGATCTGGAGCAGACTGTGAATGAATGCTCAACCTGGAAGTCCTTGGCGGAAGAGCGTCAGGGCGAGAAGGATCATCTGGAGCTTCAGCTTGTACAGGCACTGGAGGCTGCTGAAGGGCAGGATCAGGAGCTCTCTGAGCTGCGTGAAGAGGCTGAGGGTCTGAAGGAGGAAGCACGCCTTCAGAGCTCCCGCCGCCAGACGGCGGAGCAGGAGCGCAAAGAGCTGCAGCTGCAGCTGGAGAAGGCTGAGCAAGGAAGAGCCGAAGCGTATCGTCAGGAAGAAGAGACCCGCAAGCTGTATGGAATGCTGGAGGAAGAATATCATGAAGCATCCGTGCAGCTGGAGCAGCTGCGCAGACGTTCCGCCGAGCAGGAAGCCAAGGAGAGCAGCCTGACAGACCGCCTGAAGCAGGTGGAGGCGGAGCTAGAGGAATGGCAGTCGGAGGCGGACTCCTTATCACGCTTTAAGGATCAATGGGAGCAGCAGGAAGCCGCATGGAAGGAAGAGCTGAAATCCTGGCAGGAGCAGATTGCAGCGTCCGAGCAGAGCCAGGATCAGCTGCTGCAGGAGAAACAGGATATATCCTGTCAGCTGTCGGAATTAGGGGAACAGTATGAGATTATTTCCCATCAATACCGGCTGCTTCAGACGCAGCAGGAAATGCAGTCCGGACATGCAGCCCAGCTTGAAGAGGAGCATCAGAAGCTTCAGGATGAATATGCTAAGCTGCAGGTAGAATATAATGAGTGGATTGAGCTGATTGAGCAAGATCAGAGCTGACAAACAACAACCTCCGGCTTTCGATGGATCGCCATCGAACATGCCGGAGGTTGTTGTCTTGTTTATTCTTCAATAATAAGCTTGGAGATCATCTGTGAATGTCCTGTTCCGCACATGATCGAGCAGGAAATGTCGAAGGTGCCAGTCTTGTCCGGGGTCACCACGATCGAATCCTTGTTGCGATCCAGCTGCACACCAAGTGCCGGGATCATAATGCCATGATTTCCTTCCTTATTTTCATACTTGATTTCAACCGGAACGCCCTTCTTCAGCGTATACTCCTGCTGATTGAACTCATAGTTCGTTGCCGAGATGACCAGCTCCGCTTCAGGTGCAACTGCGGGATCGGTAACTGCTCCCCCGGAGGACGCGTCATTATTTCCACCGCATGCTGCAAGCACGAACAGAAGCATGAGGGATAACAGAGACATTAAGGCTTTTTTCATGAATAGCTCTCCCCTTACCATAAATAATGTAAAACCGTATCTTTGTTTATGATAACGTAAAATGCGGGACAATGCTTCATGTTCATTATGTAGAATTGGTGAACAAGAGTTTAGAGGTTTAGAAATAGCGAAACACGGAGCACTTCGTTATAATAAGGTCATGCATGAGAGGAGTTGTGCTTCTTGGACGAAAAGATTCTACACACACTTGAATACCGTAAAATTTTAAATACATTGGCAGGATATACCCAGACTACGATGGGCAAGGAGGCCTGTGAGCAGCTGCGGCCCAGCGTGATGCTGGATGACGTGATCCGCCTGCTGTCAATTACCGATGAAGCGTACACGGTGGATCGCTTGAAGGGAACGCCCTCCTTCCGGGGAATTAGTAACATAAACGAGCCTCTCAAACGAGCGGCGATCGGCGGTACGCTCAATGCGCATGAGCTGCTCGCAATAGCCAATACCATTCTTGGCTCCCGGCGGCTGAAGCGGTTGATCGCGCAGATTCATGAGGATGAGAAGATTGAACGGCTGTATCAGCTGAGTGATTTCATTTCGGAGCAGAAGCCGCTTGAGGACAGCATCCGGCTGTGCATTGATGACAGCGCAGAGGTGGTGGATACGGCAAGTGCAGAGCTTGCCAAGATTCGCCGGGAGCTGCGGGGCGGTGAGGCGCGGATTCGGGAGAAGCTCGAAGGCATGATCCGTTCCCAGACCGTCGCCAAAATGCTGCAGGATCAGCTCATCACCATTCGGGGAGACCGGTTCGTCATTCCGGTCAAGGCGGAGTACCGCTCGTATTTCGGCGGGATCGTGCACGATCAGTCAGGCTCGGGAGCGACACTGTTCATTGAGCCGGAGTCCATTGTCATGATGAACAACAAGCTCCGCGAAACGCGAATGAAGGAAGAGCGCGAGATTGAGATCATTCTGCAGAAGCTGACTGCGCTTGTCGGAGAACAGGTCGAGCTGCTTGCTTATGATGTCGATGTATGCGGCCAGCTGGATTTTATTTTTGCTAAAGCGCGCCTGGCTCATGTGAGTAAATCCACCCTGCCCGTGATGAACGACAGAGGATATCTAAAAATTAAAAAGGGTCGCCATCCGCTCATTCCTGCAGAGCAGGTCGTGCCGCTGGATGCGGAGCTGGGCAATGATTTTACCTCAATTATTGTGACAGGTCCTAATACGGGCGGTAAGACGGTAACGCTCAAAACCGTCGGTCTCCTCAGCCTGATGGCCATGTCCGGGCTGTTCATCCCGGCGCAGGAAGGAAGCCGCATGTGCGTCTTCGATGCCATTTATGCGGATATCGGCGATGAGCAGAGCATTGAGCAGAGCTTGAGTACTTTTTCCAGCCATATGACAAACATTATTTCTATTCTTGGCCGGATGACAGAGAAGAGTCTGGTGCTGCTGGATGAGGTCGGTGCCGGCACGGACCCTGCTGAGGGCTCCGCGCTTGCGATTGCCATTCTGGAGCACATTCATCAAAAGGGCTGCCGCATGATTGCAACAACTCACTATTCCGAGCTAAAGGCTTATGCCTATGAGCGCAAAGGGCTGATCAATGCCAGCATGGAGTTTGATGTTCAGACGCTGAGTCCGACATACCGGCTCCTTGTCGGCGTACCGGGCCGAAGCAACGCGTTTGCGATTGCCGAGCGCCTGGGACTGCCCCTGCACATTCTGGAGTTCGCCCGCGGAGAAGTGAAGGAAGAGGATCAGCGTATCGAGCATATGATTGCATCGCTGGAGGAGAACCGTCACGGAGCCGAGGTAGAGCGGGAGCAGGCTCAGGCGGTGCGTCAAGAGCTGGAGGAGCTTCGGGCGCGGCACAGCCGCGAGCTGGAGAGGCTGGAAGAGCAGCGTGACAAGCTGGTGGACAAGGCGCGGCAGGAAGCCCGCAGCCTGGTGGACAAAGCACGCAGCGAGGCAGAGGAGATTATCGCGGATCTACGGAAGCTGGCGCAGGAGGAAGGCGCCTCTGTGAAGGAGCATAAGCTGATCGCCGCCCGCAAGAGGCTGGATGAGGCAGAACCGGAGCAGAAGAAGAAATCGGCGGCGAAGCGAAGCGCGAATGAGAAGCGGGCCATCAGCGCCGGGGATGAAGTTATGGTATACAGCCTGAATCAAAAAGGCCATGTTGTGGAAATGGCAGGGAGCAAGGAAGCTCTGGTTCAGCTGGGGATTATGAAGATGAAGGTCGCTTTAAGTGATCTGGAGCTGGTGTCCAGCGGAAACGGCAAAGAGGCCGCCAAGCCGCAAAAAACAGCAACCGTCCTCAAGCGTACCCGGGACGCCAATACCCGAAGTGAGCTGGATTTGCGGGGCGAGAACCTGGAAGAGGCGTTAATCGCCGTAGACCGCTTTATTGACGAGGCGTTTCTTGGCAATCTCGGACAGGTGTACATTATCCACGGCAAAGGGACGGGCATACTGCGCACCGGTATTCAGGAATATTTGCGGAGACACCGTCATGTCAAGAGCTACCGGCTTGGCAATTACGGCGAAGGCGGTACCGGCGTGACGATTGCAGAGCTGAAATAACCGCCAGGTGATGTGGCAACGCAGCGGGGGAGGGAATCTGAGATGATGGAAGCCGTTGATGGGCTGCTGTCCCATCCGGTGGGAGCGCTAATCGGCTATTTTTCGGTCGCTATTCTGGCTTTGATCGTATATCTGGCCTGCTTCGAATGGGTCACCAAGTACAAATGCTGGGACGAGATTCGGAAAGGCAATGTGGCGGCGGCCATGGCGACGGGCGGCAAAATTTTTGGCATCTGCAATATCATACGTTTCTGCATTGAGCATAATGAGACCGTATATGGCATGATGAAATGGTCGTTCTTCGGCTTCATTTTACTGCTGGCTGCTTATTTGCTGCTGGAATTTATGACGCCGGTGTTTTCCGTAGATGAGGAGATCGGACGTGACAATCGGGCTGTCGGCTTGATTGTTCTGATTATCACCGTTTCTCTCTCCTATGTGATCGGAGCTGGCATTACTTAACGGAGGTTGAGGAGCTTGAAATATTTACCTAGAATTTTGTTTGTGGCCGCCTTGCTTTTTATGGTGTCAGGCATTGTATACTTGTCGATGAATTAATTAGGAGTCATAAGACTGCATTGGCGATGACGCCAAAGGCTGTGAAAGGATGAATGAAACAATGGAACCGATAGTCTGTCCCTGGTGTCAGAGTGAGATTGTGTGGGACGAAGAGATCGGACCGGAGGAGCATTGCCCGCACTGCGAGAATGAGCTGAAGGGCTACCGGACGATCAATGTAGAGATGGATATAGAAGCTGAGGCAGATGAGGCTTCAGAGGATAAATATAGTGAAGATCCAGAAGAGGTTGTAGGGTTTAACCAGCCTTTCTGGAGCGGTGAAACCACTTTGGATCCGGGCGTTCGGGTGCTGGAGCAGTACGGTGATGATTATGACCTCATTTCTTACGAAGAGGGGGTCGAAAAAGCGCTGGATCATCAGGATGAAGTGCCTGAATGCATTCACTGCCGGGAGTACATGCTGTTTGCCGGCAAGCAGGCTATGGGCGGAGAAGGCTTCCAGCCTGTCCAGCTCCCCCATCTGCAGGGCCCGCTGCTATCCTCGCCGATTCATGTGAATATGTACGTCTGCTCTGGCTGTTTCCAGGTGCAGTACACATTAGACGAGGATGATCGTCAGCGACTGATCCAAAGGCTGTCGAAGCCGTCTGTGGAATAAGCATGCATATATTAATCAAGCAGCCCGTTCAGGGCTGCTTTTTTTGAGTTCGCCGATGATCACAAATCTCATCTTTATTTATATATCCGATGCCTTTATAATTGTAAAACAATGCGAACTGAAAAATCTCATTTCGGCTAAGGAGGTCGCTGGAATTGCGCAAGACGGTCGTAGTGATGTGCAGCATCGCAGGATTGGTCCTTTGTTATTTTACCCTTCTGTCTGTTGAACGTATGTATGAAGCCGGCAGTCTTGTACCCGCAGAACTAAAGGAGAAACAGGTAAAGTACCGATTCGTGCTAGTTACACAGGAACTGAACACACCCTTCTGGGATACGGTCGGCGAGACAGCAGTGAAGGAAGCGGCCAAGAACCATGTCAGCCTGCAGGTATGGGGAAGTTATGAGAACAATGAGGATGATTTCTTAAAACACATGGAAATCGCTATTGCCTCAAAAGTTGACGGTATCATTGTTCAGGGGCTGGACACGGCAGAATTCAAGGAGCTCACTAAAATTCAAGCTGGTCGAAGCGGGATTCCGGTTATTACCGTGGCTAGCGACGTACCAATGAACGATAGCTTGAGAAGAACCTACGTCGGGTCAGATCATACAGCAGCAGGCCGCATGGTCGCCAATGAACTGATTTCCAAACTGGGCCCTAAAGGCACGGTCATCCTGATCGGTGGCAGCAGGCAGCAGTATGATCAGGATCAGCGTCTAAAAGGAATTCGCGAAGTGTTTCAAGCCTATCCCGAGCTCGTAACTGTCTATTCGGAGACCTCTGATGAGCGGGAGAAAGTCATCAGCTCTGCAAGAGAGATGATGAACAAATATCCGAATGCGGATGCTTTCGTAGCCGTAAGCTCGAATATTACGGATGCCTTGGTTAATGCGATAGGTAAGCGCTATCAAAACGGAAGATATCTTATTTATTCGTTTGATGACAGTCCTGAAACGAGGTCTCTGCTGGAGACAGGCAAGCTGGACGGGATGATAGAACAATCGCCCGAAGAGATAGGAAAAACCAGTGTGAATCTGATGGTGAGATGGCTGGAAGGTAAGACTATTCCACTGGATGTGGACGGCTATTATACAGATATCACGATGGTTAAGGCGATCAGCCGCCCATGAATATCAGTATTCTGAAAAAAATCTGGATTCTTGCCGCCGTCGTTCTCAGCCTTATGGCTTCCATATGGATTGCGTTAACTTACTACAATCAGCAGACCCAAGAGCAGTACAACGAAATACTGCAGCGATACATCAGTATGAATGAAGCAAGCATCGCTAGTAAAGAACTGATCTCTTCATTAAACAATTATTTGCACTCATCGGAGACGGCGCAAAAAGAAGTTCTGGGAACCAGTAAACAAAAAATTCATGAAGCGAAATATGAAGTGTACAAGCTACGCAATGCTGATAATGAATTTGAACTGAGCAATTATATTCATATGATGGACAGTCTCGCTGAGGCCGCGGACCGCACACTGGTGCTACAGGCGGAGAAAGATACAGAAGAAGTTGGTCAGACGTTTGCAGAAGCTACTCGAATCTCCATGTACATCTCTGAAATGACCTTGACACTGATCAATAAGGAATTGAATACGTATTATCCGTTTTATCAAGGAATTATGGAAAAATCAGAGGCGTTAAAAAGGCTGGGCTTGTGGCTGCTGTTGTTGATTACATTCCTGCTGATCATATTTACATACTGGTTCTCGTTGAGTATTACAAGGCCGCTGCTGTCACTCAGCAGAGCTGCCAAAGAGCTCTCCCAGGGTAGATTTGATTTAAAGATTGAAGTGCAGTCCAGTGATGAAATATCGTTCCTTGCCAAAATGTTTGAGCGAATGAGGGTAAATATCAACAACCTGATCATAGAAATCCAGGAAAAGGCTCAGCTCGAAAAAGAACTCCGAGATAATAAGCTACTGCTCCAGGAAAGCCAGCTTCGCAGTCTGCAGAGTCAAATCAACCCGCATTTTTTGTTTAACACACTGGATACGATCTCAAAAAAAGCCTATCTAGAGGGATCTGAAGAAACAAGTGATCTGCTGGTCAATGTTGCAGGTCTTCTTCGATATAATCTTAAACGTTTAAACCGTTCCGTAACACTTTATGAGGAAGTACGCGTGATAAATCAGTATATCGAGATTCAAAAAGCAAGGTTTTCGGAACGATTACATTTTCACTCAGAAATAGATGAGTCCTGTATGCACATTCAGATTCCCGGCCTTACTCTTCAGCCCATAATTGAAAACGCTATCACACATGCTGTGGAGCCCAGGGAGCTGGGCGGAGTCATTCAATTTAGAATCAGGGATGAAACAGATTATGTGTGTGTAATCATTGAAGACGACGGTCCGGGTATTCCAGAACATCTAATACATTCTATTCTTAACGAGCAGGAGATAGAGGTCAGCAGTCATTCTACCGGGATCGGGTTTAGCAATGTCGTCCAGCGACTGAGGTTGTTTTATCATATATCGAATGTGATTGTTATACAAAGTACTTCCGGTGCGGGAACAAAAGTCATCTTAAATCTGCCAAAGATAAGGGGGAGCGAAAACGATGTACAAAATACTGGTCGTGGATGATGAACGAATAGAGCGGGAAGGACTTCGTCTGATATTGCAGCGTGGTTATCCCAACCTGATGATCGAAGAAGCCTCCAGCGGCAATGCTGCGATAGAATGGGTACGCAGGTTTCAACCGGATCTCGTTTTAATGGATATCAAAATGCCAGGCATCACGGGTCTGGAGGCGATACAGATCATTGCTGAGGAGAATCCGTGGATTCGTTTTATTATGGTTACTGCGTTTGACACCTTCGAATATGCTCGTCAGGCCATCAAGCTGGGCGTGAAGGATTATCTGCTCAAACCAAGTAAAGCCCGCGAAATTGTCGCGACGGTTAGCAGAGTGCTGGAGCAGATTGGAGAAGAACGATTGTACCGTTCCCAGCTTTCCAGCCAGCAGGCTGCTATGGAGAAGACTATACCGCTGATCGAAACTGACATCGTGACTCAGTTATTATTTGATCATGTGCATGATATCCATTTACAAGAATTGCTGGACCTGATTGGTGAAAGTTCTTCAAACGAAATGTTCGCCGTCCAAATCACACTATCTGAAAACAAAGAGTTACTGTATAGAGCAGTTAAAAAAAGATTGAAAAATGCCTGCTCCTGCTGGGTTGGTGCAATGTGCGGTCTACAAATTCCTGTATTCGTCTTTCGTCGACCGGACCGGTCCTTCCGCGCTCAAGCGGTAGATATTGCCCAAGAGATACTGCGTGTGGCTTCGCCTTCAAAGGAAGGATGGTTTGTGGGCATCGGTGGTGTATGCAGCTCCCTGCATGATAGTAAACAATCTTTTCAAGAAGCCTTGCTTTCTTCAATTCATACAACAACATCAGCAGTTAAGTACCGATTTTACGAAGATTTGCCTGTAATCAATTCCGTTAGAGAAATACTGAATCGAGAGCAGGAAAGGCAGCTGCTGGATCATATCAGGCTGGGACGTTGGAAACAGGTTCTAAGTAGTGTGATGGAACTGATCCGCTCATTTGAACAAGAGCAAATTCCACTGATTCAGGCTCAGCAACGGATTTTAGAGGTGTTGTGGTTGACCACTCGAATATTAAGCGAGCTTGGGATTATGCTCCCGGCACCCATGTATACCTTTCAGGCTCAGGATTATCGGCAGTTTTGTACGGAAACTCTGCATATTTTGCAACATCTTGAGCAGGCATATGAACAATTTTACCAGCATGCATCGACAGAAACGATTCATACGATGAAACAATACATTTTCGAGCATTCGCATGAGAACATTTCTCTGGATATGATCAGCAGGCAGGTAGGCTTGAATCCCTTTTATATTAGTAAGCTGTTCAAGGAGCAGCTTGGCATCAATTATATTGATTTTTTAACGGAATGCCGCATCGAACGGTCGAAGCAGCTGATGCTGGATCCAAACAAGAGTATGAAGGAAATCACATTCGAAGTCGGATACCATGACCCGAATTATTTTAGCAAAGTGTTTAAGAAGTCGAGCGGCCAATCTCCTACAGAATACAGAAAAGCTCTGCTACAGGGAAATGAAGAAAAGCCGGAAAATGGATCAACCGTGCGGTAGAAGGAGGCTCTATGAAAAATCAGAAAACATTATGGTTTGATGTAGTGGCGAAGGTTCCGAAAAGATTGTGCTTGCTTGCCATTATAATGTCCGTACTAGGAGCCATTTACTTTACTGACTACTTGAATACCGAAAACGATGTTCCAGCAGTCACCACCAATATACCGGACACTCAAGCTGCAGCAAAAACGAAAAAGGTCGTTATCGGATTTTCAATGGATACGTTGCTGGAAGAACGATGGTTAAAGGACCGTGATTTGTTCAAGGCAGAAGTCGAGAAGCTGGGCGCTGAAGTCGACGTGATGGCGGCGAATGGGGATGATGCGCTGCAAATTATTCAGGCCGAAGAACTGATCAGCCGAGGTGTTGATCTGCTTGTCGTTGTTCCTCATAATGCGGAAGCCATGGCGATGATTGTGCATAAAGCACATGCCGCAGGTATCAAAGTTCTCGCTTATGATCGTCTCATCCGCAATGCTAGTGTAGATATGTATATCTCATTTGATAATGAGAAAGTGGGAGAGCTCCAGGCGCAGGCGATTACTGCACTCGTTCCCCGCGGTAAATATGCATATATTGGAGGAGCAGAGACTGATAATAATGCGCTGCTGCTGAAAAGGGGGGTGTTTAACGTGCTGCAGCCCTTCATTGAACGAGGTGATATTAGCGTGGTGTATGACCAGTGGACCGAGAACTGGGAAACAGCGAATGCCAGGGATAACATGAAGGCTGCTTTGGACGCGAACGGCAATGACATTGATGCAGTCATCGCAGCCAATGATGCCACAGCGAATGCCGTGATTTTAGAGCTTGCTGCAAGAGGCCTTGCCGGAAAAGTTCCGGTTGCCGGGCAAGATGCCGATTTAACAGCAGCAAAGCGAATTGTGGAAGGAACACAAACCATGACGGTATATAAGCCGATACATTCTATGGCTGAAGCAACGGCTGCAATTGCAGTGAAAATGGCGAAGAATCAACCAGTGACGGCGAACCGGTTGATGAGCAATGGCCAGGTAAGCGTCCCTTCACTCTTGTTGACCCCCATTGTTGTAAACCGGAGAACAATGAATGATACGATCATTGCGGATGGCTTTCATTCTCGTTCAGAAGTGTATGGCACTGAATAAGCTCAAACGATATAGGCTAAGTTGAAATTCACACTGGTCCGCTTCGATTAATAACCATACTGCGATCACGCTTACGCTCGAATTTTATAGCATAGCACCAGGACACTTCCTGGTGTTTTTTTAAGACAAGAATTTGACCAAATAGGAGTTGGGACGAACTGGAAGGGTACAAAAAAGTACAGATGATCTAAAAAAAGTGCTATGAATGCTTTCCTGCTGCTTCACCCTACGGTGCTATATTTTAGGTGTCTTAAAACTTTGTAGATGGAGAGGGGCTCACCAATTCATGAAAAAGATACTTAAACCTATGGCTTTTGTGCTGGTTGTGATGATGCTGACTGTCTTTACCGCAGCATGCAATCAAAACAGCAGCGGTACAGTAAGTGTTGGTATTGTTCTGCCAACCAAAGACGAACCTAGATGGATTCAGGACGAAGAACGTTTCAAAGCAGCACTGTCGGATTCGAAATACACAACGGAAATTTTGTTCAGCCAAGGTTCATCGGCTAAAGAAAAGGAAAATGTGGAAACGCTCATTAACCGCGGTATTCAAGTACTGATTATCTGTCCTCAGGATGGAGATGCAGCGGCTGCAGCGGTGGAATCGGCCAAGAAAGAAGGTATCACGGTTATCTCCTACGACCGCTTGATCACCAACACGGATGCCGTTGACTACTATGTCACTTTTGATAGTGCAGCTGTGGGAGCGGCACAAGCGCAGTACCTGGTGGATCATGTAAGCGGAACCAATGTACCGCTCTACCTGTATGCAGGCTCCGCAGGAGACAATAACGCATTCCTGTTCTTCCAAGGTGCATGGACTGTTCTTCAGCCTAAGATTGCGGACGGTACGTTTAGAATCGCTAACTCCAGTGAAGCAGAAGCACTGAAAGGTACAGCCGACCTGTCCCGGGACCAGCAGAGCAAGATTATTGGTCAGGTGACAACGAACTGGGATCCGAATGAAGCGAAAAACAAAGCTCAAACGCATTTGACAGCAGCCGGCAGCGATGTGAAAGGGAATGTGGCCATTCTGGCACCGAATGACGGTACGGCTCGTAACATCGCAGATGTGTTTGGCTCCGACAGCGCAATTACCGATTACGTAATCACAGGTCAAGATGCGGAGAAGGCGTCGATTCAGTACGTGATTGACGGGAAGCAGTCGATGACCGTATTCAAGGATGTGCGGACGCTGGTTAAAGATGCTATGGGTATGGCCATTACAATTCTGGATGGTAACACACCGGAAACAACGGGTTCCTATAACAATGGAAATACTGAAGTGAAAGCGAAGCAAACTGATGTCATCGTGGTCGACAAATCCAATGTACAAAAGGAAATGCTCGACTCCGGATATTACAAAGCGGAAGACTTCACCGGTCTGTAAGCACGAGCATGGAAGCGTTGAGGGATAGAGGACTCTATCCCTTTTACGCAATTCATAATGACCGTCCCATCGAAGGAGGCAAGCCATGAGTGAGAACATTTTGGAGATGCATCAGATCAGCAAGGAGTTTGTAGGGGTCAAGGCATTGTCTAGCGTTCAATTCGACGTGAAAAAAGGGGAGATCCATTGTCTTGTCGGTGAGAATGGAGCTGGAAAATCTACATTAATGAAAGTACTCAGCGGGGTATATCCTTACGGTTCATATGAGGGAGATATCTATTTTGATGGCGAGATCCAGCAATTTAATGAAATTAAAGATAGTGTGCAGGCTGGCATTGTCATCATCTACCAGGAGCTTGCACTGTTTCCGGACTTATCGGTGTATGAGAATATTTTTGCAGGGAATGAAGTGAAGCGGGGCCATCTTGTCGATTGGAATCAGACAATCAAGAGATCCAAAGAAATGCTGGAGAAGGTCAAGCTGAAAGTAAACCCGGAAACCTTGGTCAAGGATCTGGGCGTCGGGAAACAGCAGCTGATTGAAATTGCGAAAGCGTTAAGCAAGGAAGTGAAGCTGTTGATACTTGATGAGCCGACTGCCGCACTGAATGAAGATGACAGCGAAAATTTACTGGAACTGTTGCGTGAACTGAGAAAGCAGGGCATTACCTGCATTATGATTTCTCATAAGCTGAAAGAGGTCATTTCGATCGCTGATTCTGCTACCGTGCTGCGGGACGGAAAGACGATTTGTACACTAGATGCCGCCAAGGGTGAGATTACGGAACAAACCATTATTCAGCATATGGTCGGCCGCAAGATTGAGGATATTTATCCGAAACGTCCCAACCCCTTATACGGTGATAACATTCTTGAACTGAAAAACTGGACAGCGTATGATTCCATGCTGGGTCGTCCTGTGGCCAATCAGATCAGTATGCATGTGCGAAAAGGTGAAATCGTCGGGATCGCCGGACTAATGGGTTCGGGGCGAACCGAGTTAGCACTTAGCGTCTTTGGTAATCCGAAAGACTACAGACTCGAAGGAGATATACTGCTTGCCGGTAAGTCCGTGAAGTTCTCGCACACGAGTGATGCGATCAAGGCCGGTATTGCTTATGTTACGGAAGACCGGAAGGGCAACGGATTGTTTCTAGCCCAAGATATTAAGAGCAATATTACAGCTGCACATTTAAAGGGGATATCGGAAAAAGGCATCATTAATGATAATGAAGAGATTAAGCAGGCGAACAAATATAAAGATTCCATGTATATTAAAGCACCTTCTGTAGAACAGCTTGTCGGAAAGTTAAGCGGGGGAAATCAGCAAAAGGTTTCTCTGGGCAAATGGCTGTTTGCCAGTCCCCGGCTGTTAATTCTGGACGAACCGACACGGGGGATTGATGTCGGAGCCAAATTTGAAATTTATACTATTATGAATCAATTAATCAGCAGCGGCATGAGCATCATTATGATTTCTTCGGAGCTTGGCGAGGTGCTTGGTATGAGTGACCGCATCTATGTGATGGCAGAAGGCAAGTTAAAGGGCGAGCTCTTGTCTGCCGAAGCCGATCAGGAAAAAATTATGCAGCTGGCGACACAATAGGAGGGGTGCACATGCAAATCAATCCAAACCGGGATCCGGTCACATCCGGCCCGCAGCCTAATTTATTTCAAGAAACTCGACATTTGGTTAAAGATAATATTCGGGATTACGGCATGTTTATCGCCTTGTTTGTCATTATACTGACGTTTACCATTATGACGAACGGATTATTTATGTCCTCCCGTAATATCAGCAACCTGCTAGATGCAACCGGATATATCGCTGTACTTGCCGTAGGTATGACACTCGTCATTGTGATCCGCCAGATTGACTTATCGGTAGGATTTGCCGCCGGTTTTCTTGGCGCCATCGCTGCGATCCTGCTTACGCAAGCTGGCGTATCGGTCTATATCACAATACCCGTAATTCTGATACTTGGTATCGCGCTGGGCATGATCAACGGTCTGCTGGTGGCGAAGATCGGGATTCCGTCTTTTGTAGCCACCTTGGCGGGCATGCTTGTGTACCGCGGAGCTTTGCTGCAGATCACTGAGAAAACAGGAACCATTATTGTAAAAGATACTCATTTCAATGCGATCGGCAATGGATTTATTCCTTCTCTGTTTCAAATACAGGGTCTGCATGTTCTGAGTTTGGCCTTGGGTCTGATCTGTATCATCTTGTATGTCATAAGTGAAATTTCAACGCGCCGCAACAAAGTGAAGTATCAATTTGAAGTCATGTCCAAACCGATCTTTGCCTTGAAATTAATATTTATATCGACCATCATCGCCTATATCACCTGGATACTGGCAGGATACAACGGATTTTCGTGGACGGTGGTCATCATGGTTCTGGTCGTGCTGATTTATCATTTTTTTACCACCAAAACCGTACTGGGCCGACATATTTATGCGGTGGGCAGCAATCCGGAAGCGGCACATCTCAGCGGGATCAGTGTTAAAAAAATAACGTATATCGTCTTCGGATCGATGGGTATGCTCTCAGCATTATCAGGAATTTTGTTCACTTCACGTTTACAGTCGGCCACAACGACGGCAGGAACCTTGTTCGAGCTGGATGCCATTGCTGCAGCTTATGTTGGCGGCGTATCGTCTGCCGGAGGTGTCGGGAAGGTTACTGGCGCCATCATCGGAGCAATCGTTATGGCCTCTCTATCTAGTGGCATGAATCTGTTAGGGGTAGGAATTTCCTACCAATATATGATTCGCGGGGGAGTTCTGGCCGCTGCCGTTGTCTTTGATGTGATGACTCGCAGGAAAAGTGTATAACGTATGCTTACAGCGAAATCTGAAATCTGTATATAAAGGTGAAGGTTCGTACAGGCAAGATTTGATGATTTTCCTGCGCTGTACGAGCATCTTCAAACATGGAAAGTCTCCCGCTGAATTGTGATTTAATGCTTCTGCTTTCTCCGAATCGGAGAGAACCAGGACAGCTCCTCCGGCTCCTTTCCAGTCAGCGTATCTGCCAGCATGTCTGCCGCGATCATGCTGTATACCGTGCCGTTGCCGCCATATCCCTCTACGAAATAACTGCTTGGAAAACGGGGGTCGCGTCCGATCAGTGGCAGACCGTCCTTGGTGGAGCCAAATACGCCGGACCAGCTGCATTCTATATTTAAAGGACCGAGCTGTGGAAAAAGTGCCATGACTTCCTTCAGCAGCTTTTGGCTGCGCTCCTGTACAATCTCCTCGGTCAAGCCGCCTTCGGCGAGCGGCTCGTCCAGCCCGCCGGCTACTATGCGTCCGTCAACCGTTGTGCGCAGGTACAGATAAGGCCTGGCTGCTTCCCAGATGAGCGCCCGCTCATGCCACGAGGAAAGATCCTCGACAGGCTCGGTCGTAATGGCATAGGTGTATTCAAGCACAGCCTGGGCGTCCTTTTTCCAGTCCTGGGCTTCATAGCCGACGGTCCAAATCAGTGTTTTGGCGTGAACCTTGCCCATGCCATGAGTATATGCGATGGCACCGCCCAGATGATCCTCCTCCACCCGGACTACACCACTGTGCTCATAAATACGCAGGCCCTGCCGGGTGTGGCTGTAGTTCAGCAATGCCTTGACCATATGTACCGGATTTACCTCGGCATCTCCATGGCAGTACAGCGCCGCCGGCTTCGTGAACGGAAACCTTGCAGCAATGTCCTGGGGCGTCCAGTACTCGACATCGAACCCGTAACGGCGCAGGTTCTCATACTCCTGCTGCAGCAGCTTCACATCCTGCCGGGTGCTGGCGCAGTAGAGGCTGCTCCGGCGGCGAAAGCCGATATCTTCCGGCAGCTGGGAGGCAACGGAGGCGAGGCGCTCTACGGCTTCCAGACACATTTTATAGAAACGGCTGCCTTTATACTCACCGAACCTCTTCATCAGCTCGGTTATGGAATCATCATTCATAAATTGCAGCAGAGCTGTACTGGCAGAGGTGCTGCCGCCTGCTACGGTGTGCTCTTCCAGAAGCAGGACATCCAGTCCGCGCTTTGTAAGCTCATAAGAGACGAGCGCTCCGCTGATGCCGCCGCCGATGACGAGAACGTCGCATGTGACGCTGTCCTCAAGCTGTGGATAGGAAGGATACGTATCGTTGAATTCCTGTTCCCATGGACTTGGCCCGCTGGTAAGCTTCATGTCAAATACCCTCTTTCTTTTTATGGGATATCAGCTCTCTTGCACAAGCTTTACTATTTACCACATAGAACCATACAATCCAAGCCATACTATTGAAGCTACTTCAAAGGGAAAGGTGGATGGAAACCGTGAACAACGCAGAAATGAAGCCGCTGACGTCCAAGGAGCTGGACTACCTTGTAGACTGCATCTCTAATGAAAGCACGCTTGCGAAGCACTGCGCAGCTACAACTGCAGCGATAACAAATCCGGCAGTGCAGCAATCTCTGCTTGGTATGATGCACAAGCACGAGCAGCATATGGACAGGCTCGTTCAGTCCCTGCAGCAGCACCAAAGCCTGGCTGTATCCCCGTCGCATTAAAGGTTAGCTTTGCATGATTCAATCGCAATCTATGACCACCATTAAAGGAGGAGCCAACATGCCATCCCAACAAGGGACATCCTTTCTTCCGGAAGAAGATCTGCTCAACAGCATCCTGAATGAATTGAAGCGTACCGTACGTGAGTACACCACAGCAACGACCGAGGCTTCCTGTCCTGCAATTCGCCGGATGTTCTCGGAGCTGACGGCCGAAACCCTGCAAATGCAGGGTGATCTGTATCAGCTTATTGAGCGGCAGAAGCAATACCCGGCTTCCGTGCCGACGGCGATTAAAGCAGATGTCGATAAGCAGCTGCAGGCTATGCAGCAAACGAGTCAAGCCACCCGTGACTTTACAGCACAGAGAACCTCGGGGCTGGAGTCGTACTCGCATACGCCCAACGTGGCCAGTCATCCTACGAACGTACAGCCTGGTCACTAATTTCTTGTACCCGGTCCGTTGACCGACGACTCAGCACCCATGAACCGATGGTTTGATCGGACTTTATCCGAGCCATCGGTTTTTCTTTGCACAGAAAGCAAAAGTTATTGTAATATAGGTATTAATCTCTTTACAGGAACCGGCTGAATGCAGCCGAATGGCCTGATAAATGCGCTGGAGGATGGCAAGTATGGAAGAGCTGAGCCCGTTTAAATTGAAAGTGCTTGACCTGTTGAAAGAGGATGCGAGAAGGACTCCGGCCCTTTTATCGACCCTGCTGGGGGCATCTGAAGAGGAAGTGAAGGAAGCCATCGCGGAGCTAGAGCGTGATCATGTTATCGTCAAATACGTGACGGTTGTGAATTGGGGCAAGGTGGAAGAGGAGAAGGTGTACGCACAGATTGAAGTACAGATTACACCGGAGCGCGGAAGAGGCTTTGAGGGAATTGCGGAGCGTATTTATTTGTTCCCTCAGGTGAAGTCGGTATACTTGATGTCCGGAGCCTATGATCTCCTGGTAGAGGTAGAGGGGCGCAGTCTTCGAGAGGTCGCGAACTTTGTCTCGGAGAAGCTGTCTCCCATTGATTCGGTGCTGTCCACGAAGACGAATTTTATTCTCAAAAAATATAAACAAGACGGGATTATTTTCGAAGAAAATCCAGAAGACAAGCGTCTGCTGATCTCGCCGTAAAGGAAGAGTGGATATGATTGTGAATCAGGAACGTTCAACCGGAAATGACAACAAATCAATGAGCTCTTATTTGGCCACGGGAGTCAAGAATATTCAGCCGTCAGGAATCCGCAAGTTCTTCGATCTGGTCAGCGGGAACAAGGATATAATTACACTGGGCGTCGGGGAGCCGGATTTTGTAACTCCATGGCATGTCAGAGAAGCGTGCGTGTACTCTTTGGAGCGGGGATTTACTCAATACACATCAAATGCGGGCATGCCGGAGCTGAGAGAAGAGATTTCCCGTTATTTGGAGAAGGGGTTCCAGGTTTCGTATGATCCTAAAGACGAGGTGCTTGTTACCGTCGGAGGCAGTGAAGCGATTGACCTTGCACTGCGTGCGCTGCTGGAGCCGGGAGATGAGATTCTCGTTCCGGAGCCGTGCTATATCTCTTACTCACCCATTACGTCGATTAGCGGCGGCATTCCCGTGGGCATCGAGACGACCGCGGATAACCATTTCAAGCTGACAGCAGAAGATCTTCAAGCCAAGATCACACCGAAATCCAAGGTACTGATTCTGTGCTATCCAAGCAATCCGACAGGGGCCACAATGACGTATGAGGATTGGCTTCCCATTGCAAAAGTGGTGGAGGAGAATGATCTCATCGTCATTTCGGATGAAATTTATGCAGAGCTGACGTATGACGGCACTCATGTCAGCTTCCCCTCGATGCCGGGCATGAGAGACCGGACGATTCTCGTCAGCGGCTTCTCCAAAGCATTCGCCATGACCGGCTGGAGAATGGGCTATGCCTGTGCCCACCCGGACCTGATTGGGGCCATGACCAAGATTCACCAGTACACGGTCATGTGCGCACCGGCTATGGGCCAGGTGGCAGCGCTTGAAGCCCTGAGAAACGGACTGGGGGAGAAGGACCGGATGGTGGAGTCCTACAACCAGCGCCGCCGAATGATTGTTCAAGGCTTGTGTGAGATTGGACTGGATTGCCATGAGCCGCAAGGCGCCTTTTATGCCTTCCCGAGCATCAAGCGCACGGGCCTGTCCTCTGAGGAATTCGCGCAGCGCCTGCTGACAGAAGCCAAGGTAGCAGCAGTTCCAGGCACAGCCTTCGGCTCGGGAGGAGAGGGCTTTATTCGCTGCTCCTACGCTACGTCGATTGCGCAGCTTGACGAAGCATTGAAGCGTATGGGGAAATTTGTCGAAAAGTTAGTATGACAAGAAGATAGTTGTTCCTTTTCCTTGATTTAGCAAAAATAAATCTTTTCATAACTCAAAACTATGATATAATTTTGTTTCGGGAGAAGAAATACTTTATCAAGGAGGGAAGCTTATGTTCTGTGAATACGAACTGTCGCATTACAGCGGTGATCTCACAGCAGAACGTTCTGACCGTGAAGAGTGGAACGTAGAGACGGCAGACTCTGAACCGCAGGACATTTCCCTAGAAGAAGAAATCCATCTGCTTCGACAGAGAATGGAGCAGATCTTTCTGGAAGAGCAATCCTTTACTTCTGAAATTGTGATCGAGATCAGCAGCCTGCTGGATCTCAAGATTAATGAATATATGAAAGCCCAGCCGAAGAAGAAGTAGGCTGAGCCTTTATGAGGCCCTGCGGCAGTCTGCAGGGCCTCTTTTTCGTCGAGAGCGGGATATGATATAGTGAGACGTGAGAATAGCTGAACCACGAAATTGTGTAGTGATATGGAGGACAAAATTCATGAAAATGTATACAAGAACCGGCGATGCTGGAGAGACTTCCATCATTGGCGGACGCGTGCTCAAGGATGATCCTCGGATCGAGGCTTATGGCACCATCGATGAGCTGAACAGCTTCGTGGGTCAGGGGCTATGCCTTGCGCAGGACGCCGGCTTTACCGAGCTGGCGAAACAGCTGCTTCAGATTCAGCACGAGCTGTTTGACTGCGGCTCGGATTTGGCCTATGCCAAGCCTAAAGAAGATCAGGTTAAGGTTCATGCCGGAATGGTGGAGCAGCTCGAGCAGTGGGTGGATCTCTTTGAAGAGGAGAATCCGCCGATTGAACGGTTTATTCTTCCGGGGGGCAGCCACCTTGCGGCATCCCTTCATGTCTGCCGCACCGTCTGCCGCCGTGCCGAGCGACTGACGGTTACACTGTCCCGTACGGTGGACATTAACCATGAGGTGACTCGATATTTGAACCGGTTATCCGATTACTTCTTCGTGGCAGCGAGAACCGCGAATGTTCGTGCCGGTGTGCCGGATGTAGAATATGAGCGCAGCGGAAAGGTGTTCCGGTAAACGTATGACGCAGTATTACCCGCCAATCACTTATATGGTTTCAGAGCAGGAGGACGGGATGCTGCTCAAGACCATTTTGCAGAAGCGGATGGGGGTGTCCCGGAAGCTCCTGTCCCGGCTGAAGCTGACGGAGGAAGGAATTCAGCTTAACGGTGTCCGGGTATATATCAGCGCAGCCGTCAAAGCGAGGGACCGGGTCGAAATCCGGATGGAGCAGGAGACCTCGGCGGATATTTTGCCGCAGCCGATGGAGCTGGACATCCTCTATGAGGATGAGGATCTGCTGGTGCTGAACAAGCCTCCGGGAGTTATTGTTCATCCGACTCATGGACATTACACGGGAACGCTGGCGAATGGTGTGGTGGACTATTGGGAGAAGCAGGGCTTGAAGTATCGTTTCCGGGCGGTCCACCGTCTGGATCAAGATACCTCCGGCGTGCTCTGCATTGCAAAGAACCCATACGTTCATCAGCATATTTCAGAGCAAATGATTGCCAATACCGTAGACAAAAGATATATAGCGCTGGTGCATGGGGTTCCCGCCAAGGCTCAAGGCGAGCTGGACGGCCCGATCGATCGTGATCCCGAGGAGCCGCACCGCCGGATAGTCACACCCTCCGGCTATCCCTCGCTGACCCGGTATGAGGTACAGGAGCGCTACGGAGACTGGGCGTCCATGGTGGGACTGAAGCTGGAGACCGGGCGAACCCATCAGATTCGAGTGCACATGAGCAGCCTGGGCCATGCATTGATCGGCGATACCATGTATCCTCAGGAATTATTGCAGCCGGAGCGTAAAGAAGAGTGGGAGCGTCTGGATGCGCTGATCCCGCGGCAGGCTCTTCATGCCGCCAGCCTTTCGCTGTTTCATCCGATCCAGCGAACGGAAATGATCTTCAAGGCGCCGCTGCCCCAGGATATGTCGCTGCTGCGAAGCCGGCTGATACAGCACGGCGATGACAGATAGATCGAGACGCTGTTTCCAATGTGAGATGTGAGATGTGAGAGCATACGGCTGGATTATATTATAAGATTAGATTTCTTTAAAGGAGTGTCGTGCGATGAGTTTATTAACCGTATATCATTATCCCGCCTGCGGGACCTGCAAAAAAGCCGTGAAATGGCTGCAAGGCGAAGGCCATGAGCTGCAGCTTCAGCATATCAAGGATCAACCGCCGTCTGCAGAGGAATTGCAGGCCTTGATTCAGGGAAGCGGGCTGGATATCAAGAAGTTCTTCAACACTAGCGGCGAAGTCTATAAGCAAATGAATTTGAAGGACAAGCTCGCCGGCATGACCGATGATGAAAAAATCCGCCTGCTGTCCTCTAACGGAATGCTGATCAAGCGCCCGATCGTCAGTGACGGAGCGAAGACGACGGTCGGCTTCAAGGAAGAGGTCTTTAACGAGAATTGGAAGGCGTAAGCTGCGTTTTCCCCGCCATTCGAAATGCGGAATATGATATACTGAAACGAGCTGTATGTAAGTCTGAGAGAAAGGGGAGCTTTAGATATGACAACATTACCGCAGCCGTCCCTGATGCTCGTTGACGGTATGGCTCTATTGTTCCGCGCGTATTATGCCACAGCGTCGAGCGGATATATCCGCAGAACGAAATCCGGCCTGCCCACAAATGCGGTGTACGGGTTTTTGAGATATTTATGGGATGCAATTGACCAGTTTAAGCCGACCCATGTTGCCTGCTGCTGGGATATGGCATCGAAGACCTTCAGAAGTGAAGAATTTGCCGCTTACAAAGGCAACCGACCGGAGGCACCACTGGATCTCGTGCCGCAGTTTTCATTGGTGCGTGAGGTGACCGACAGCCTGGGCATTCCGAATCTCGGGATGGAGGGCTATGAGGCGGATGACTGCATTGGTACCTTGTCCTGCCGGTATAAAGACCAGATGCATATTATGATTTTATCGGGAGATCATGATCTGCTGCAGCTGGTTGATGACTCTACCTCGGTTATTATTATGAAGAAGGGCCACGGCAATTATTTGAAATATACACCGCAGGTGCTCCTGGAGGAGAAGGGGCTGACCCCGCGGCAAATTATTGACATGAAGGGGCTTATGGGCGATACCAGCGATAACTACCCCGGAGTGAAGGGCATTGGAGAGAAGACGGCATTAAAGCTGGTTCAGCAGTTCGGATCCATTGAGGGGATCCTTGCGAATATGGATGCTCTGGCGAAAGGCGTGCGGGCCAAGATCGAAGCTGATCTCGACATGCTGCACCTGTCCCGCCGGCTTGCTGAAATTCATTGTGAGGTCCCGCTGGAATGTGAAATCAGGCAGTGTCTGCTTCACATTGACGATCAGGTGGCGCATGCCAAGCTGGAAGAGCTGGAGATGAAGAGCCTTAGCCATCTGATTGGCGCGGCGAGCGTGTCGTAGCAACACGGGGTACTACAAGTTTGAATCAGCGCCTTGAGCTGTGCTTGGCTTGTTTAAGGCGCTATTTTTAATTACATATAAACAGCTTGCGAGAGGATGACAGAGATGAGATTGGGAGCCATTGAAGCAGGAGGAACCAAATTTGTATGCGGCATCGGTACGGAGGACGGGACAGTTCTGGAGAGAACAAGCTTTCCAACGACGACACCGGAAGAGACGATGGCGCAGGTATATGACTTTTTTGCAGATCAAGGGGTTGAAGCGATCGGAGCGGGCTTCTTCGGACCGATTGATCCCGTGATTGGCAGTCCGACGTATGGATCGATCACGACAACCCCCAAGCCGCACTGGAGCAACTTTAATGTTGTGAATGCCTTGAAGGAGCGGTTCGATGTCCCTGTCGGCTTCGACACCGACGTCAATGGAGCCGCATTGGGCGAGTATACGCTGGGTGCAGCACAGGGTCTGGATAGCTGCCTGTATATTACGATTGGCACAGGCGTCGGTGCAGGGGCCGTGGTAGGCGGCAAGCTCGTGCATGGACTATCCCACCCCGAAATGGGACATATCCTGGTGCGCCGTCATCCGGAGGACCGCTATGAAGGCACCTGTCCGTACCACAAGGACTGCCTGGAGGGTCTGGCAGCAGGTCCGTCCCTTGGTAAACGCTGGGGCGTTGCCGGAGCAGAGCTGACGCCGGATCATCCGGCATGGGACATGGAAGCCTATTATCTCGCGCAGGCGTTGATGAACTATGTGCTGATTCTGTCTCCGCAGCGGATCATTATGGGCGGCGGTGTGATGAAGCAGCCGCAGCTGTTCCCGCTGATTCGGACCAAGCTGCAGGAGCTGCTGAACGGCTATGTCCCTCATCCGAGCCTGAATGAAGGCATTGACCAGTATATCGTGCCGCCGCAGCTGGCAGACAATGCAGGGCTGTGCGGAGCGTTGATGCTGGGCAAGCTGGCTGCGAAGGGCTAAGACAGGCTGAAGCTGCAGTGAGGCTCTTCTGAAATCAAACCTATAAAAGACATGGCGATGCGGGAGATCATCCTGCGCTGCCATGTCTTCTATTTATTGTAGCCTATGAATTCTGCCGCAGATCAGTCCGTAAAATGAGGGCTGCCCAGTACGAGGCTTAAAAAGCTGCGCATATCGTCGGCCTCTTCCCGCTCCAGCCGGAAGGTGCGCTCCAGTAAGCCTTCTTCCTCCAGATCATCATCGGCCAGGATCGCCGAGCGTCCGAACTGCAAATCGGTCACGAGCTTCTTGCCGTAAAAACGATCTGTGGAGGTCACTGCGAGATCGAAGCGCTTCAGGGACGGTCCAATAAAGGTAACGAACCGTGTAGAGGTTGATTCCGTGCTGTCGGATAAATAGTCAAGCTGCTCTTTGTCTTGATCCATGAGTAGAAATGCTCCTTTTCTGCGTGCTCTGAATACGAAACATTATAACGCAAAATTAAGATGGGACAAAACAAAGCTTCAAAATAATAGGGATTGACCTTGTTACAAATCCTGGATAATATATAGAGTAACAGTATAACGGACGTAAGTATTAAAGGGAAGCACCTTTCATTCGCTGCGAAAGCGAGATGGAGGGTGCTTTTTTTTTGCGTGTGCGTGTGCTGAAATATTCAGGAATAAGGGAGGAAGAGGTATGGATATCGTGTTTATGAACCAGATGAGCCGCCCGGGGTCGGGTGGACACGAAACAGCGCAGCTATGGATTGGTGAGGAGGAAGGCAGCTGGTACCTGGGCTGGCGCGGATCGGAAGGGGAGGGAGAAGGCGGCGATGAAGCCTGGTATGAGGGAGGGTCCTGGCAGGAGCTGCTCTGTGTGTACCGCCATGGACTCGCGCAGAAGCTTGCACTAGGCTATCGGCCGGTCATTGCCGGTGTCTTCCATGAGCCGGAGGAGAGCGGGAGCAGCAACCGGCACGCACTGCGCCTGCAATGCTACAGCGAGCGCAGCGGCAGTGAAGAGCTGTACAGTGAGCTGTGCGCCTGGCGAAGAAGAAAGGCGGCGGCAGGCAGAAAGGCACCCTACTTCATCGCGAGTAACCGGGTGCTGCGAATGATCAGCGCCTTCATTCCGAAGACGCAGGAGGAGCTGCTGCAGCTGCCGGGCATCGGCAGCACCAAGGCGCAGGAGCACGGGGAGGATTGGCTTGAAATGACATCCCGTGTGGAGAGGGTGCATGGCTTTCCCTTAAACTGGGTTGAGGCTGCTCTGGAGGAGGATGAGTTCATGTCCTGGTTATATACGCAGAAGGAGCAGAAATACAAGCTGGAGCTGGAGAAATATCGGACCAACCGGCAGCTGCTGGAAGGCATTGCGCGGAGCCTGAATATGGAGGCACTGAGCGAGGTCACCGGAATGTCCCGGCGCGCGGTCATTGAGGCTGTGGAAGCGCTGGAGAAGGCAGGATATAATACGGAGCCGTTGATCTCTGCCGAGCTTGCCGTCATGCCGGAAGAGGAGCAGGACCATGTATGGAAGGCGCTGGAGGAGCTTGGGGACACCTTTTTAAAGCCGATTTTGCAGCGTGTTTACGGGGAAGAGGAGAGAGAAGGGCTGTCCCAGGAGCAGCTGTACGAACGGCTGCGGCTCATACGAATCCGGTACCGGCGGGAAGCGGAGTCACATGGCCGGCGGGCCGTGTAGGCAGAGCGCTTCATTTGAAAGAGGCTGTCCCAAAAGTAAATCTTGTTTAACGAGGCAGCTCAATTGAAGGAAATATGAAGCAAAAAATAAAGATTTGTACAAATGAAGCCGCTCCTTATTAGATGGTTGTTAGACACTTCCATTCTGCCAAAGAGCGGTTTCTTTGTGTTACCTGTTTTCTGGGGACAACAGCGATCGGAAGCCCCTCTTCCTGCAGCGACCACGCCTTCGTTGGCGGATACACCATCTTTTGCGTGAACCTTATTTTACAACAAAAAAAGGTATTGCTCCCTTAATTATTTCGGGTGCAGTACCTTCTTCGATTCAGTCAGGACTTTTTCAGTAGCCTCCGCAAGACCCTGGATCTTTTGGGACAGCCTCTCTTGTAACTAAAGCCATTCTTTTTTGCGGAACAAATAATACATTCCGAAGCCCACGGCAACCATGACCGCCAGTACAATGAAATATGAATATTTCCAGTGCAGCTCCGGCATGAAATCAAAATTCATGCCATAGATGCCGGTAATGACAGTCAGCGGCATAAAGATGGTCGTGATTACGGTAAAAATGCTCATCGTTTCGTTAGCGCGGATCGCGATACTGGACTGGTAGGCCTCCCGCAGGTTGCCCATCAAATCGCGGTACGTTTCGAAGATTTCCGAGATCTTGACCGCATTCTCGTACGTGTCGCTGAAATACTTTTGAAGCTGATCGTCAATCAATCGCAGATCCTTCTTATTTAAGGTATGGATCACATCCCTCTGCGGCCCGAGAACACGCTTCAGCCACAGAATTTCACTGCGCAGCCCGACAATCTCGTTGAGATGCGACTTCTTGGTATGCATTAGAATATCCTCTTCCAGCTGCTCGATCCGCACCTCGATCCGGTCGCCCACCGTGAAGTAATTATCGGTGACGAGATCGATCAGAACATACAGGAACCGGTCCGGGGAGTTCACTTCCTCTTCCCACAGCAGAGGCTTGATGGCACGGAGCTCATGAATCTTCTGGCGGGTCACTGTAATAATAAAATGCCGTCCGAGAAAAATATTCAGCGCCCGCAGAAAGATCTCTTCATCATCAAATCGGATGCTGTTCACAACGATAAAATAATGGCTTTCATAAATTTCAATCTTGGGACGCTGCTCCTCTTCCGTCAAACAGTCCTCTACCGCCAAATCATGCAGAGAGAATAAGGGCTGAAGCGCAGCCAGATCCTCCAGATCCGCATCTATCCAGTAGAAGCCCTCGGCTGGCGGAGTGAGGGTCGTTTCAAGGTCATCCACCGAAGTAAAAACGCCGGCGTTTACCAGTCGGATCTTCATCTGATATCCTCCTTTTCACAGAACACGTGGATACGGTCGTTGAATAAGGCACAGGTATCAGCAGCCAGCCTGAATGGGTTCATTATATTTATGTAATCACCATAAAAATAACGTCGCCGCAGGCCGGGAAGCTGATGGGTCTCCTATGCGATTGTATGTCACGGAGTACAAGCCTCTGGCCCGGGTCACCGTCCATTTTTATGTCACCTCTTTCCCTGCAAACGATTAGCACTCGTCTAGTATAACGCCGGGTTAGGGACCTTTCAAGGCTGAATTCCGCGCATTCAAGGCCCTCATCTCACCGTATGAAGGAAAAGAGAAACAGGTTCTTCAAAATGCGCCTTAAACCGTCTTGACGGGAAAAAAAGAATGTTTTAAAGTAATGTCAGAAGTGATTCGTGTCAGTCATTATTAAAATTTCATATCGTTGTCAATCTTATCAAGAGCAGGTGGAGGGACTAGCCCGATGAAACCCGGCAACCGGCAGCAATATCGCACGGTGCTAATTCTTGCAGGATGAAGTGAATGCCGGGACAGGCATTTACGGCACCCTGACAGATGAGAGAGAATCATAATCTACGTTTACGTACATATGACCTTTCTCAGTTATAGAGAAGGGTCATTTTTTTGATGGAATCCAAGAAGGAGGAACACTTTATGCCCATTAAAATTCCGGATACCCTGCCAGCTAAGGAAGTGCTTGCAGGGGAGAATGTTTTCACTATGGATGAGAGTCATGCCTTTCAACAGGATATCCGTCCGCTGCGGATTGCAATCCTGAATCTGATGCCGAACAAGGAAACGACGGAAACCCAGCTGCTGCGCCTGATCGGGAACTCCCCGCTGCAGGTCGATGTCGTACTGCTGCATCCGAGCTCACATACATCCAAGAACACGTCGGCAGAGCATTTGGAGGCGTTCTACAAAACCTTCGAGGAAGTGAAGCACCGCCGGTTCGACGGAATGATTATTACAGGTGCTCCGGTGGAGCAGCTGGATTTTGAGGACGTGAATTATTGGGATGAGCTGAGGGAGATTATGGAGTGGACCAAGGATAATGTGACCTCGACGCTCCATATTTGCTGGGCTTCCCAGGCGGGACTGTACTATCACTATGACGTGCCGAAGTACACACTGCCTGACAAATGCTTCGGGGTGTTCCCGCATACGACCAGTGACCCCACGGTGCCTTTGCTGCGCGGCTTTGACGAGATGTTTCATGCTCCGCATTCCCGCCATACGGAGGTGCGCCGGGAGGATATTGAGCAGCACGGGGATCTTCAAATTCTGTCCGAGTCCGAGGAGGCGGGCATTTATCTTGTGTCTTCCCGCGATGGCCGCCAGATCTTCGTTACCGGTCATTCCGAATATGACGCGGATACGCTGCGGTGGGAATATGAACGAGATGCCGCCAAGGGCCAGGAGGTCGAGCTTCCGAAGCATTATTATCCTTCAGATGATCCTTCGCGCAAGCCGCCGGCAATCTGGCGGGCCCATGCCAACTTATTGTTCTCGAACTGGCTGAATTACTATGTCTATCAAGCGACGCCGTATGACATCGGTCCGCAAAACTAAAATATCATGTCAAGGATAGGTATCTGGAGAGGAGTATACCAAGCGTGGACAAAAACCAGTTGAACATAGAAAGCCGCCTGGCACAGATTGGGTCGGTGGAGGAGCCGGTTACCGGCGCGATCAATTTTCCAATATACCAGGCTACGGCGTTCCGCCATCCAAGGCTTGGCCAGAGCACGGGCTTTGATTACATCCGCACCAAAAATCCGACCCGGCAGGTGCTGGAGGAGGCTTGTGCAGGACTTGAGTCCGGCGATGCCGGCTTCGCCTGCAGCTCCGGTATGGCTGCCCTGCAAACGGTGTTTGCCCTGTTTAGCCAGGGGGACCATCTAATCGTCTCGCTGGACCTTTACGGCGGGACTTATCGGCTACTGGAGGCGATCCTGTCCCGTTTTGGCGTCAGCGCAAGCTACGTGGATACCAACGACCTGGACGCACTGGAAAGCTGCCGGAAGCCGAGCACGAAGGCGGTGTTTATCGAGACACCGACGAATCCGCTTATGATGATTACTGATATTCAAGCCGTCAGCCATTGGGCGCACCGGCACGGCCTGCTGTCCATCGTTGACAATACGCTGCTGACACCGTTCTTTCAGCGCCCGATCGAGCTGGGGGCAGATGTCGTTGTGCACAGTGCGACGAAATATCTGGGCGGACATAATGATGTGCTGGCGGGTCTGATCGTAACGAAAGGTAAAGAGCTGTCGGACAAAATGGCCTTTCTTCACAATTCCATCGGCGCCGTGCTAAGTCCGTCCGATTCGTACCAGCTGATGCGTGGCATGAAGACCCTTGCGCTGCGGATGGAGCGCCATGAGCAGAATGCGCTGGCTGTAGCCAACTTCCTCAGCAGCCATGAGGCTGTGGAGCAGGTGTTCTATCCCGGCCTGCCGGATCACCCTGGCTATGACATTCAATGCAGGCAGTCCAGCGGAAATACAGGCATTCTGTCCTTTAAGGTGAAGGATGCGCGCTATGTAGAGCCAATTCTCCGCCATATTTCTTTGATTGCCTTTGCCGAAAGTTTGGGGGGCGTAGAGTCTCTTATGACGTATCCTGCGGTGCAGACCCATGCCGATATTCCTCTTGAAATCCGTGAGGCGGTCGGTGTTGATGAACGCCTGCTGCGCTTCTCGGTCGGGATTGAGCATGAGCAGGACCTTATTCAGGATCTGGGCCAGGCGCTTGCCAAAGCGGCGGCTGAGGTTGAAGGAGGAACGCGGTCATGAGCGGGGAGCATTGTAACCGGGAAGGGCATCGGAACGCAGCCGGCCCCAACGAGCTGAAATTTGAAACCCGGCTTCTGCATTTCGGGCAGGAAATCGACGAGGCCACTGGAGCGTCAAGTGTTCCGCTGTATCAGGCCTCGACCTTTCACCATCATGATATCCACAGCCCGCCGCTCCATGATTACAGTCGTTCCGGCAATCCAACCCGCCAAGTGCTGGAGGATTACATTGCTCAGCTGGAAAGAGGCGCTTGCGGCTTCGCATACGCATCAGGCATGGCTGCCATTTCAAGCACCTTGATGCTGCTCTCCTCCGGTGATCATGTGATCGTCACAGAGGATGTATATGGAGGCACATACCGGCTGCTGACGAGCATTCTGAGCCGGCTGGGCATTGAGTGTACCTTCGTCGATATGACGAATCTGGATCAGGTTAAGGAGGCCCTAAGAAGCACCACGAAGGCTGTATACATGGAGACTCCGTCCAACCCTACCCTCAAAATTACCGATATCGAAGCGGTCAGCTGCTGGGCGAGGGAAGAGGGGCTGCTTACAATACTGGACAATACCTTTATGACGCCGCTTTACCAGCGGCCGATTGAGTTTGGTGTTGATATTGTGCTTCACAGCGCCACCAAGTTTCTGTCAGGACACAGTGATGTGCTGGCAGGTCTTGCGGTGGCCCGGACAGAGGAGCTGGGACAACGCCTCAAGCAGCTGCAAAACGGACTGGGCACCGTGCTGGGCGTGCAGGATTCCTGGCTTCTGATGCGCGGCATGAAGACCCTGGGCGCCCGGATGGCGCACAGTGAGCAGAGTGCAGCGAAGCTGGCAGCCTGGCTGAGCGGGCGCAGCGATATACAAGCTGTCCATTATCCCGGGCTTTTTCACCATCCCGGCCGGGAGATTCATGAGAAGCAGAGCAGCGGCTATGGCGCGGTCGTCTCCTTTGATGTTGGCTCTGGCCAGCGCGCCAAGGAGGTGCTGAATGCGGTGAAGCTGCCGCTGGTTGCGGTGAGCCTGGGCGCGGTCGAGAGCATCCTTTCGTACCCGGCCATGATGTCTCACGCCGCGATGGGGGAGCAGGTGCGTCATGAACGGGGCATTACAGACGGCTTGCTCCGCTTCTCCGTAGGACTGGAGGATATTGATGATTTGATCTCCGATTTAAGCCAGGCGCTGGAGGCAAGCATCTAAAGCTGTAACATAAACGACATCCCTGAAAGCGAAGGGATGTCGTTTTTGCGGTCCTGATGTGATACGATGGGAAGGAAGACATGTATACACCGTAAATGAGGAAAGGCCTTCTCGTCGAAGGAGTAAAGGAGGATTTACATATGGGCACAATTGACCGTATTTTAGACAAAGCGCTCCGGGGCGAGCGATTGCAGGTGGAGGATACCACACGGCTGTTTGAAAGTGATGAGCTGGAGAAGATCGGCCACGCCGCCGATATTATGACCAAGCGCAAGCATCCGGATCCCGTGACGACCTTCGTCATCGGCCGGAATGTTAATTATACGAACGTATGTGATGTGTACTGCCGTTTCTGTGCATTTTATCGCAGACCGGGCCATGAAGAGGGCTATGTGCTGTCGGACGAAACGATTCTGCAAAAAATCCAGGAAACCGAGGATGTCAATGGCACCGAAATCCTGATGCAAGGCGGAACAAATCCAAACCTGCCGTTCAGCTATTACACAGATCTGCTCCGCAAAATTAAAGGGCGGTTTCCCAATATTACCATGCACTCCTTCTCCCCAGCAGAAATTATGAAAATGGTCGAGGTATCAGGCCTTCCGCTGCACGAGGTTGTACGGGAGCTGCGTGATGCGGGACTGGATTCCCTGCCGGGCGGCGGCGCAGAAATTCTGGATGACCGGATTCGCTCCAAGGTGAGCAGGCTGAAGGGAAGCTGGCGTCAATGGATGGACGTTATGCAGACAGCGCATCAGCTTGGCATGAATACGACGGCGACCATGGTTATCGGATTGGGCGAGACGATGGAGGAGCGGGCTCTGCATCTGCACCGGATACGGGATGCGCAGGACGAGTGCATTCAGAACGGCTGGAATTCCAAGGGCTTCCTGGCCTTTATTCCATTTACGTTCCAGCCTGACAATACGAACCTGAAGCGCGAGCGCGAAACGCCGGAGGCGTACCTCAAGAGCGTAGCCGTCGGCCGGCTGGCGATTGATAATGTGCCGAACCTGCAGTCCTCCTGGGTCACGATGGGGCCAGAAGTCGGCAAGCTGTCGCTCTCCTACGGCTGCAATGATTTCGGCAGCACCATGATGGAGGAGAATGTAGTGTCAGCAGCAGGGGCTGTACACAAGGTCAACATTGAAACGATTCTGACGATGATTCGGGAAGCGGGATATATTCCGGCACAGCGGAACACCCGATATGAGATTTTGCGTACATTTGACGGTAATTCCTCTGTAGAGCGTGACTTTATCATGCAAAACTAAGACCGGACCCCATAATCTGCAGGATGTCGGCTGCTGATTTGGGATCAGGACATGCCCCTTTGGCCCTTACGGCTGAGGGGGCTTTTTGATGCTTGGAAGAGACATAACACACTTTTCCAAAAGCGGGCTCCGTATATCCCCATCAGGCTTCCCATATACTGAACAAGGGAACCCGAAAGGAGCGATTCCATGGAGCTGTTCAGCATTACGGTCAACACGCGCACCGAGCTGGAGAAAGAAAGCTTTTACCGCATTTTTCTAGACAAGCAGAAGGCATTACATAAGCAGTGCAAGCCGTTGAAATTCAAATTCAGTGCCAGTCAGAACCGGGTCATCTGGACCTGCTCCGGTAAATTGCCGCTGACATCCTGGGGCATGAGCGGGGAGCTGCTGCGGGCTGAAATATCGGAGGCCGTCACCGCGTACATTGCCAAGCAGAAGGAGCAGGAGATTGCGGCAAGACTGCTGCAGGAGGAGTTTGAGTTTCAGGATGGCGAGGAGCTGGAGCAGGTGCTCCGTTGCTTTCTGCAGCTGCTGGAAAAGGATGAGGGCACCTCGGCGGAATTCGCCCGGCGGCGCCGGCAAAAGCTGGACCGCACCATACGGCAGTGCCTTGCCGAAAGCGCCGAGCTGAATCTCGATGGGCTGCTGGCGTTCCGGCTTCGCGATTATGAGCAGGAGCTGCGGGAGTTGGCCGAGTATGCGGTGGATGAGTATATGCTGGACCAGCAATATGAAGAATTTATTAGCCTGCTCAAATATTTCGTCTATTTTCAAGAGCCGCTGACTCCGCTGGTTCATGTGATTCATCGGGGCGGAGAAGATCTGCTTCTGCTCGACGGAAGTCTGAAGCCGATTGAGGCCGGCAAGCAGGAGGGTCTCGTCATGGAAAGGCTCGATCAGGAGATGGAAGTCGAGGATATGGTCGTCAGCACGCTGATTTCGGCGGCGCCGGCAAGGCTTATCATTCATACCCGCCAGCCGGGATTACCGGTCATCGGGACACTGCTTCAGATTTTTGATCATCGGGCTGAGGTCTGCTACAGCTGTCAGGAGTGCACTCCGTTTATCGAGGGGCTGAATCACATAGGCTTGACGCTGCACGCCGGACGGGATTATAATAACTGATAATTCACGTTTACGTTAGAAAAGCACCGACAAAGACATGAATCTGTTCAGAAGACAGCACCGCTTCAGAGAGAGGAAACCAGGCTGCAATTTCCTCCGGTGAACCTGCAGATTTACCCCTTTGTAGCTGCGTCGTCGAACCAAGCTCCAAGGCTAGTCCTGATGAGACCAGTAGGCTTCGCCGGATCATGACCGTTACCTCATGCCAATGAAGGATTCTTCCAAGCAACCATGACCTCGATGGCAGGCTGCGCGGCGGGATCGAATTAGGGTGGAACCACGAGTGTAGCACTCGTCCCTTTGCGGGACGGGTGCTTTTTATATTGTCCTGCAAAAAGTGATGGCGTTCAGACGTGAAAATATCCGGCTCCGGTGACGGAGCGAAAATACACCACTTTTATGTTGGAGGAATGTGTCATGGCAATCAGCATCAAGCTGCCGGACGGCTCGGTCCGGGAATATGCAGAAGGCAGCAGTATTGAAGACGTAGCCGCTTCCATCAGCAGCGGTCTGCGCAAGAACGCGGCGGCTGGCAAAATGGACGGCATCGTTGTGGATTTGGCGGCCCCGCTGCAAGAAGGAGCCCTGGTTGAAATTGTAACGCTGGATTCACCGGAAGGCCTGGAGGTCATGCGGCACAGCACGGCTCACCTGCTCGCACAGGCGACCAAGCGCCTGTACGGGGAGAAATCCGTAAAGCTGGGCGTCGGTCCTGTTATTGAAGACGGCTTCTATTACGACATGGATCTGGAGGAGCCGCTGAATCCGGAGGACCTGCAGAAGCTGGAGAAGGAAATGGAAAGAATTGTGTCCGAGAACCTTCCGATTGTCCGTAAGGAGGTCAGCCGGCAGGAAGCACTGTCGATCTTCGGAGATCTGGGTGATCCATACAAGGTGGAGCTGATTGAAGCGCTCCCGGAGGACAGTGTTATTACGATTTACGAGCAGGGTGAATTCTTCGACCTGTGCCGCGGTCCGCATCTGCCCTCGACAGGCAAGATCAAGGTGTTCAAGCTGATGAACGTCGCCGGCGCCTACTGGCGTGGAGACAGCAAGAACAAGATGCTGCAGCGTGTTTACGGTACAGCTTTTGTCAAAAAAGCACAGCTCGATGAGCATCTGCGCCTGCTGGAGGAAGCGAAGAAGCGCGATCACCGCAAGCTGGGCAAGGAGCTGGAGATGTTCACCTTCTCGCAGCTCGTTGGACAGGGACTTCCCATCTGGCTGCCGAACGGTGCGAAGCTGCGCCGTACGCTGGAGCGCTACATTGTAGATCTGGAGGAGAAGCTGGGCTATCAGCACGTGTATACACCGGTCCTCGGAAATGTAGAGCTGTACAAAACCTCAGGCCACTGGGAGCACTACCAGGAGGATATGTTCCCCAAAATGGTCATGGACAACGAGGAGCTCGTGCTCCGTCCGATGAACTGCCCGCATCATATGATGGTGTATAAGAGCAGCATGCACAGCTACCGGGATCTGCCGATCCGGATCGCCGAGCTCGGAATGATGCACCGCTATGAAATGTCCGGCGCATTGACCGGTCTGCACCGCGTACGCGCGATGACCCTGAATGATTCGCACATCTTCTGCCGTCCGGATCAGATCAAGGAAGAGTTCGCGCGGGTAATTGAGCTGATCAAGACCGCTTATAAGGATTTCGGCATTGAAGACTACCGCTTCCGCTTGTCCTACCGCGATCCGGAGGATACAGAGAAGTACTTCCAGAATGACGAGATGTGGGAAACGTCACAGCGTATGCTTCGCGAGGTTGTAGAGAGCCTGGACATGCCGTTCTTCGAGGCAGAAGGCGAAGCGGCGTTCTATGGTCCGAAGCTGGACGTTCAGATCAAGACTGCCCTGGGCAAAGAGGAGACCCTCTCCACGGTACAGCTGGACTTCCTGCTGCCAGAGCGCTTTGAGCTGGAATATGTCGGTGAGGATGGACAGAAGCATCGTCCTGTCGTGATTCACCGCGGTATTCTGAGCACCATGGAGCGCTTCACGGCGTTCCTTCTGGAGAACTTTGCAGGGGCATTGCCGCTGTGGCTGTCTCCGGTTCAGGTGAAGGTCATCCCGGTATCGACCGCATTTGACGGGTATGCCAAGGAGGTCACCGAGCAGCTGCAAAAAGCCGGACTGTCTGTGGAAGCGGACCTTCGGAACGAGAAGCTGGGCTACAAGATCCGTGAAGCCCAGCTGGAAAAAATTCCGTATATGTTCATCGTCGGTGAGAACGAGCAGCAAGCACAGGCTGTATCGGTCCGCAAGCGCGGTGAGGGAGATCTCGGGGCGCAGCCGCTGAGCGAGGTCATCCAAAAGCTTCGTGAAGAATTGACGACCCGCGCGGTCTAACGCCAAGGTACAGGTAAGAGCAAGCCTCTGTTCATAGGTATATTTCAAGGATCGTGTGGGAACCCTCGCTAGTAAGGGGGAGGTATTCACATGAAGCATTGGAATCTATGGCAGAGGCTTTTGTTATGCACGGGTCTGGCGTTAATATGGTGGGGCGGAGTATCACCCGCAGAAGCAGCAGCACGGCTGCTGCCGGTGTCCGCTGATTCCTATAGCGTTACGGATTCCGGGGAAGAGGTTATCCAGGGCAGCTATTTTGTGGAGATTTCACGGTTGTACGCGTTTCATGCCGCAGGCATGGGCGAGCTGGGGCAGTATCTCGTGCATCATGCAAAGGAGCGGCAGCTTCATAGGCCTGTGGAGGAGCAGCGCGATCCTTCCGTTCCCGTCTCGGCGCCGCGGTCGAATCAGGTGCTGAGAACGGTAAAGGTAACGGCGACCGGCTACACGGCCGGTTATGAATCAACCGGCAAGAAGCCGGGACATCCGCAGTACGGGATTACGTATTCCGGCGTGAAGGTGAAGCGGGACCGGGAAGCGTTGTCCACTATTGCAGCAGATCCCAAGGTGTTTCCCATCGGCAGCATTATATATATTCCGGATTACGGCTACGGCATCGTGGCGGATATCGGTTCAGCCATTAAAGGCTCCAAGATCGATTTGTATTTTACTACGACGCAGCAGGTATTTAAGGAATGGGGCAAAAAAGATGTCGAGGTGCAGGTCATCAAACGGGGCTCCGGCCGCTGCACCCAGGAAATGCTGGAGCGCGTGGGCGAAGCCATAGCTACGTACCGCTACCTGCCTTCTTCTTTTTTGGATGAGGCCATTTAAGTCATTTCTGCGAGCTGCTTTCGCACTGCGGAGGTTTCGCAATCCCTGTATATTGAGCATCGGTCCGTCACATACTATGGTTCGGGGAGCAGTCCCCGAAGAGGATGAGGTATTGAGACTACAGGGAGGTGACAATCATGAGCAAGAAAAAAGTGCAAGAAAGCTACCAAACACCGAACGAGAAGTACAACGAGGAGTTTGGCCAGGAAAACGTGAGCCGCAAGGTATCCGAGCAGGGTGCCAAAAAGGTACAGGAGAGCTACAGCACACCGAACGAGAAATACGATGCGGAGTTTGCTGAGTTCAGCCAGACGAACAACCCGAAAACGAACCGCTAACCTGCATTTTATATGATGGTACCCATCAGAAGCTGTCCCTTGCGCAGAGTGTCATCTGCAGGGGACAGCTTTTTTACGATTGGAGTACGATGGCCGGCAACTGCTGAAAAAGGTATCCATTCCCAGCCTATCGGTCTGTAGACCGATTCCAGTTTCATCCCGCCGCAGCTGTTCAATCGAAGGCTGGTTGTCGTACACTGTACATATCACATAAGGAACTAAAGAAAGGCAAGGGATGCAGGGATGAGTAAAAAAACATGGAACCAGCTGTTTGGCGGCTTGCTGCTGATTGGCATCGGCGCGCTGTTTATCTTAAATGAATTGGGAATCCAGAGCTTCAGTCTGGGTGAGCTGTTCTCCACATTCTGGCCGGTCATTCTGATTTATGCAGGATTGCAGGGCATCTTCAGTGCAAAGCAAGACGGGTGCGCCGTATTAGGCTCCTTCATCCCGCTCATTATCGGCGTGTATTTCCTGGGGCATAACTTGAACCTGCTCTGGTTCTCATTCGGAGACCTGCTGCGGATTGCAGTGCCTGTGATCCTGATCGGCAGCGGACTGTACGTTATCTTTAGTCCGAAGCGCAAGCGGGATAAAGCCTTTAAGGAGGCAAGTGATGATGACTATCGCAAGCCTGGGCGTGAGAATGATGCATATGATGCATATGATGCGCATGATGCGCCGCCTCCTCCCGCACCGGGAGAGCTGGAATCGTCGCTGGATGAGGTGTTTGAGCAGCGATTTGGCTCCGGCGACCGGGATCTCAAGGGTCCCCGGGATGCAGACCGTAACAGGCGGGAGGGGGGCAGCAGCTATCGGGATTACAGCGACCGTCATGAGGAGCAGGAATACGAAAGCAGCCGCAGGAGATCCCGCCGCAAGGGTGACAGTCACTACGAATATGGAGATCAGGACGATGACGGAGCGTACAAGGAATACCATAACTGCGGTAACAGCAAGCGCTACACGAATAAATCCAGCTTCATCGGCGATATTCATCTGGGTAAGGATTATTTCGAACTAAAGCCGACCAACATCTCGCAATTTATCGGAGATACGGTCATTGATCTTACCCGGGCGCAGATTCCGTACGGCAAGACCAAGATTAATATCTCAGCCTTCATCGGCGACATTAAAGTGTTCTTGCCGAATGATCTCGATGTGGGCATCCGAGTCTCTACCACCTCGTTCATTGGCGATATGTCGGTGCTGGGACAGAAGCGCAGCGGCTTCTTGAGCAGTGTCGGGCTGGAAAGTCCGGATTACCGCGAGTCTAGCAAGAAGATCGTGATTCATATCAGCGCCTTCATCGGCGATGTCAAAGTGAACAAGGTAGGGTAACCGGATGGGATTTGTCAAAAATACCAAGTGGGTCATTGTCATGTACTTCCTGACCATCGGGGCTGTTGTTGCGCTGTTTCTGTACCTTGCGGGCGAGGGAGGCTATCTGACGATTCGGGATCACCGGCTGTGGTGGTATTACACAGCCGGTATCCTGCTGTTTACTGTCATTGCAGGATATATTGCCGCGCAGCGCATTCAGCGCCCGCTGGATCTCCTGCACCTGAACATGCTGCAGGTGGCCAAGGGAAATTTGACTGTGAGGATGCCGGAGGCAGAGGATGAATCCTTCGCCGGCGTATATTCTGAATTTAATGCCATGACAGAAGCGATTGAGAACAAAATGAAGCTGCTGCAGCGCCTGGGCGAGCAAGAGGTGCTGGAGAAGGAATTTGCAGCAGAGTCTGCGGTGCTGGAGGAACGGCGCCGGATGGCGCGGGATCTTCATGACACGGTAAGCCAGCAGCTGTTCGCTATCCATATGTCGGCTTCCTCGCTGTCGGGGGTCCTGAAGCAGGATCCTGTTCAGGGACAGCAGGTGCTGGAGCAGCTCGTCTCCATGTCCCATACGGCGCAGAAGCAGATGCGGGCACTTATCGCCCAGCTGCGCCCGGTGGAGCTGGAGGGCAAGACGCTGGAGGAGGCGCTGGAGCGCTGGTTCCCGGATTACTGCCGCCAGAACGGCTTGAAGGGGATACGCGAGGTCGAGCTGTACGGAGGCTTGTCGGATGCAATCGAGCATCAGCTGTTTCTTATTATCCAGGAATCAATTGCTAACATCGTCAAGCATGCAGAAGCCAGTATGATCAGCTTGTCGCTGCGGGAGGAAGAGAAGCGGGTCGTGCTGAGCGTCAGCGACGATGGCAAGGGCTTTGATGAAGGCAGACCCAAGCAGGGGTCTTATGGGCTAAGCACGATGAAGGAGCGCGCCGACAAGCTGGGGGGACAGGTGGAGATTGTGAGCCGCCGGGGAGCAGGCACAACGGTGAGAGTACATATACCGCTGTTTATGGCGGGCGGAGCAGAACATACTGAGCAGGGTCCACGCAGGAAATAAGAGCAACAGGGGGAGGTAGCTATGACGGCTGTAAAAATACTGCTGGTCGATGACCATGATATGGTCCGGATGGGACTCAAAACATATTTGTCGCTGGAGCCCGCCTTTGAGGTCATCGGCGAGGCCGCGAATGGTATGGAGCTGCTAGACATGCTGCGCAGCAGCGGGCCGGAAGATATGCCGGATTTGATCCTGATGGATCTCATGATGCCGGTGATGAACGGGGCCGAGGCGACTCGGGCGGTCATGCAGGAGTTCCCGGATCAGAAAATTGTAATTTTAACGAGCTTTCTGGAGGATGAGCTGGTGCTGGAGTGTGTCGAAGCCGGAGCTGTAAGCTACGTTCTCAAGACGGTATCTGCGGATGAATTGATTTACGCCCTGCAGGGAGCCTGCCGGGGGATGCCGGTCATGACCCGGGACGTATCGGAGGCACTGACACGGGGCATCCGTCAGCATCAAGCCCAGGACGATCAGGCAGGTCTGACGGAGCGGGAGAAGGAAGTGCTGCTGCTGATCGCCGAAGGCAAGAATAATAAGGAAATCGGAGAAGAGCTGCATATTAGTATCAAGACGGTCAAGACCCATGTCAGCAATCTGCTGATGAAGTGCGAGCTGGAGGACCGGACACAATTGGCCATCTTTGCCCACCGCAAGGGCTGGGTAAAATCATAGGTGATCGTACACAGCTTTTATCTCCTTTTTAATTGTTTTTAAGGTGTCGTTAAGGTTTATAGTACACAATAAGAGCATATCAAACACAGCCACCGGCCGCAGGCACGGTGATCTTATAGGAGGTAGAAGCATGGACGATCAAAGAAACCGGTTTGGAGGCTTCGGAGACGGGCAGGACGAGGAGCACAAGCGGGAGCCTGAAGCTGGCCGCGAATTTGAACGCGAGGCTGAACCTCGTCAAGCATCTGAGACCCAGTCAGAATCACCATCGAACTCATCATCTTATTATTCATATGGACCGTTTAAGTCATTGGGCGACTCCGAGAAACAAGACGAGGGCAGCCAAAGCCACTATGTCCGCAGAGATCCGCAGGAGGTGGAGGTTAGTCATCCCCAGCCGGTAAAGCCGGTTCCATCCATGTCCTCCTTCGAAGCGGGCCGCTCGCAGCGCCCGGCCGGCGGTAATGGAGGCGGTGAGAAGCCGAAAGGGAGCTGGAACTACAGCCGCAAGCAAAAGAACCCGGTAAAAGCAGTGCTCCTCTCCTTCCTCGCCGGTATGATTGTCATGGTAAGCAGCATGTATGTGGCTGATCGCAGCAATTTGTTTACACCGGACCAGCCGCTGGGCACGCAGGGGAGTGGCAGTGAGGTAGCCGCAGCGCTGGCTCCGTCTAATCAAGGCGGCGGCGCGTCCACGGCAGCCGCAATGATACCTTCCGGACAGGGCGACGTAGCCTCTGTGGTCGATCATGCGAGCCCCTCTGTCGTTCTGATCGAGACGATGGTCAGCAGCCAGGGACAGGGCGGCCGCAGCATGGATGACGATATCTTCCGTTATTTCTTTGGAGACCAGTACGGCTCCCAAGGTAACAGAGGCGGCAGTAGCAGCGAAGGCGGCACCGATTCCTCGCAGCTGCAGCCTTCAGGCATCGGCTCCGGATTTATTTTTGACAAAGAGGGCTATATCCTGACGAATGAACATGTTATCCACGGAGCGGATCTTATCCAGGTTACCGTTGAGGGAACGAATAAGCCTTACGAAGCAAAGCTGCTGGGATCTAGCTATGAGCTGGATTTGGCCGTGCTGAAGATTGAGGGCGAGGACGGTTTCCCGGCTATTCCGCTGGGCAGCTCGGAGGATCTGGAGGTAGGTGAATGGCTGGTGGCGATCGGTAACCCGCACGGCTTCTCGCATACTGTGACCGCCGGGGTACTGAGCTCGAAGGAGCGCCAGATCGACATTGCCGGTCAGAACGGTGAAGCCGACCGGAATTATGAGGATCTGCTTCAGACGGATGCGTCCATTAATCCTGGTAACTCCGGCGGGCCGCTCTTGAATCTGAGAGGAGAGGTTATCGGTATGAACGTAGCCGTTAGTGCAGAAGCTCAAGGCATCGGCTTTGCGATTCCGGCGGAGACGATTAATGAAGTGCTTGACTATTTGAAGAACAATGAAGAAGTTCCGAAAGAGCCGCAGCCGTTTATTGGGGCCAGCCTGGGTACACTGACGCCTCAAATTTCAGAACAGCTGGGAACCGAAATTACAGAAGGCACCTACGTGAACTCGGTCGTTTTCCGTTCCCCGGCGTATGAAGCCGATTTGCGTCAGTACGACATCATTGTTGGTGCAGACGGCCAGAAGTACGCCACGGCTGCGGAGCTGATTGAGTACATTCAATCCAAGAGCGTTGGCGATGAAATGACCTTGAATGTGAACCGCAATGGCAAAGCACTGGATCTGCCGATCAAGATCGGTGACCGCAACGACTATGATCTGACAGAGCAGCAGTAAGCTGTATTTCAATAGACAAGCGGAAGGGATCGCTCCCTTCCGCTTGTCCTGTTTACAGCCATATCGTTATAATAACTATACAATGACAGAACGGTAGAGGTGACGGAATTTCATGAGACCGCGTATTTTGATTGTGGATGATGATGAGAAGATTATTTCAATGCTCCGTAGAGGACTGGCCTTTGAGGGCTATGAGGTGCATACTGCAGCCAATGGTGCAGAGGGCCTCAAGATGGTGCTCAATGAGGAGCCGGATGCCGTCATACTGGATGTCATGATGCCGCAGGTGGATGGTTTTGAGGCGCTGCGTCGATTGCGTGAGGGGGGAAGCCGTATTCCCGTTCTTATGCTGACGGCTAAGGATGAGCTGGAGAACCGGGTAAAGGGCCTGGATACTGGAGCGGATGATTATCTGGTCAAGCCCTTTGCGTTGGAGGAGCTGCTGGCGCGGATCCGGGCATTGCTTCGCAGAAACAGCAGCGACGAGCAGAGCACCAGCAAGCTGACGTTCGAAGATATCAGTATGGATGTGAGCGCCAGAGAGGTGCTTCGCGGCGGACAGCGGCTGGAGCTTACCGCGAAGGAGTTCGAGCTGCTTCATCTGTTCCTGCTGAACCCGAAGCGAGTGCTATCGCGAGATCTGATCATGGATAAGATTTGGGGATATGATTACAGCGGCGAGTCCAATGTCCTGGAAGTATATATTGCCATGCTGCGCCAGAAGACAGAGGAGCATGGAGGCAAGCGTTTGATCCAGACGATCCGCGGGGCAGGCTACATACTCAGAGGGGAGCGCTAGCATGTCGATCCGTTGGCGGCTTACAGCATGGTACTCCGGCATTTTATTCGTCACGCTGCTTCTGTTCAGCTTGGCCGTCTACGGATTCGTACATTTGTATACGTACGATGAGCTGAAATCACGCATTCAGCAGCAGTATAACAAAATCCGCCCTGTGGTCTCAATCAACGCTGACGATGGCGGTCTGGTCTTCATTCCTGACCGATCTTCAGTCCTGCGGATGGAGGAAGCGGATTTCTATGTCCAGACGTATACCTATCATAATCAAAAAGCATGGCAGTCTGACAATATGAGGCTTCGCGGCTTGGAATATGAAGTGCCGTCCATGGAGGATGGCCAGAAGCAGCGCGGCTTCAAGTCAATCCATGTATCCGGCAACCCTTTTCTGATCTATCAGGATTATGTTGTTCTGCCCAATACGGGGCAGGTGTACGGCTGGCTTCAGGTTGGAGCCTACACAGGCACCTCGGAGAATACACTGGACCGTCTGCAGTCCATTCTGATTATGGGAACACTCGCTACGCTTATTACCGCCTCGACGCTCGGCTTGTTTCTGGCCCGCAAGTCCATGAAGCCCATTCAGAAGGTCGCAGATGCGGCCAATCAGATTCAGAAGGGGACCGATCTCAGTGTACGGATTGAATATGACGGTCCGCAGGATGAGATTGGCAGCCTGATCGGCACCTTCAATGACATGCTGTCGAGGACGGAGAGCTTTTACAAAGAGCTAGATGATGCTTACGCGGCTCAGCGGAGATTTGTCTCGGATGCCTCGCACGAGCTCCGGACTCCGCTGACGACCATCCGCGGAAATGTGGATCTGCTCCACAAGATCTGGACCGGGCCGCAGGGCGATCGTCCCGATCTGGATGAGGAGACGCTCCGTCAAATATCAGCTGAAGCCATCGGCGATATTTCGGATGAAGCGAAACGCATGACACGGCTGGTTACGGATATGCTCTCTCTTGCCCGTGCGGATACAGGCCAAACCTTTGAGAAGGTACCGATCGCCCTGCAGCCGCTGCTGATCGAGGTGATCCGCCGCGCCCAGTTTCTTCCGAAGACGGCTGCCTGGAGCGCCGGTGACCTCTCCTCCCTGAATGGCGTTTATGTAGAAGGGAATCGGGACTACCTGCAGCAGATGCTGTTTATCTTCATAGAGAACGGCTTCAAGTATACGCCGGAAGGAGAAGTGTCTCTGGATGTTGTCCTGTACCGAGGTCAGGTTGGCATCCGCGTGGCGGATACGGGAATCGGGATGGCGAAGGATGAGGTTCCGCATATTTTCGAGCGCTTCTACCGCGCAGATCAGTCTCGCGGCGCCACGGAAGGTACAGGACTCGGACTTTCTATTGCAAAATGGATTATCGACGTGCACGGCGGCTCGGTAGAGGTCGTAACCAAGCTGGGAGAGGGAAGCACGTTTATAGTCTGGCTGCCGGCAATCTTTGCCCCGCCGCTGGAATAGCGTTATAATACAGGGAGTGTAATTTAGCAGACAGAAAGCAGGTGAGGACCATGGAAGTGATCAAAATATCACCCCGGGGCTATTGCTACGGCGTCGTTGACGCGATGGTGCTGGCTCGCCAGGCGGCACAGAATCTGGATCTTCCCCGGCCTATATATATACTTGGCATGATTGTGCATAACAGCCATGTGACCCAATCGTTTGAGGATGAAGGCATCATTACTCTGGATGGGCCGAACCGGATGGACATTCTGAAGCAGGTGGAGCACGGCACAGTGATTTTCACCGCTCACGGCGTGTCTCCGGAAGTCAGACAGCTGGCGCGGGAGAAAGGGCTGACGACGCTCGATGCTACCTGTCCCGATGTGACCAGAACGCATGATCTGATTCGGGAGAAGACCGCTGATGGCTATGAGGTCATTTACATCGGCAAGAAGGGCCATCCGGAGCCGGAGGGCGCGATTGGAGTTGCGCCGCAGCACGTGCACCTGATTGAGAAGCTGGAGGAAATCGAAAGCCTGCACATTCCCGCCGACCGGATCATCATTACAAATCAGACGACGATGAGTCAGTGGGACATCAAGCATATTATGAGCCGGCTGCTGGAGAGATTTCCGGGTGCCGAGATTCATAATGAGATTTGTCTGGCGACCCAGGTTCGTCAGGAAGCGGTGGCGGAGCAGGCCGGTCAGGCCGACCTCGTCATCGTCGTCGGAGATCCGCGCAGTAACAACTCTAATCGGCTGGCCCAGGTGTCTTTGGATATTGCTGGGGTGCCTGCTCACCGGATCAGCGATGTTACCGAGCTGCAGCGGGAATGGCTGAGCGGGGTCGAGAAGGTGGCCGTGACCTCGGGCGCCTCCACGCCGACGCCGATTACGAAGGAGGTCATTGCTTATTTGGAGCAGTATGAGCATGACCGGCCGGAGACTTGGGAAATCAAGCGGACAGTGAAGATGAACAAGCTGCTGCCGCCTGTCAAGGCAGCGACGAAGAGCTGATTACAGTTTGAGGATGAGCTATCCCTGCACAGAGGTGCGCAGCAGGGGTAGCTTTTTTGTGCGGTAAAAGGGTAGATAGGGCTCTCATTCTTCTTCCCTTATTAATGTAAGCGTTTCAAAAATGAATTGAATAGTATCATTTTTCGTTGCTCAGGCAAATAGTTTGAATGTCCCCCTTCCGCTACAATAAAGCTATCAGATGACAAACAACGTACGAAGATGTCATGGGAGGGTGGTTATGTCACAAATATCTGTTGAATCCAAGCCTGCCGCCGCCAAGCCGAAGAAGAGCAGCCTGATTACTAGGTTTGCGAGGCAGTGGGATATCCAGCTCATGGTATTGCCTGCTCTGATTCTGGTCTTTATTTTCAGCTATATTCCGATGTACGGGGTGCTGATGGCGTTTCAAGACTATAATATTTTCGGAGGAATGAGCGAGAGTCCCTGGGTAGGGCTGAAGCATTTCGAGATGTTTTTTGAATCTCCGGAATTTTATACCGTGATGAGAAACACGATCGTTATCAGCCTGCTGAAATTTCTCATTGGCTTTCCGGCTCCTATTATACTCGCCTTGATGCTGAATGAGATTCGGAGTATGGCATTTAAGCGGGTTGTACAGACGGTGAGCTACCTGCCTCACTTTTTATCCTGGGTCATTGTAGCAGGCTTTGTGATGTCGATGCTTTCCACCGATAATGGAAGCGTTAACATTTTCCTGCAGAAGCTGTCATTTATTGAAGAGCCGATCAGCTTTCTGTCTGTTCCCGAGTACTTCTGGACTATTCTGGTAACGACTGGAATATGGAAGGAAATTGGCTTTGGCTCGATCGTATATCTTGCAGCGATCGCTGGAGTTGATCCGCATATGTATGAAGCGGCCGACATGGACGGAGCCAGCAAGTTCCGCCAAATCTTTACGATTACGCTGCCGTCTATTATGCCGGTGGTCATTATCTTTATGATTTTGTCCATTGGGAATCTGCTGACGGCAGGCTTTGAGGATATCCTCCTGCTGGGTGTCAATCCGGTGCTGAGAGAGGTATCGGATGTGATTGACACTTACGTGTATCGAATCGGCATTCAGAACACGCGCTTCTCCTATGCTACGGCTGTAGGATTGTTCAAGGCTGTGATCAGTGTCGGCTTGCTTACCATCGCGAACTATATCGCCCGCCGATCCGGTAACAGCTTATGGTAGGACTCAAACACCTTGAACCTGAAAGGAGTGGATGCATTTGGTTCGGCTGAGCTATGGCGACCGGCTGATGGTCATCTTCATCTATATTTTTCTGGCCCTGCTGGCGTTTACCACTTTTTATCCATTCTGGAACTCGGCAGTGATTTCATTCAATACGGGCTCCAACACAGCACTGGGCGGGGTCACCTTCTGGCCCCGGGAATTCACGCTGGAGAACTATCATGTCGTCCTCAATGACGACCGCCTGCTGAACGGCTTTATGATTTCTGTGCTGCGCACGGTGATCGGAACCGTTCTCTCGATTATCGCCACCGCTTTGTTCGCCTATGGAATGACCAAGCGCGAGCTGATCGGCCGCAAGTTCTACATGATTATGTGTATCATCACCATGTATTTCAGCGGCGGCCTTATTCCAAGCTTCCTGCTAGTCCGGGGATTGGGGCTGATGGATTCCTTCTGGGTGTTCATTATTCCAGGTCTGATCAGCGTGTGGAATATGATTATCTTCCGTACTTTTTTTCAAGGTTTACCGGGAGGGCTGGAGGAATCGGCAAAAATTGACGGCTGCGGCAACTGGGGCACTTTTTTTCGAATTATTCTCCCATTATCTGGTCCCGTCATCGCAACTCTGTCTCTGTTTACGGCGGTAGGACACTGGAATGACTGGTTTCTGCCGAGTATTTATATCAATAATGAAAACCTGCTCCCGATTCAAACGATGCTGAAGCAAATTCTGAACACCAATATCGTCTCGGATCAGATGGCGAATATGGATTCGGCTGCTCAGGGCCAGATGGCCAGGATGCAGACGGTCTCCTCCAAGTCGCTTTCCATGGCTACGATGATGATTGCTACGCTGCCGATTATTATGGTCTATCCGTTTGTGCAAAAATATTTTGTCAAAGGCGTGCTGGTGGGCTCCTTGAAGGAGTAGCACCTGCCGTCTATTGGAACAGTGTCAAGGGCTGGAAACAGCCTGCACATATCGTCACACAGATACAACGAAAGGGGAATATAACATGTTTATGAAAAAGGCTTGGAAATCCTCGATGACGCTGCTGCTGACTGGAGCCGTGCTGCTGACAGGCTGTACCGGAGGCTCAGGCACGACAGCCTCGGATCCCCCGGCAGATTCCGGAAACAACAAACCGAGTGAAGGCAGCTCCTCCAGTGCTTATGTGCTTGGTCAAAATCCGTTGGAGTTTTCCTTCTACGGCAACTATGACTGGTACACAATGCCTACATGGGGAGCCGATGATTCCAGCAAGTGGGTCAAGGAAAACATGAAGGTAAACATAACTCCCATTCATAGCGGAGGCAATGCATCCCAGAAGCTGAATACGATGATTGCTTCCGCATCCTTGCCGGATGTGATGTGGATGGAGCGGGGACCGGATGTCGAGAAGCTTCGCCAGGCAGGCATGCTCGTCCCGTTCGATGATTATTTGGATAAATATCCGAATCTGAAGGAATGGCTGGGAGAATCCGGGCTGAATCTGCTTCGTTCCGAAGACGGCAAGCTGTATCAGTTCCCGAACTGGTACACAAGCCAGCCAAACGGCAATGCCGGCTATGTCGTCAATAAGAAAATTTATGAAGAGCTCGGCTCTCCGAAGCTGGAAACGACGGAGGATCTGTACAATTATCTGAAACAGGTCAAAGAGAATTATCCGAATGTCGTGCCGTTTGAGCCGCATTTGGCGAAGGACGGTCAGGGCTTGAACGTGCTGTACACGGCTTTTGGCGAGAATGTGCTGAATACCTGGGTTGGCATTCGCGGTGTACCCAATGGCGATCAACTGACCTCCATCTTCACGGATCCGATTTACCGGGAGTCCATGCAGTATTCGGCTAAGCTGTTCCGTGAGAAGCTGATGTCTCAGGACGCTATGACTCAGACTGCAGACCAGGTGAAGGAAAAGGTCGTTTCCGGACGCGTTGCCGTCCTGGCCTCTGCAAGCCCGACAGAGCTCGGTCAGCTGGGACATATTGAATTGACGAAGAGTGACCCGGATGCAGGCTATTTCATGATCTGGCCGATTCACAAGCCGGGGCTGGATCCGAAGAAGGTACTGGCAGGTACGTACACTCAGCTGGGCTGGAATGTCAGTGTCATCACGAAAGCAGCGAAGGACCCGGAAGCGATCTTTGCCTTCCTGGACTGGTACACCGGACCTGAGGGCCAGCGCACCATGATGTGGGGACCCGAGGGAGGATACTGGGATGGTGTAGAGGCAGACCAGACTCCGAAATTTACTGACAAGTACGTGACGGACGCTGAAGGGCTCGTCAAGCTGCAGAATGCGACCATCAACTTGATCTGGAACGGTAATACGGTATATGTGGACCAGGCTAAAGCGAAATATGAAAGCACCCTGCCAATCGAGCAGCGCAACTGGGCGACTCACTGGCAGTATGAGATTACTTGGAAAACGCAAGGAGACGGCACACCGTTCATTAACCTCGATCCGATGCCAGACAGCGAGGAAGGCATTATCCGTCAGCGCGTAGAGGACATTTTCCTGGAGTCAAGAGCGAAAGCGTTGTATGCTAAAGATGATGCGGAAGTCAATGCGGTGCTGGATAAGGCCGAGGCCGATGCACAGTCCGCGGGCTACAACAAGCTGCTGGAATACAAGACCAAGAAGTGGCAGGAAAATATTCAAAAAATGCAGGGCAAATAGATACAGGTACACTTGGAAACACAAAGTGCCCTGGATATACACGTAAACCCATGGACAGGTATACTGCGCTGCGCAGTATACCTTTGGGTTTTTTCATAGGGAGGCATTGCATTTCATGTATAAAGTGTTGCTGGCCGATGATGAAATTCTGGATTTGGAGGGCATGAAGCAGTTTATCCCGTGGGAAAGCCTCGGTATGACTGTGGTAGCGGGTGTCAATAATGGCTTTGCAGCCTGCGAGGTGCTGGAGCGCGAGAAGATTGATGTGCTCGTATCTGATATCCGGATGCCGAATATGTCCGGCCTGGAGCTGGCTCAGAAGGCGCTGGAGCTGCAGGAGCAGCTGCAAATCATATTTGTAAGTGGTTACCAGGATTTCAGCTATGTGAAGCAGGCCATGGCACTACAGGCCTGCAGCTATGTGCTGAAGCCGATGGACGACAGTGAGTTGATAGAGGCGCTGGGCAAGGTTCGCTTGAAGCTGGATCATCTGCGCAGACGACAGGAGACCGAGACGGCTTATCAGAAAGCGATTCCTGTGGTCAAGCACCAGTACTTGCTTCAGCTGCTGCAGCAGCCTCTACACCGGGTTCCGCGGGAAGCTATGAATCCGCAGTATCGATTTCAGCGCATTGCCTGGCCGGTGCGTGCGGGCCTGTTTGAACTCGACGATGCTGCACTGCTGCTGAATCACGTAGAGAAGGAGGAGCGGCTGCGGCTGATTGAGGATGTGCATCTGCGCTTGCAGCAGCTTCTCCTGCGAAAAGGCCTGGAGTATATTTGCACCATGCAGCCTCACCGAACGGCCGTGCTCTTGCCGGCAGAAGCTTCTGCAGAGGATTTTGATTTCATCAGAGAGCAGTTGGCAGAGGAGTTCCCCTTTACTCTAACTATCGGAACGGGAGAGCCTGCCCATCATCTGCAGGAGCTTCATGCCTCCTATGAGCAGGCGGTGACCGCTCTGGAATACAAGATGTTCCGGGGGAAGGGACAGTGGATTAATTTCACCGATATCCCGCGAGAAGAAATGCAGCATGCAGCAACGCTGGATCTTCGTTTGGACGCGCTGATGCAGGCTATGACGAGCTATAACCTGGTGTCTATTCATGATGAGCTGGAGCAGATGGCTGTGCTCGTATCCGGCATGCGCTCACGGTTTACGGTTCGTAACTTATCGCTGTATATCCTCATGAAGCTTAATGATCATTTGCATACGATGCAGGAAGATCTGTTTCAGATGCTGGGGCTAGAGCTTGCCAAGCTGGACGTGCTGCTGCAATTTGAAACCATTGACGATATTTTCAGCTGGCTGCGCCGAAAGGTGTTTGAAATCTCAGAGCAGCTGCATAACCGCAAAAGCTCCAAGAACGGCCGGCTCGTGCAGGAAATGGTTGACGACGTCCGGCAACGGCTGCATGAGAGCATTACTCTGCGGGATGTGGCGAACCGCTTCTCCTTCTCCCCGAATTACCTGGGCGTATTGTTTAAAGAGGAGACCGGGCACAACTTCAGTGACTATGTCATCGGTCTGCGTATGGATCACGCGAAGAGTCTGCTTACTGGGACGAAGCTGAAAATTTATGAGGTCGCGGCCCAATGCGGGTATCAATATTTGCCATACTTCAGCCGGCAGTTTAAGGAGACCTTCGGGATGACGCCGCTGGACTACCGGAGACAGCATTCATGAGCAGATTGCGTCTTCCTTTCGGGATCAAGCTGATGCTGTCCTACTGTGTGCTGCTGATGGTTCCGGTGCTGCTCATCGGAAAGCTCGTGAATGATATTTACGTAGAGTCGATTCGGCAGCAGACGGGGAGCACCATTCAGGGTACGCTCTCCCAGATGAAAAGCAACATCGCCTTCAAGCTGGAGGATACGAAGCGGATCTCGGATATGCTCTATTTTGACGAGAGGCTTGCTCGGGCGCTGCGAGCAAACCGGGAAGGCTGGGAGAGTTATGATGCGACCCAGAATATTCTGTTTCCCAAATTCCAGACGGCTGTCGAAACGGCAAACAGACGCCTATGGCTGTCTATATACCTGAAGAATGAGGTATTCCGGGAAACCTACAATATTTATGAAGGTACCGATCCGCTTTCGACCAAATCCAGACTTTACGATGTGTATCAATACCCCCGGCTTGTAGAGAAGGAGTGGTATCGTTCCTATCCCCGGGATGAAGTGTATGGAACCACAATGCAATGGAAGCAGATCGAGGATGATGCACAGTACGGAAGAATTTCATTGCTGCGCCGTCTTGTAGACATTGGAAGCATGCAGTATCCGCATGATGAGATCGGGTTTATGCGAATCAGCGTTTCGCTCAAGGATTTGTTTGACAGTGTTGATTTTAAAAAAATCGGAGACGGTACTACCATCTATATTTACGATTCCAGGCAAGGGGTTATGATTTCATCCGGAGCAGGAAGCATAGCAGAAGATGACGCATCTCTGTCTTCGGATATAGAGGCTCAAATCCAAGGTCCGGAAGGGAAGCAGGGAGATCTGGTAATCCGAGAGAAGCTTCAGGGTCTTAACATGGAGCTGGTCGCCATCGTTCCGGAGAACCTGCTGGACCAAAATACGATCAAGGTCCGAAATCTCACTTTATTGATTGGATTGGGCTGTATCCTCATTATTTTAGTGTTAGGCACCGGACTTTCCCGTTACTTTAGCAGAAGAGTGTATAAAATTGTGAAGGTCTTGGATTCATTTCAGCAAGGAGAGTTTCACAAGCGAATTCATTTCCAGGGAAATGATGAATTTTCGAAGATCGCTCATGCGCTGAATGAGATGGGAGCGAATGTTGGCCGACTCATTCAGGAGGTGTATTTTTCTGATCTTCAAAAAAAGCAGGCGGAGCTGGACTCCCTTCATGCCCAGATTAATCCTCACTTCCTATACAATACCTTGTCTTCCATCAGCCGTCTTGCCAAATTTGGTGAACTGGACAAGCTGCAGCGGATGGTGCTGGATTTGGCGAAGTTTTACCGCTTGTCGCTTAATGAGGGTCGAAACATGATTCCTGTGCAGCATGAGCTGGAGCAGGTTCAGGCTTATATTGATATCCAGCGAATCAAGTATGGAGAGAGACTGGAGGTACAATATTGCTTCGCTCCCGAGGTGGTGCGGTATGAAACGGTCAAGCTGATCCTGCAGCCATTTATCGAGAATGTTCTGGAGCATGCCTGGACAGGGGATCGGATTTATATCCGCATCTGCGGGGAAGTGCGTAAAGAGGGTCTCCAATTCAACATCATTGATGACGGAGTTGGCTTTCCGCCGAGGACGCTCAGCGGGCCGCTGTCTGTAGATCAGCTGGAGAACGCCGGTTATGGCATTCGTAATGTGGATCAGCGTATTCGGCTTCACTATGGCGCTCCATATGGTGTAACGCTGTATAGCCGTCCGGGGGCAGGCACGAATATTTCCATCCTGATTCCGCTCATTCCCAAAACCCAGAAGACAATCCGACAAAAGCGGCTAACCTAATTACCAATACGGCTTTTCCGTGAAGTGTAAGCTTGGGCTTGACGGTAAAGCTGTAATCCTGTATATTTACTTTAGTCATTAAAAGCATAAAAGCTTAAAAGCACACAAGCACAAAAGCGAACAAGCGATAAAGCGTAATCCTGCAGAACAGGCACCGGGCATCCGGAAGGCTGTTGCAGAATCCATTATATGAAAGAGGGATCTCACATGATTGTCATCACATCGGGCCAAGTGCCAGAGGAGCAGCTTCAGCATATCGTAACCGAAATTGAGAAGGAAGGCCTTCAGGCTCATATTTCCAGAGGTACCGACCGCATCGTCATTGGACTGATCGGAAGCGTTAACCCCAAGCTCGCGGAGCATTTACGGCAGATGAAGGGCGTCGAGAACGTGGTGAAGATTACGAAGTCTTACAAGCTGGCCAGCCGTGACTTCCATCCTGAGGATACGGTGATTGAAATGAAGGGCGTCAAGATCGGCGGCGGAAATCTGGTCGTCATGGGCGGGCCCTGTGCGGTAGAATCGGCGGAGCAGATTGACGACATTGCGAAGCTGGTCAAGGCGGCGGGTGCTCAGGTGCTTCGCGGCGGTGCGTTCAAGCCGCGTACCGGGCCGTACAGCTTCCAGGGCATCGGGGTGGAAGGCCTGATTATGATGGCAGAGGCCGGGAAGAAGCACGGGCTGTTGACCATTACCGAGGTAATGACTCCGGAGTATGTAGACATTTGCGCTGAATACGCTGATATATTACAGGTAGGGACGCGTAATATGCAGAACTTCGATCTGCTGCGCAAGCTGGGCAGCTGCGGCAAGCCAGTGCTATTGAAACGGGGCTTCAGTGCGACCTATGATGAATTCTTGAATGCGGCGGAATACATTCTGGCTGGCGGAAATCAGAATGTTATGCTGTGTGAGCGCGGAATCCGAACGTTCGAAACTTACACCCGCAACACCCTGGATTTGTCTGCCATTCCAGTGCTGCAATCGCTCAGCCATCTTCCAGTCATTTCTGACCCGAGCCATGGCACGGGCCGCCGTGAGCTGGTTGCTCCCATGTCAAAGGCTTCCGTAGCAGCAGGGGCAGACGGACTGATTGTGGAAATGCACACCGACCCGGATAACTCCATGACGGGAGACGGAGTTCAGTCGCTGTTCCCGGATCAGTTTGCAGTTCTCTTGAAGGAGCTGGAGCAGCTGGCTCCGTTGATGGGTAAATCATTTAATACCGCAAAGGCGCCCGCTGCAGATTTTGCGAGAGTGTAAGAGGTTCTGGAGGTCTCTGAGTCACGCCTGAACAGCAAGAGATAACGATGCTTCTCATCGCTTTAACGAGACGTCTTTCCCTGCGAAAGACGTCTTTTCGTGTCGAAGGAGGATAATAGTCTAAATGTTATGTTATATAACACAAATGAAGAAAAATACCTTACATGAGTATTGACGACTTGCTTCTAGACAGAATATAATAACTGAAAAGAAATCGAAAATCATGAACATTCACAGAGGTTTATTCGCTTAATGTTCGGGTATTAGGAGGAAGAGACATGTCGGTAGAGAACGTGTTAAAGACAATTGAAGAGAATAACATTGAATGGGTGGATTTCCGTTTTGTTGACCTGTCGGGTCGGGTACACCATATTACCCTGCCGGCATCCGCGGTAGACAGTGAAACCTTCGTGAACGGCGTAGCGTTTGACGGTTCGTCGATCCCGGGCTTCCGTGGAATTGAAGAATCTGATATGGTGATGATGCCAGATCCGGAGTCCTGCTATGTGGACCCGTTCACTGCACATCCTACATTGAATATTATGAGCAACATTCACACACCAGACGGCGAATCCTATGAGCGTGACCCTCGCTGCATTGCTGCACGTGCCGAGCAGTACCTGCAGGACAGCGGCGTAGGCACAGCGGCATTTTTCGCACCGGAATCGGAGTTCTTCCTGTTTGATGATGTTCGCTACGAAAGCGGCATGAACAGCTCCAGCTACTACGTAGAATCCGAAGAAGCAGCTTGGAACACAAACCGCAAGGAAGAAGGCGGCAACCTCGGCTTCAAGGTAAGAGTAAAGGGCGGGTACGTTCCGGTAGCTCCTGTAGATACACAGCAGGATATCCGCAGTGAAATGTGCCGTTTGCTGGATGAAGCGGGCCTGAGTGTAGAGCGTCACCATCACGAGGTAGCTACTGCAGGTCAAGCGGAAATCAACTTCCGTTTCGATACATTGAAGAAAACGGCTGATAACCTGCTGGTTTATAAATACATTGTACACAACACAGCTCGCCAGTATGGCAAGACAGCAACCTTTATGCCGAAGCCGCTCTTTGGCGATAACGGCAGCGGAATGCACGTGCATCAGTCCATTTTTGATGGCGATACTCCACTCTTCTATGAAAAAGGCGGCTACGCTAACCTGAGTGAAACTGCACTGCATTACATCGGCGGCATCTTGTACCATGCACCGGCCCTGATCGCTCTGACGAACCCGAGCACGAACTCGTTCAAGCGTCTGGTACCTGGCTATGAAGCTCCAGTAAACCTGGTATACTCCAAAGGTAACCGTTCTGCAGCCGTACGTATTCCGGTAGCTGCAGTAACACCGAAAGGCTGCCGTATTGAGTTCCGTACACCGGACTCCACAGCCAACCCGTACCTGGCCTTCTCCGCGATGCTGATGGCTGGCCTTGATGGCATCAAGCGCAAGATTAACCCGCAAGAGCTGGGCTACGGTCCATTCGACAAGAACATCTACGAGCTGTCGGATGCGGAGAAGAAGGAAATCCGCAGTGTGCCTGGCACCCTGGATGAGGCGCTGGACGCTCTGGAAGCGGATCATGAGTTCTTGACCGAGGGCGGCGTGTTCACGAAGGAATTCCTGGAGAACTTCATCTCCCTGAAGCGCGGCGAAGCGAAATCAGTATCCATTCGGGTACATCCACATGAGTATTCGCTCTACTACGATCTGTAATAATTGTTAATACGAGACGCAGGAGGTACATCCTCCTGCGTTTTCTCGTTACTTATGAATGGCGTCTTTAAATAGAGAAAAAAAGCACTTGCAGACCCCTCCGGGTTATTGCTATGATATTCGATAACATGAAATGAGCGTACATACGAAAGGGTGGAGAGTGGAGTGAGCAAGAGAGCATATAATTTTAACGCCGGACCGGCAGCGCTGCCTTTGGAAGTGCTGGAGCGTGCCCAGGCAGAGTTTGTGGATTTCCGGGAAAGCGGCATGTCTATTATGGAAATGTCCCATCGCAGTGACATTTATGAATCCGTACACAATGAAGCACAGAACAGGCTGCTGGGCTTGCTCGGGAACCCTTCGGGTTATAAGGTGCTATTTGTACAAGGCGGAGCGAGTACGCAATTTGCCATGATTCCTATGAATTTCGCGCAAGAGGGCAAGCAGGCTAACTACGTGAAGACCGGCAGCTGGGCGAATAAGGCGATTAAGGAAGCGAAGCTTCTTGGACAGGTTCACATCGCAGCTTCGACCGAGCAGGATCAGTATATGAGAGTGCCGGAGCTGTCCGAGCTTCAGCTGTCGGAACAGCCGGCTTACTTGCATATGACCTCGAATGAAACGATTGAGGGCACCCAGTTCAAGCAATTTCCAGACACCGGTTCGGTGCCGCTGATTTGCGATATGTCGAGTGATATTTTAAGCCGTCCTTTCGATCTCAATGCGTTCAGTATGGTATACGCGGGGGCTCAGAAGAATCTCGGTCCTTCCGGCGTAACCGTCTTGCTGGTTCGCGAAGAGATGATTGAGAGCTCACCGAGCCATCTGCCGACGATGCTCCGCTATGATACTCATTCCGGCAATAACTCTCTATACAATACACCGCCTTCCTTTGGCATTTATATGATTAACGAAGTGCTGAAGTGGATTGAAGAGCACGGCGGTCTGCAAGGTGTAGAGGCCATGAACCGGAAAAAGGCTGAGCTGATCTACAATGCCATTGACAGCAGCGAAGGCTTCTATCGTGGCTGCGTAGCAGCAGGCAGTCGTTCGGACATGAACGTAACCTTCCGCCTGGGCTCAGAGGAGCTGGAGAAGGCTTTTGCCAAAGCGTCTGAGCAGGAAGGCTTTATCGGTCTGAAAGGACATCGGAGCGTGGGCGGGATGCGCGCATCCATTTACAATGCGGTTCCTTACGAGAGCTGCAAGGCGCTGGTGGAATTCATGCATGACTTCAAAGCCAAGAACCAATAAGTTCCTGGCAGATTGCTTAAGCATGCCGGGAGCCGTTCAAGCCGCTCGGCTGGCGCATTCATGAAAGAGAAGAGCCTTCTCTGCTAATGGCAGCAGGAGGCTCTTTTTTCATGACAGAATGCGTTATAATAGACAGAAATAGACGATAAGGTGGTTAGACAGCACATATGGCATTACACATCGTACTCGTGGAGCCGGAGATTCCGGCTAACACAGGAAATATCGCAAGAACCTGCGCGGCAACCGGGATTCATCTGCATCTGGTGCGTCCGCTGGGATTTAATACGGACGACAGAACACTGAAGCGGGCCGGACTGGATTACTGGTATGCCGTCAATCTGGAGTACCATGATTCCTTTGCGGAGCTGCAGGAGAAATATCCGGATGGCCGATATTTCTTCTCGACCACCAAGGCGAAGAAGCGCTATACCGACGTTCAGTTTCAGGACGGTGACTTTCTAGTGTTCGGGAAAGAAACCAAGGGATTGCCGGAGGAGCTGCTGGCAGCTAACCGGGAGCATTTGATCCGCATGCCCATGACAGACAAGGTCCGTTCTCTGAATCTGTCCAACTCCGCAGCCATTGTCGCCTTCGAGGCCCTGCGGCAGCTGGATTTTCCGGGTATGGAGTAAAGGAAGGAAGCATCTCCAACGATGGTTGGGGGTGCTTTTTTTAGTAGCTGCTTAGAAGGGGGTGACTTTTTTAGTAAAAGAACAATGGCGAAGCCGGACAATACACGTATGAATCACTGACCAAAGTAAGCGGTGAAGGAAAGAAGTCGCTATGCTTATAATGGGGACGGTTATTTTTCTTGAAATCAATAAACAATAAGTCGATTTCTAAAGGAGGATTTTGTAGTGAAGAAAAAGATGCTATTGTCTGTGTCATCTGCTGTTTTAGGAATTTCTCTAATCTTCGGTGGAGTCTATGCTTATGGTTCAGGAAAGATATCTTGGTAATCGGGCAGAACGTTGCAACTGATGTTGCTCCCAAGAATGTAAATGGTAGAGTTTTAGTGCCGATCAGTACAGTTTCGGCAGTTGTTTAACGAGGCAGCTCACTTGAGTGAGGTAGGAAGCAAAAAATAAAGACATGGTGGAGTCAGGGAGGTGATCCCAGCACCATGGGCAGATAAAATTGATCCATGGAGTATTGAATGTACAAATGAAACCGCTCTTTTTTAGATGGTTGCTAGACACTTCCATTCTATCAAAGGACGGTTTCTTTGTGTTACCTATGTTTTGGGGGATGGATATGCATTAAGCAGCAGAGAGGACGAAAAGATTCCGGACCAGCGGTAGCGGTCGCCTTTGACCCCGAATTTCTCCCTTGAACGATTTATTATTTTGGGACCAACGTTAATGCACAAAAACATCATTGACGCCCACTAGGTTCAGCAGTATAATCATTAAAAAATGGAACAGTATTCCGAAAAGAATATTATTTTGTTTTTTTTATGGTTATTAGTTTTGATTTTTAAATTATATCATAGTGGAGGTCGGAAGATGTCTCGAATCGTAAAGGATTTAAGCGGCAAGCTGTGGCAAATGGAAAAAATGAGAGTTGGCGAAGGAGAGCGGGAAGGATTTCATATCCTGCCTGCGGAACGTCAAGGCGTCATCTTCAGCTGGAATTATGCGAGCGTTCCTGGGGATGTGTATACCGATCTTCAGCGTGCAGGTGAATTGGAAGATCCCTATTATGGGCGCAATATGCATAAAGCAAAATGGGTACAGGAATATGAATGGTGGTATATTCGCAGCTTCAACGTTTCTCCGGAAATGAAGGGGAAGAAGATTCACCTGGAGTTCGAAGGCGTTGATTATAGCTGCACCGTGTGGCTGAATGGTCAGCTGCTGGGAAGTCATGAGGGTATGTTCTCCCCATTTTCTTTCGAGGTCAGTGAGTTTCTGAATTTTGATCATTGGTCGGGCGGCTCGAATCAGCTCGCTGTCAAGCTGGACCCGCCTCCTAAGAATTTCCGCAACGTGGGCGGCAAGAAAGTGAATTTCTCCGGTGATTATTTTACGGGCCTAGTGCCCTTCGGGATCTGGCGTCCGGTACGCCTGATTGCAACAGACCATGTACGCATCGTGAACTATCGCAGTGAGTCGGAACTGAAAGAAGGAGGCGCTGCTGTTCATTTGCAGATTGAACTGGACAATATGACGGCAGAGTCTCAAACGGTTCAGATCGAGGTTGCAATGAAAGGCCACAACTTTGATTCAGACACCATCACCCAGACGGTGGAGGTAGAGGTTCCCGCCGGCACTCAGATGGCCAATGCCGTCGTGGACGTTTCAGACGCGAAGCTGTGGTGGCCTTGGGACATGGGAACGCCGAATCTGTATCATCTGGAGATGAAGGTGCTGAATAGCGGCACGGTGCTGGATCGAGTAGAGGATGTAATCGGGATTCGGACCCTTGAAATGGAGAAGAACCCGGGCTTCACGGATGAGGAATGTGAATACCCATGGACCTTTGTAATTAATGGAAAACGTCAGTTTCTGCGCTCTGCATGCTGGGGTGGACAGCCGTCCTTTTTCTACGGCCGGAACAGCACGAGTAAATATGAGCATCTTCTGACTCAGGTGAAAGAAGCTAACATAAACAATCTGCGAATTTTCGGCTGGCACCCGCCAGAGATTCCGACCTTCTATAAGCTGTGCGACGAGCTCGGTATTACCGTATGGACGAACTTTACGTTCTCTACACAAGCATTTTCCAATGATCCCGCATTTGTAGAATCTGTAGAGAAGGAATGTATTGAAATTGTGAAGCTGCGGCGCAATCATCCCTCAAATATTTTTTGGATGGGCGGAGAAGAGGTGTTCTTCACAGACGCTCACATCGAAAGTGGTAACAAAGAGCTGATGGAGGCAATTGGGGTAGCCATTGGAGATTACACATCGACGCCTTACGGACTGGCATCCCCGCTCAGCAATGAGTTCGGCCAGAGCATGGGCTTCAAGCCTAAAGAGTCACAGCATGCGAATGACCATTACTACGGCGGCGGCCACAGTTTTATGGAGGAATATTATCCGGCTCTGGATTGCTCCATCATTCCTGAATTAACGGCTGCATCGGCCCCATCGATCGAGAGTCTCAAAAAATTCATTCCGGAAAATGAGCTATGGCCGATGGGACCCAGCTGGGGCTATCATTGGGCAGATATTCATATCCTTCAAGGACTGAATATCGAGGTGTTTGGAGACAAAAGAATGGATTCTCTGGAGCAGTTTGTAGAATCGACTCAGATTGCGCACGGAACGATTTTGCAATTTGCGCTTGAGCTGTACCGTCGACGGAAGCCGCGGATGAGCGGGGTATCTCTTTGTCACTTCATTACACACTGGCCAGACATCAAGTGGGGCCTGATTGACTATTACGGTCAGAAGAAGATTAGCTTTGATTATGTAAAGAGAAGCTACCAGCCGCTTCTTCCAAGCTTGGCCTTCACTAAGAGAAGATGGAATCCGGGCGAAGCCTTCCAAGGCGAGCTGTGGATCGTTAATGATTATCATGAGGCTTATCATGATGCGGTGCTGGAATGGACGTTAGCAGATGCTGGAGGCGAGGTTGTCAAAAGTGGGATTCTACACGCTTCCGTGGCTTCCAACAGCTCCGCCCGATTCGGCGAGATTGACTGGAAGGTCCATGCAAATGCTGCAGGCCAGTTCACGATTACACTTACGCTGAAGCAAGGCGGCGTGGAATTAGCCAGCAATGAATATCTGCTGCTGATCGGTGATCAGGCAGAAGCAAAGCGTCAATGTCTCAAGCATCTCCAGGAGAGCAATACGCTGCGTGAAGAATACGGACATAGCTATTATCGATATAACCCGGAGCTCTGGGAACTAGAATAGCTGCGGGTAACATAGCATGATCAACAAAATACGACCGCATTATCGCTAAGGAGGGATCCATTGCTTCCTTTAGAAGGGATACTCGTTGTGGAGCATAGTATGGGGCTCGCTGGACCCTTTGCCGGCGTAAGACTCGCGGATCTTGGAGCCCGTGTCATCCGGATTGAGCAGGCAGAGGAAGGCTCACTGCCTCTGATCAGCTTGTATCGTAACAAGGAACGCTTTCTGTACAATGCTGCCTGTGACCAGGATACCCGCAAGCTGAACCAGCTGATTGCTGCAGCTGATATTTATTTAGACGGTCCTTCTCTTCAGGCGTTACCTTTCGGAGGGGCTTCCAGGGAGAAGTGGCGCTCCAATCATCCCCAGCTCATTCACGCTATGATTACGAGCTGCGGTGGCCGGGACGTGGAAGACACCAAGGCCTATGATGACCTCTTTATTCAGGCCTTGACCGGTATGCCTTGGCTCAACGGGAATGCAGATGATCCACCAATTCCCTTTCCGCTGTCCACGGTAGAAATGTTTGCAAGCGCTAATCTCGTGCAGGGGATTCTGGCTGCGCTTGTACATCGTGCCCATACCCGCTCTGGGATGCTCGTTGAGGTTAGCCTGCTGGAATCTGCGATTGATGTTCAGTTCGAGGTGCTGACTACGCACTTGAATGATGGCGGACTGCAGCCGCAAAGAAGTGCTGTCAGCAATGCACATGCTTACCTTGCAGCGCCTTACGGAGTGTATGAGACGAGTGACGGATATTTGGCGCTGGCCATGGGCTCTGTATTAGAGCTGGGAAAGCTGCTGCACTGCGATGCATTAGCGAAATATAAAGATCCTGCGAGCTGGTTTGTTCATCGGGACGAAATCAAGCTTAATCTGACGGAGCATCTCAAGAGCAGGCCTGCTTCGGCCTGGGAGAAGGATTTGGAAGCTGGCGGGTACTGGTGTGCTGAGGTGCAGACTACTCAGGATCTTCTTCAACATGAAGGGTTTCGGGCTCTGCAGCATCTGCAGCAGATTGAGGTGGAGGATCAGGGCTTATTTGTAACTCCACACTGCCCGATAAAGATCGACAGCACTCACCTGAACAGTCGCCGCGGCATTCTCCGGGCCGGTGAGGATAATGCAGCCATTGAAGAGGAATTCAAGCTGATTTAGCTGCGTCACCGCAGAATACCATGAAGCGAGAGTGAAGTGTCATGATGCCAAGACCGTTAGAAGGCTTGCTTGTGCTGGATTTCAGTCAATTTCTTTCGGGCCCATACGCCGGGCTGCGATTAGCTGATTTAGGCGCGAGAGTCATTAAGATTGAACGCACGGACGGCGGAGATCTATGCAGAAGGCTGTACATATCCAACCTAGAGCTGGACGGTGACAGCACGCTGTTTCATTCTATTAATCGAAATAAGGAGAGCTACGCGGTGGACTTGAAGTCGGAAGCAGGCAAGATCAAGGTGCGCAAGCTATTGCAGCATGCGGACATCATGATCCAGAACTTTCGACCAGGTGTCATTGAAAAGCTGGGGTTCGGGTATGAAGAGGCCAAGCAGATCAACCCGCGGCTCATTTACGGCTCCATTAGTGGATACGGAAAAGAAACACCTCTGCGGAGCAGACCCGGACAGGATTTGCTGCTGCAGGCGCTGACCGGACTTCCGTGGCTGCATGGCGGCAATCACCGGCGGCGGCCAATCCCGTTTGGCTTGGCAATAGCAGATATGATAAGCGGTGCACATCTGGTTCAGGGCATTCTGGCGGCTCTAGTAAGACGATCTGCTCAAGGTAAGAGTGCGCTGGTGGAGGTCAATATGCTGGAGTCTACGCTGGATGTGATGCAGGAGGTATGGGATGAGCTGTGGATGCCAGCCGCCCATGCTCATGCATCCTCGGGGCGGATTCAATTCAGGCGGACTGTCAAAGGGCTGTATCCAACAGCAACGGAATATATCGCTCTAAAAGATATGCCTTTAGAGGTGCTCGCGGCTGCACTTGATGTGGAGCTGGCATCCTCGATGAGCGGAGATGAAGCGGTCATCTTCATGCAAGAGCGGCTGTTGACACAGCCTGCAGACTACTGGGTGGATATCTTCATAAAGCATGGCATTGCCTGTGAGAAGCTGCTGAACTGGGAGCAGCTGCGGAGCCAAGACGTATTTCACAAGCTTCAGATGACGCAAAACATAAAGAGAGATCCTGACATCGACATGATCGCATTAGCGTGTCCTATTCGATTCAATGGGTATCGCCTCCAATACGCCAAAGGGGCTCCACGGATTGGAGAGCATAATACTTGGATCGAATCTCAAGCGTGTTCTCTGAATACAGCTGACCATCATCGTAATATTTGAGTAAAGAGAAGGTGCTGATATGCAATTAAAAGGAATGACCTGGTCTCACGAGCGAGGCCTAAACCCGCTGCTGGCCGCCTCCGAAGCATTCCGCAAGCTGGAGCCTGACGTTGAAATACAATGGGACGCCCGTTCTCTGGCGGACTTTGAGCTTTATCCGCTGGAGCTGCTGGCAGAAACCTATGATCTCATCATGATTGATCATCCCCATATCGGGACGGCTGTGGACAAAGAGCTCCTGCTGCCCTTGAATGATCTCATGGAAGCCTCGTTTCTGCAGGATCAGGAGCTTCACTCCACGGGTCAAAGCTATGCCAGCTATACGTATGAAGGAAAGCAATGGGCGCTGCCTGTAGATGCAGCAGCTCAAGTGAGCGCTTACCGCCAGGACCTGCTGGATAAGGCAGGACTGGAGCCGGCTCGTAGCTGGGAGGATGTTCTCACCCTGGCCAGGACGCTGCCGAAGGGGCAGCAGATCGGTCTGCCGCTTGTGCCGGTACATGCCTACTCCACCTTTTTCACATTGTGTGCCCAGCTGTCAAACCGGGCGTACTGGAGTGAGGGGCTGGATCTTCCATTAGAGGTTGGCATACAGGCACTGGAGCTCATGGAAAGCTGGATGCCTTATGTACACCAAGAGTCTCTCTATCAGGATCCCATCCAGATGCTGGACCGAATGGGGAGCAGTGAAGAGATCGCCTACATTCCGCTCATTTACGGCTACTCCAACTATGCAAGGGCAGGCTTCAGGCCATTTGTGACGAGCTTCGGAAATATTCCATCGGATCGCAGCAACCCTTGCGGCAGTATGATCGGCGGCGTAGGGCTTGCCATCTCTTCACAATGTCAGTATGCCGAGCTTGCGGCAAAATTTGCTGTCATGGTTGCGTCTGCGGATTTTCAGCGGACTTCATTTTTTCAACATGGAGGTCAGCCGGGCCACCGGATGGCATGGCTGGACCCGGAGGTGAACCGGCTGTCCGGCGATTTTTTCAAAAATACGCTGGATACCTTAACCCATGGCTCCATGCGGCCTCGATATCCCGGATATATCGACTTTCAGGAGCAGGCCGGACATTTGATTCGTAATCGACTGATTAGTGCAATGCCAGACCGAAGCACCGTGATTCAAGCCTTGAATGAAATGCAGCGGCAAAGCAGGGGGAATGATGCAAGAGTCAGGGGGGAAATGAGATGAAGCTGCTGGAAGGCATTGTTGTATTGGATTTCAGTCAATATCTTGCAGGTCCTGTATCTGCGCTGCGCCTAGCAGATTTGGGAGCCCGCGTTATTAAGATCGAGAGACCGAATGCAGGGGATGGCAGCCGTCAGTTAACCCTGTCGAATCTGCGGGTCGACGGTGAGAGCACGGTGTTTCAATCCATGAATCGGAACAAGGAAAGCTATGCCGCTAACCTCAAGGATCCAGACGATCTGGCCAAAATAAAGAAACTGATTCAGCAGGCGGATATCATGATTGAGAACTTTCGTCCCGGCTCGATGCACAAGCTTGGTCTCGATTATGAGTCGGTGAAGGCATTAAATCCCGGTATTATTTACGGAAGCATTACCGGCTATGGCACAGAAGGTCCCTGGAAGAACAAGCCGGGGCAGGATCTGCTCGTACAGTCGATGTCCGGTCTGACCTGGCTGAATGGAGACGGAGATCAGCCGCCCGTTCCTTTTGGCCTCGCGACCATTGATCTTCATACAAGCTCCATGTTTGTTCAAGCCGTGCTCGGACTGTTGTACCAGCGCGAAAAGACCGGTGTCGGGGGGCAGGTGGAAATCAGCCTGATGGAGGCTGCCCTGGATTTCCAGTTTGAAGTGTTGAGCGCTTATATAAACAAGGAGCCCAGAGAGCTTCAAGGACGCAGTCAGTTCCGCAATGCCCATGCTTATTTAGGCGCACCGTACGGTATTTACGAAACACAGGATGGTCACCTTGCTCTGGCTATGGGCTCGATAATCGCTTTAGGTGAGCTGTTGGGGCGTGCAGATCTGCTGCAATACACCGACCAGACCTCCTGGTTTCATGAACGGGATGAAATCAAGCAGCGATTGAATGAGCATCTAAAGACGAGAACGACACAGCACTGGCTGGATATTCTGGAGCCGGCTGATTATTGGTGTGCGGAAGTGCTGGATTGGGAGCGGGCTCTCCAGCATGAGGGTATTCAAGCCCTGGACATGTTTCAGGAGGTCGTAAGGCCGAGCGGTGCTGTGTTTAAGACGACCCGATACCCCGCAAGAGTGAACGGCCATCTGCTCAAGCATGGCAAGGGCGCGCCTCCAATCGGCGAAGACACGTCTGCTATTAATAGAGATTTTGGTCTTGAGCGCGCAGCAGAAAACGCTGGCGGGAGCTAGGTCGATGGAGCATTCGGGGATCAGATATGAGCTGTCCAATCACATCGGAACGATTACTCTAGACAGACCCGGGAAGCTGAATACGGTCACCCGGGCGATGGGGATACGCCTTAACGAGCTTTGCCAAGAGATCAATCAGGACCAGAATGTCAGGGTCGTCGTGCTGACGGGGGAAGGGGAAAAGAGCTTCTCAGCGGGCAGCGATATTGAGGTGCTGGACGATTACGGAAGTCCCTGGGAGCTGAGCAATCGCGAGGATTATTGCATGGCCGTTCGCAGCATTCGCAAGCCAGTGATAGCGATGATCCGTGGATATGCTATTGGCGGAGGGCTGGAGCTTGCCTTGCATGCAGACATCCGGTACGCCTCCTTAAGTGCCAGGTTCGGCGCGGGGGAAATCAAGCTGGGCTGGATTGGAGGCAGCGGGAGCACACAGCTGCTTCCTCGAATTGTAGGTCCGGGAAAAGCAGCTGAAATGGTGCTGACAGGCAGGCTGCTAAGTGCCGCAGAGGCCTTGAGCTACGGCTTAGTGGAGCAGGTTGCAGAGCAAGGGGAGCTGCAGAAGCTGGTCTATGAAACGGCTGAAGCCATTGCCGCCCACAGTCCTATTGCGGTCCAGCATGCCAAGCTCGCGCTGCGCGCAGCGATGAACATGCCGCTGGATGCCGGATTGCAATATGAGAACAGCCTCTTCTCCTTCTGCTTTACCACAGAGGATGCACAGGAGGGCAAGGCGGCTTTTCAAGAGAAGAGGGCTCCAAAGTTTAAAGGGTGTTGAGTGCTGAGAAATGAAATGCTGGATATATTCATGAAATGAAGCCTGTGGTCCTATGGGACTGCAGGTTTTTTAATGAGTCTAGAAAGTTGCAGTCAGGCTATGACGCAAAAAGTCGTGATTTGCATACTGGAGGTCGATATTGATCCTTATCTATGAAGCTCTATCACGTTATGATGTGCAAAAGGAGTAAATGAATGATCATGATAAACATACAGCAGATCGATAAGGTCATAAACCAGGGGCCGTTTCAGGACAATTGGGAATCCTTGAGCAGCTATTCCATACCGCAATGGTACAAGGATGCCAAATTCGGTGTTTTTATTCACTGGGGAGTATACTCCGTTCCCGCTTACGGGAATGAATGGTATGCTCGGGAAATGTACTTGAAAGACAGTGCGAATCGGGAGAATAAACAGGTGGTGAGCATTTTTGATCATCACCTTCAGACTTACGGGCCGCAGCATGAATTCGGATATAAGGATTTCATTCCCCTGTTTAAAGCAGAGAAGTTTGACCCCATGGCATGGGCAGCACTATTCAGCAAAGCGGGAGCACGATATGTAATGCCTGTTGCTGAGCATCATGATGGCTTCCAAATGTATAACAGCAAACTGTCGCCATGGAATGCCGTGCAGATGGGACCGCAGCGGGACGTGATCGGGGAACTGAAGAACGCTGTAGAAGCTAAGGATATGAATTTTGCGGTCTCTTCACATCGGGCCGAGAACTGGTGGTTCTTTGACGGGGGCATGGCGTTTCAATCTGACGTACAGGATGACAGCTACCGGGGCTTATACGGACCGGCACAGCCGCGAGACCCGGAATGGACCATTCACGGGGAAGGGCCGGACGAGGCCTTCCTTACCGATTGGCTGCTTCGCACCTGTGAGCTTGTGGATCTCTATCAGCCCTCAATTGTATGGTTCGATTGGTGGATCATGAACGTCCGCTTCAAGCCGTATCTCAAAAAGTTTGCTGCGTATTACTACAACCGCGCTGCCCAATGGGGAAGTGAGGTTGCAATCAATTACAAGCTTGACGCCTTTATGCACGGGACGGCAGTCTTTGACATTGAGCGGGGGCAACTGAATGATATTCGGCCTCAGCTTTGGCAGACAGACACCTCGGTCGCGCGTAACTCCTGGTCGTACAGCGTGAACAATCAATATAAGGACCCCGCAGACATCGTATGTGATCTGATCGATATTGTAAGCAAGAACGGCTGCTTGTTATTAAATGTGGGACCCAAGGCAGATGGAACCATCCCGGAGGAGGATGAGTCGATTCTGCTCGCTATAGGTGAATGGCTGGCGGTGAACGGAGAAGGCATTTTTGATACTACTCATTGGAAAATCTATGGGGAGGGCCCCACACAGTCGGGCGAAGAGATGCACACGGAAGGGAATCGCAGTCCCTACACGGAAAAAGATATCCGCTTTACCTTCAAGGGAGGGACGTTATACGCCTATGTCTTGAAGCTGCCAAGCCATGGAGAAGTGGTCATATCATCCTTATCTCTGGATTCACGGCATTTTCGGAGCGTGATTAAAAACGTAGCCGTGCTGGGACAAGGAGGTGTGGCATGGCAGCTTTCTGAGGATGGTCTTGTGATCGACACCTCCAATATCCCACCCACCCCATATCCGGTAGGCTTTGCAATCACGATGGATTAACGGCTGCGGCCACGGAAGAGGTCCTTTTACGGTATGGAGCCAGGCGCAGAGCATAAACAAAATCTGATTCAAAAGGCTCAAGGCGAGATCTCTCATCGAATTGGTGTTGTAGCGACTCCATCTTTCATGAGTAGGTCTTCCTTTTGCTATAAACACAGGTAGTGTGATGGATGCCATTCCGGAATCAATTATGCTCGGTGCCAGCCTTTTGACAGGGAATGGAGTCAGTATCGTTCTTGCCGTTTCCATTTTCCTCAGCAATATTTCAGAAGGGATATCCAGTACAGACGGCTTAGTCAAAAGTGGTTTTTCCCGCCGCAAAATCCTGTTGATGTGGGGCGCTGTGTTCCTGTGTGCCTCTTTATCCTCCATGGGAGGATTTTTGTTTCTTGAACAGCTCACAGATGAAATGGAGGCCGTCCTGGGAGCTTTAGCGGGAGGAGGTATCATTGCCATGATCTGCTCCACGATGATGCCAGAAGCATTTGAGGAGGGAGGGCCTTTAATAAGAACCGCACCTGTCTCATTTCAGTATTGGTGCGGTTTCTTATATAATAGTGTCAAACGGATCAAGGAAGGAAGAGCTGTATCATGAATGCACCGTATCCCATCGACCAATTCAAGAAATTCAAATATGACATTACGCGATTTCTAATGACGTATAAATTTGCACTCGATCACATGGAGACGAAAATTGATGTGCTGAAGGAGGAATTTCAGTCCCTCCATGACTACAATCCGATCGAGCATACCAAGTCCAGGCTCAAGACCCCGGAGAGCATCATGAACAAAATGTTCCGCAAAAACCACGAGCTCTCCTTCGACAGCATCAAGCATCACATCAAGGATATCGCCGGGCTCCGGATCACCTGCTCCTTCATCTCCGACATCTATCGTGTCCAGGAGCTGCTGTGCGGGCAAAGTGATCTGCGGGTGCTGGAGGTCAAGGATTATATCAAGAACCCGAAGCCTAATGGCTATCAGAGCCTGCATGTTCTGGTTGATGTTCCGGTCTATATGTCCGATGGTGAGCAGCGGGCCTGCGTAGAAATTCAGATTCGTACGATTGCGATGGATTTCTGGGCTTCCTTGGAGCATAAAATATTTTATAAATACAACAAAGAGGTGCCGGAGCGGCTGACCCAGGAGCTGAAATGTGCCGCAGACGCCGCGAATGCACTGGATCTTCAGATGGAGCGGCTGCACCGTGAAATCCAGGAGATTAAGGATGCGGATGATGCGGCAGAGCAGGAGCTTCAGCGAATCGTCATCCAGAATCAGCAGTTTGCGCTTCCGAGCAACCTTCTCAAGCTGCTTGGCGGCGGGGGAGGAGACTAAGATCTTCTAGCAGCCTCGGCCGAGCTTGCCCCGAAACAGCCTCTTGCATTCAACAGAGGGAAAATCCTAAAAAATTTATGTTTTATAAAAAAACTAGCAGGATTCGACAATATGTTATCGAACTATTATACTAGGTCTATAAGATCATATTGTCGGTATACTTAGAATTTGTTGAATGAAAGAGGTGTTTCAATCGTATGAAGCCGGCCGGTGTTGTACGTAAAGTGGATCAGTTGGGGAGAATTGTGCTGCCAAAGTCTCTGCGTAAGAGATATCAGATGAATGAAGGAGACCCTGTCGAAATTCTGGTTCAGGGTGACCATATTATTCTGGAGCGCTACCGCCCGAAATGTGTATTCTGCGGCTCGATGGATGGAGTCAGCGAGTTCAAGGATCGTTATATCTGCTCTTCCTGCATGAATGAGATGACCCAGCTTCCGAAGCACGGTTAATAGAGAGCAGCCACGGCACCGCAGAAGCGGTGCTTTTTTATATATAAGGGCCTGAAATAACTGCTCCATGACATGAAAAAAAGCTTCCCCGAATGAGGAAGCCGCGCCTTACAGGCCATTGGTTTTGTCTTCATTGTATGCGGCGGTCAGAATACCGACGGTATACAGTGCAAACACCAGCATGATAATCCAGAACGTTAATGAAAAGGACATTTAAGGCCACCTCCTGCTAAGCTACTCTCTATTATACCCAGCATGCCCCAAAAAAGAAATGGCAATATGCATGCAAGTTCATGCCACATGTGTTCTATTTAAAAAAGAGAAAGTGTGTCGGTACCGGGCGAAGCTGTCCATCCGAAGGTCGGTTTACTACCCGGCCGTTCAGAATGAGGGAGGAGGAGCCTCCTCCATCCAGATTGTAAGCGTCCTTCACGCCGAGCTGCTCCAGCTTTCGTTGAAGCTCCTGCAGGGTTGCACCTGAATTTCCGGTTTCATTATATCCTTCCGTGACGAGAATCAGTAGCTGATCATCCTTGTAGTTGCCAATCACAGTGCGCGGCGCGCGCGTAGGATCGGTCTTCCACTTCGCCGGAATTGGCGTTTTCACCCCATTTTTCATAAGGACAGGCACAAAGGTTGCGCCATATTTCGGCTTCAGTCGATCCAGCTCATCCCGGCTCTTGAACTTCCCGCCGATGAGCTTGCCGTCTTCATTCAAGCCGACAAAGGCAAGATCCTTGAAGCTGGGCTGAAATCCGGTAACATAGCTTCCGTTGATGAAGGTGGTGCTTAAAGGGTGGCGTCCGCCATTACCGTCAGCATACCCGCCAGCATTAATGCCGGCCACCGCTCCATGATTTCGTACCGCCTGCAGGGTGGTGATGGCTTTGCCCGGCTGGCCGTTGCCGAGAACCATGGTCATGGCGTTCGGATCCTTCAGCTTGATCTTCAGTGCATGTCCCTGATAATAGCCCGGATTCACTTTATACAGCTCCAGCGTGATCCGTTCGGTATTCACCGTTTCGATGGGACGCCCCAGCTTGCTCGTAATCCGGCGGTTATAAATGTATTCCGGTAATCCAGCCTGAGACTCCGCCTGGGCCCGGATGCTGTTCATGGCAGAGGTGGTCTGACGATATAGCTGACCTGTTCTTTCAATAGAAGCAATCGTCTGATCGACTGTAGCACTGGCAAGCTCCAGCCCTCGGCTGACGTTTCCGGTCTGCGTCTCCAGGCTCTGCTGCGGAGTATAGCTCGAAATATCCAGCTGCAGCCGCGGAGGCTCGCTCAAGAGCCAGATGCTCAGCCCGATCCCGATAAAAGGGGCCAGCACCAGCAGGAACAACCGGTTGACTTGCTTGGGTGTCATCTGAATCATAGATCTCATTTCAACAGCTCCAGCTTCTTCTCCAGCTTGGAAAGCTGCTGCCTGACATCATTCAGCTGTGTATACAGCTTGTTGCTATTGTCCGTCTCCCCGGTGGCCTGATCCTTCGTAAAGGTAAGCAGCTCATTAAACGACTGCACCTTGCTGTCAATCTCACTCATCTGTGCTGAAAGCTCTGCAAAACGGCTGTCGTACTGAGCTTTCAATGCTGCCATTTCTCGCTGTGTATCCTGTTGAAGCCCCAGCATCATCTCCTGCTGCAGATGATTACTGTAATAGTAGGCGGCAGCCACTCCCGCTCCGATCATGAATAGCCAAAACAACCAAAAGTAACGCGCTTTCGGGCTCTTTCTGGAAGCTTCGCGGGATGGATAGGGAGATTCATTCTCTGTTTGCAGTATTGGCATCTCTTCACCCCTTGTAATTCCTATCAATTTTTCCAATCATCATTCTATCACGCGTGCATATATTTCGCAAAGACGAACAAAAAATGACATTTGACGAAAAAGAGATTGCCTATAATAACAAGAATAGGATACAATCTGTATAGATTTGCTAGCAAAGAGAGATACATATAAGCCATTTGCCATGTTATAGATGCATGAACTGAGCCTAATGCCTTACTCTGCCTGCGCTGGATAGGATCTCTTCGTGTCTGATACGCCAAAGCGGGAAACAACCGGAATTCGTGCGAAGTTAGCTCGGAGTTCTGCTGGTTTTAGGGCACACTACATTGTTTAACGAAAATTACCACGTGTTGAAACAGGAAACAGGGGGGTTAACATGAGTCAGGTTTGGAAGATCGCCATCATTGGAAGTCATCCTACGAGTATGCTGGGCACCAAGTTGATTCTGGAGGAACAAAAAGACTTGCAGGTGATCGGAATGATACAGAATGGCCAGGAGGGTGTGAAATTTGTCGAAGACCACAGGCCGAATCTCGTGCTGCTGGATTATCGTCTGGGCGAGCAATCCGCAGAGCAGGTGCTGGAGCAAATGAAGCAGGTGTCTCCACAAAGTCATGTCGTGATGATGACCGATCATGATGGCTTATCGCTTCTCCAGGGCCTGATCAGCCGGGGGGCAAGCGGGATGCTGTCCAAGCAGGCATCGCCCTTTCAGCTCATTCATTTGATTGCCGGCCTGCGCGAAGAGGTCACTGCACTGCCTTTGGAGTGGGTCAAGCAGGCAATCTGGCCGCTCCCTGCCTCGCCAATCGCCGAGGGCAATCTGCCGTTAACTGAAACAGAGACCTTCATTATGGAACGAATCGTGCAGGGCATTACGTATGATAAAATCGCAGTTGAAATCGAGGTCAGCCGCCGTTCTATCGACAACTATCTGCGTAAAATTTACGTCAAGCTGGGTGTGAATACGAGAGCTCAAGCGATCGAGAAATACGCTCTTTACACCCGCAAGGGGCGACAGCAGTATGCCTAGGTGCTTCACTGAGTTATAATCTGGATGGTCCAAGAATAGTCTTAGTGGGTGTGATATTCACGTATTCACGTATTCACGGATGAAGGAGGAGGCCTAGATGCAGTATTCCTTTGCTTCCCGTACACATTCTCTACTAACCTCCCCGCTGCGCAGTGTCCAGAAGCTTGCGAAGCGGGATTCTTTGATTTCTCTGGCGGAAGAGCTGCCAGCGGAGGAGCTGTTTCCGGTATCCGCCTTGGCGGAGGCCGCCGGCTCTGTGCTTTCCGCCGATCCCCGCTCCCTGCAATACGGGGAGGCGGAGGGCTACGGACCGCTGCGGCAGTGGCTCAGCGAGAGCTGGAGCCGGCGCAAGGGACTACATATGGAGCCGGACCGCATTCTGCTGACGACGGGAACTCAGCAGGCGATGGATCTGCTGGTCCGCTCCTGCACGAACCCCGAAGACACCGTACTGGTCGAGAATCCGACATCGCCGGGCCTCCTGCAGGTGCTGCGCCTTCATGGTGTCCGCATGATCCCCGTTCGAAGCGACCATGACGGCGTGCTGCCGGAGCAGCTGGCCGAGCTGCTGCTTAAGCATCAGCCGAAGCTGTTCTTTGCGGCCCCGAACTTCAATAATCCGACAGGTGCCCTCTGGTCGCTGGAACGGCGCCTTGAGGTGCTCAAGGTTATCGCCGGAACTTCTCTGCTGGTCGTAGAGGATGATTCCCTCGGCGAGCTTTGCTTTCCCGGCAGTCCTGCGGCCCAGCCTCTTCCGCCGCTGGCGGCGCTGGAGGAAAGGCAGGGCGAGCAGGTGCTGTATGTCGGCTCCTTTAGCAAGACGGTGGCGCCGGCGCTGCGTACGGGCTGGGCAGCGGGGCCAAGCGAGGTCATCTCCATGATGACGGCTGTCAAGCTTATGGCAGACTGGCAGTCCAGCATGCTCATCCACCGGATGCTGCATCATTTGCTGTTATCCCGGCACTTCCATCTGGAGGAGCATCTCAGCGCTCTGAACCGGGAGTATGTCACCCGCCTGAAGCTGATGGATCAGCTCCTGCGGCGCAGTGCCTGGAGCGGTGCTTCCTATGAGCTGCCGAAGGGCGGCATGTTCCTGTGGGTCAGGCTGCCGGGCGGACTGAGCGGCGATGTCCTGCTCAAGGCTGCGGCCTTGAAGGGGGTCAGCTTCCTGCCGGGCTCCATGTGCTCGCCGGACGGAGAGAATCATGATTATATCCGCCTGAATTTCACCCATCCCGGCCGGGATGAGCTCATGCTCGGCATGAATCTGATCAGCGAAGCGTTGAGAGAGTTTACGGCCCGCAGCTAGAGATCAGAGAAATCAGAGAGATCAGGCCTTCGGGGCAGGGAGCACCGCAGCATACTTGTCCAGCGCCGCAAAGCCTTCGGAGGTCAGGACGTACCGGCCCCGGCCAGTCCGCTCAAACCACCCGTAATAATTGCGCTGCAATATAGCGGCGGCATTCCCGATGCCGCTCGCCTCTTTGGCCGCCGCCGGAGATGTCCCCTTCAGGCTGTCTGCCGCGCCCTCTGCATGGGCATTCAAGGCGGAAACGGCCTGCGCGACGCGCAGCGCCTTCTCGCGGTAGGCGGTAATCAGCTTGGCGCGCGTGACGCCGCCGGTGTTATAATCTCCGCTCCGCTCGTGAAACTCCAGCAGCAGCCGGTCCCGCTTGCGGACAGAGCCCCGCGGGGACGGAGGCTCCTCGGCAGGACGGCACAGCTTCTCGACAAAGGGCGGCTTTGTTTTGTAGAAGGTGACCGTCACGAGCCCCAGTCCCAGCCGCTGGCACAGAGCCGTAAGCTCGCCCCAGCGCTGGTTGACGGCCCCCTTCTTGGCGCGGGACTTCTCCACCGCCAGATACACAAACGGACTCATCTTCAGACGTTCGATGCCCTGCAGCAGCAGAGCGAGGTTGAACGTTTTTTTCATTTCTACAATGAGCAGCTCCTCGCTGCCTTCCTTTATGCCCACCAGATCACAGTGGCGTACCTCACCCTTGACAGCATACCCTTCTTCCTCAAAAAAAGCCTTTAATGGAGCATACAGCTCGGCTTCGTGCTGAATCGCCATGGCTTCTCTCCTTTATGTCCATACATAGTCTGTTCAGGCCGCTTGCGCCGCGAATTATTTGTTCCATCAGTATAACATGCCGGGAACAGGTGCGGGTCTCCTTGCCGCAAATCCGGAGGCTCTAGGCGAAAAAAGAGCGGCTTTCCTATGAAATGAGGTCAACTATTCCGCGCCTGCCGCATAGGTATGTAATACACTTTTTTCGGTGGCTGAAGGCGTGAAGGAGTCTTGGGAAGCGAAAAGAACCAATCCTCAAAGTATAAAGTCATAGGAGGTCATGGGATGGATATTTTTGAACGCATCGCATCGTATCAGGCAGAAAGCGACCGCTTGGCATGGAAAGGTACATTCAAAGATTATATAGAATTGTTGAAAACAAACCCGGCGCCGGCGAAGACCGCCCATGCGCGGGTCTATGACATGATTGAATCCTACGGCGTGGAGGAGAGCGGCGGACGCAAAAAATACAAGTTTTTTGAGCAGGAAATCTTCGGGCTCGATCGTGCGGTGGAAAAGCTTGTGGAGGAATATTTTCATTCTGCGGCCCGGCGACTGGACGTTAGAAAACGGATTCTTTTGCTGATGGGACCTGTCAGCGGCGGCAAATCGACACTCGTTACACTGCTGAAGCGGGGACTGGAGAAGTATTCACGAACGCCCGGCGGTGCAGTATATGCGATTGCGGGCTGTCCCATGCACGAGGAGCCGCTGCATCTGATCCCGCTAGAGCTAAGGCCCGAGGTGGAGCAGGAGCTCGGCGTCAGAATTGAAGGCAATCTCTGTCCCTCCTGCCAGATGAGGCTAAGAACCGAATACGGCGGTGACATCCAGTCTGTGATGGTAGAGCGCGTGCTGATCTCGGAGGAAGGCCGCACCGGCATCGGCACATTCAGTCCTTCCGATCCCAAATCACAGGACATTGCCGATCTGACCGGCAGCATTGATTTCTCAACGATTACTGAATTCGGCTCGGAATCAGATCCCCGGGCGTACCGCTTTGACGGAGAACTGAACAAGGCGAACCGCGGCCTGATGGAATTTCAGGAGATGCTGAAGTGTGACGAGAAGTTTCTGTGGAACCTGCTGTCCCTGACACAGGAGGGTAATTTCAAAGCCGGCCGCTTTGCACTGATCAGCGCGGATGAATAGTAGGTGTCATCATCATACCAAAATCACAGAATCAGTCAATCCCTTTTTAAATACGGGATAAATATTATACTTTGACGGTATTCTGCCGCGTCCACGCTCGATCAATTCGATCGTTACGTGCTCAAACACACTCCGCATTATGCGATTCCTATCTGACTTATCCTCGGCCTCTGCATAGGCATCGAGAAGCGAATTAAGGTTTGTTCTTACGACATCTACATCAATTTTGTATTCTTTGGACTCGGGCTTTTCGCTGTTATGCTTCTTTTCAAGTTCCGACAATTCCGCAAGCCCTTTATCGATCTCAGCTTTACGCTCATCAAACATTTCATCAGTATATCGACCGGACTCATATTTTTCAAAGATGAAATTCATTCGGTTTTTGAGTTCCTTGGCTCGCTGCTCAATATACTCGTTTACATCTGGAATAAAATTGTTTTGCTGTCCATCCTGCGCCAGGTTGGCCACCAATTCTTCTCGCAGTCTATCTGCTGATAAATCTTTGAAATACCGGAGAACATCTAACAGGTCTTCCTCTACAGATCGATATTTCACAAATGTGCAGCCAGGTCGAGTGCACCATAGGAATTCCTTATGATACTCTACCACATCACCGGTTTGCTTTTCGTATTTTTGTACGCTGTATTGTCGAACCATTCTCCCGCCGCATTTGTAGCACACACATAGACCGGCCAATTCACAGGGAGAGAAGTCCATTTTTGTTCTTGGCTTATGCGCGGTGTCATTGATCTTTGCCTGAGCTTTGTCCCATGTTTCCTGGTCTATGATCCGGGGCATCGCATCATGGACGATAATATGCTCTTCCTCAGGCCGAGTCTCAATCTTCCCATTAACGCGCTTGGTGGTTCTGAACTTCAGGATCCCGATAAACCGCTCATTTTGTAGAACGCCCTTTAGATACGTGGGATGCCAGTTCTTTTTGCCTTTAGGCGTGCAGATGACGGTGTGTCGCGATAAATACGTAGCCAGCGCTCTAAAGCTAACATCCCTGCGCTTACCATTTGCACCATCAGGGACGCCATTCACATACAAATCAAAAATTGCTCTAATCTGCTCTGCCTGCTGCTCGTTGATATCAAGCTTTTTAGTGGCAGGGTTGTAGTCGAAACCGAAGGGAGCCTCCCCGGATACCCACTTACCTTCCATGGCGCGGTTAACCCGGCCGCCAAACAGCCTTTCCCTGGTCGTCTCAAATTCCTCTCTGGACATAAATAACTCAAATCTGATTTGTCTCAAATCGGATGGGTTGTTCGGGTCAAAGGTCTTGTATGGCGTGATGATGAATATCCGCTTATCTGTAATAAGATCATAAATAACTCCCATGTCCGTATAAGAACCGCGGCCCATACGAGATATCTCTTTGACTGCAATGGCTTGGAATTTGCCGGACTGGAGATCCTTGATGACGGTCTGGAAGACGGGGCGGGTGGATATTTTATCTCCGGACCCAACCTCTGATCTCTGGTCGTATGGGATGCCTAGAGGCTCTAGCACACGGTCCATGAGCTCTTTCTGAGCCTGCAACACATCCTCACCGGTGCGCCGCTCTTGCTCTTCATCAGCTCGTGAACGTCGCAGATAATTGAGGATGCTTTCAATTCCCAAATCCAATAAATCCTGAGCTCTTAATGCCATAATGAGCAAACCTCATTCCTTTTGGTTTTATCATGATCGCTTCTATTATAACCAATCCAAAAGGATAGCCGCAATGATATCGACGAAAACTTAAAGAAAAAGAAAAGTAATCAAAAAGAATAAATTAAGTAACTATAAATACCTCATTAGGTTTTAGAAGTGATATATTTGTAGCATAGGAAATCGATAAGAGGACACCACAGGGGCATGAATGCTCTGCAGATCGGGTCGGCAGCTGCCGGCCTTTTTTATTGGAGTGGTGCAAAGATCCCTTACGGTTTCCTTAAATTAATTAATAGGGGTGAATGATTTGAAATATCGTGAATACTCTGCTTTGTCGCAGGTTGGCAGCTGGAAAGGCTGGATTGAAAATGATAGTGGAGACGTAATTGGGTTTGTCAAAGACACTGGAGCAATCATAACCAGTTGGTAATTAATCTTTAGATACTGAGATGAGGTCTTATCTTGGTATCTATATTTTGATGTGGTGGCGGAATGGTAGACGCTTGCGGGTGGCTCCTCCGGTTAATCAGTAACGCGGCTGATCGGCCTGATCACCCGATATGGTAGAGGAGCATGCAGGTTCAAGTCCTGCCCACATCACCAAACGCCCCTCTCGACTGCTGGAGGGCACGTTCTACGTGTCTGAGGTTCGCGAGGGGCGTTTATCTGCGGACATGGTATAAAGGCAGTGCCCCAGCCTTCCAAGCTGGAGAAGACGGGTTCGAGTCCCGCTGTCCGCTTTTGTTGGGAAAAGCAGGAAATCGCGGAATCGGCGTCGAATGATGATGTCGAGGAGGTGATCGTATTGAATAGGAAAAAAATCATCTATAGTATTCTGAAAGAGGTTCAAGCTGGAAATGAGCCTAAGGCAGATGATTTCGGTGTTACACAGGGCGAGTTTGCTGATATTGCTCAAATCATCAAAGACGAGGGATTGTTGTCGAATGTTGCCATAGCAGGTGGCAGAATCGTATGGTTGAATGCGTCAAAGATAACAATGGCTGGACTGGAGTATCTCGAGGAGAATAGCCCTTTGTCAAAGACGTATAGAGGGCTAAAGGAAGTAAGAGAATGGATTAAGCTTTAAGTTGCATGAGGAGGTGGTACTGATGAAGACCGAGAAATTGGCATTCGCTATTCTGAAGGAAATTGAAAAAGGTAATCAGACCTACGACGAAGAAACATTCGGCGTTACTGAAGAAGAATTCACAGATGCTTTCAGATACGTAGTGAGCAATAATTTAGCGAAAAATATATTGTTTGCTGATGATCGCGCATATATTTACACTACGGCAACAATTACACCGGAAGGACATACCTTTATTAAAGAAAATTCGTCCTGGAACAAAGCATACGCTGTAGCAAAGGAAATCAGGGAATGGATAAAGTTATAGCCTAAAGCACAAAAGCACCCACCTGGGTGCTTTTTCTTTTGCTCAAAGGGAGGAGGGAGGTGATACAAAGTGATACGAAACCAGTCCATTTATATCGGGCCGACGATACCTGAACACGGATTATCCTTCGGCCAAGTGTTTTTTAACGGCATCCCGCGCAGGGTGTTCGAGCTGATGCAAACATCGGCAGCGCTGCAGCGGCTGATCGTACCCATTCACCTTCTGTCCATCACCAATCAGCGCATTCGAGTCCAAGGGTCGCCAGAGCAAAGAGCATACAGCCTGCTGGCCAGCAGCAGAACCACCAATCAAAATGATGAAGGAGTGACGCATATCATGAGCAGCTCATATTACGAAACGCCGGTACCAGGCCGGCAGTACAATAGTGCAGGACAAATCGTAAACCCCGCTGACGGTGTTGATCCGGACGGAGCTCAAAGAGTGAGAGTGTTGGGAACGGCAGCAGCTCAAACAGTGACGCTGCAGAACAACGCTACGGCTGCCGGCAACGGCACCCCATTCGCGCCGGAGAACAGCAATCATACACTGACGTTTGAGATCACTGGCACCAGCACCAGCCGCACAGTCCTATTCGAGATTGCGGGGCCGAGCGGGGTTTACACGCCGCACACAGCTTTTAACGTGACTGATCCGACCAAGTTTGGCACTCAGACCACAGGCGGCAGCAATACAGCTCCAGAGAGCTGGCAGGTTGAGGTTCCAGCAGGGTATTCATTCCGGGCGCGGATTGGGGCTGTAGCAGGTGGGAATGTGGCGGTTAAGGGAAAGGCGGTGGGATAAGTGGATAAAGTTGCAAGGGCGTTAGCTCTTTCGGCAAAAATGGGCTCTGTCTCAATCGAGGATTTCGGCGGAATTGGAGATTACAATTTCAGCACAAAGACAGGTCATAACAATGATGATGCGTTTCGCCGAGCCGCTGAATTTCTGAATGAAAACAAAAATTACAAGCTGATTATAACTGAGGGTTACTTCAAAATATCTCAAGACATTGAATTACCGTCATTGGTTACTGTTGAGGGAATTGGAGTATATGAATTATTCGGATCTGCCACAACAGGCTCTGACGCTCAAAACTTCCCTACAATAGCCCCTTACCTTAAAGGATCTGTCATTGTACAGACAGGGGAAGGGAAAAACGGCATCAAGGTGCAAGGCGTCGCTCCAGTCGTCAATCTGCGTGATTTTGGGATTCTGTTTGACCGCAACTTTCAAAACACAGGGCATGGGATCACTGTAGAATCTCCAGCAATCACCGGCGGTTATGACGACGGTTTGTTTAGCTCGGATTGGTCAAACATCAAAGTATTCGGACATGATGGAAATCATTATGCGTTTAACATGGTCAATGCTCTCTACAACACATTTACTAATCTTAGAAGTTACGGTGGTGGAGTGTTAAGACACTTGGGTGAGGGAGTTGTTAACTCTGGTAATGCCGTGTTCACCAACTTGTATGGCTCGGTTTTCGTAGGTGGGTCTGCGCATGGCATATCGTTGGAAAACCCGAACAATGCTACCAACAAAATTAATTTAATGACTTTCATACGACCACAGGTATGGATCGATGGAAGACGTACTCTGCCGAGTGGAGTAACACCACCTACGAGCTCACAAAGAAATTTGAGTGCTGGTCTGGGTTCCTTGACAGACATAGGATTTGTTTCTCCAGATTTTGAAACAAGTGTCGGCAGCAAGGCGTTCTACCCGTATGGTACAGGTTGTTACTTCACGCCCGGAAAAACATTGATAGGAAACGACATCTCGACGAATATTCAGAACGGCGTTATATATCAGAACAAAACAGGATCGGGATTGTTCTTTAATATGGCTATCAAACTGGATCCAACAGCCGATACAGATGCTACAGCAATTGTTACAGTCGGAAGCTCATCAACTCTATCTAGTGGAAACGTTATGCCTGCGAGGTTAATTGTGCCAAAAGGTGGTCCAATCGGTCAAATTATGATGCTCTCATTCCCTGTTTGGTCGGGAGCATATTTCAAGGTTGATTTGGCTAACTCAACGGTTTCATGGACAACAAAAATTAGTTCGATTTTGTAGATAATTCCACCCGTGTCGTGGTATAAGTATAGGTAAATCATGGATGGAATTGGGAGTGGTTTTGTGAGTTTAAGGAACATCATTCACTGGACTAAAGCAGACCTTGTTCAAGTACCTTGGAGTCTATTCGTAAACATCTTGGCCTCTTCAAAATTAACACCAAGAGTATTGAGGAGATTGGTTTATAAAGTAAGCGGTATGAATATATCGACTTACAATATTAGTGCGGGTGCTTTTTTTCGCACCAACCGCGTGACCATTGGTAAAAACACGTTCATCAACAACGAAAGTTATTTCGAAAACAATGCCGTGGTTGAAATTGGAGAGCGCTGTGGTATTGGTATGCAGGTTATGTTTTGCACTGACACTCACGAGATCGGCACTAGTGACGAAAGAGGAGGAGAAAGGAAGTTACTCCCCATCAAAGTTGATGACGGATGTTGGATAGGAGCACGCGTTACAATCTTACCCGGGGTCACCGTGGGTCAAGGTTGTATTATAGCAGCCGGCGCCGTCGTTACAAAAGATTGCGAGCCTAATGGTTTGTACGCCGGGGTACCAGCACGCAGGATTAAAGATTTATCAGAATCAGACCCTGCTGTTGTTCTAATGAGCGCAAGATCATCTTGATAAATCATTAATTATGGAGGGAGTGAGGTGGCAACACACCGAGTCAACAAATCAGGCAAGAGAGCCCCGCCCTTCACCCGGATCGTCAACAGCTCGCTGCAGGATGCCAGGCTCTCTTTCAAAGCCCGCGGCTTGCTCGCCTACATGCTGACCAAGCCGGACCATTTCCGCTTTTACCTGGATGAGCTGACCAAGCATACGACCGAGGGTAAGGACAGCATTCGGGCAGCGCTCAAAGAGCTTGAATCATTCGGTTATATCAAGCGTTACGTCATCAAGGACAGCCGAGGTAAAATCATGTCCTGGGAGATCGATATATACGAGCATCCAGAATCGGGTTTTCCAGTTGTGGAAAATCCAACACTAGTAACGAATGATAAAGTACCAACGAATGATAAAAGATTAAATAAATACATCGCTTTTACAAACGATGATCATTCTTTTATCAAAACGTATCTGAAATACTTCCAACAGAAGAAAAACAAACAGCATATGAGGATAACGGAAGAGCAGCATCAGATGATCTATGGTCAGATTGAGGAGATCCAATCCGCAGGCATCACCCATGAAGAATGGGAAGCTGAGGTCAGAGATCATTTCGAGACGCTGCCAAAGAGCAACAATGGGAATATCATTGCATTCCTGCATGCAGCTCCGAGGAGGTTTGACGTTGACTTATGCAGGTAAATCTTTCCTTATGTCGAATTATGAATGACTGAAGGAGAGGATGAAATATGAATTGGCGAAGGATAACGTTGGGCATATGTTTTGTTTTAATAATCCCCATAGCGATCAATTATGGATTGTTAAGTTGGCGAGGACCCGGTGTTCATGGAAGTACAGGTGAGTGGTTAGGTTTCTTTGCGAATTTCCTGGGCGTACTTGGAGCAGTGTTGATAGCACTTTTCCAATTCAGAAAACAAAGGGAGTTAGATGAACAGAGAGAAATTGAAAATAACCGTTCTTATGTTGATATTCAAGAGTTCAGGGCAACGATGATGTTAGTAGGTGTTAAAACACATGAGAACAGCCGTATTATTTCCACCAATGAATTTGAGAAACTTAAAAATAAATTACACACTGAAGAGTATAAATCCTATCAAGTCCCATATTTAAAAATATCACACTACGGTATTGCTCCAGTTATAACGGATTGTCATATTCAACTTAAAGTGTCTTTTGTAATGAATGATTCAGAACAAATTGAAACATACGATTTCTTTGTTGGGGCAATGGAAAAAGATATAGAACTATTTATACCATTGATCCCACCAGGTGGTAAGGCTAACGGAACAACGGCTGTGAAGGAGTATGTAAAGTTTGACTATGTCTCATTACGGGGCGAACAACTTACTCTTATCGTAGATTATAAATCCAATACAGAAGTGTTATATACAAACCGTGACAGCAAGCAGGATCTCATTTATAAGAGTGCCCTAAAATCAGTGAATTGGGTATTTCCTAATAAAATTGACCATATCAGTTTAAAAACGAACAAGCCTGAAAAGAAGGATGTATAGAGCGAATTAAAGATGCCCTGTAGCGTTACAACGTCTGTATGAATAATATCTACAAAAGTTATAAATAAGGGCGTGACGAGGCTTATAGTAGCTCACGGGTCCTTCTGGAGGTTCGAAATGAGTGCGGGTGCGAATGACCCCGATTCTGGTGCAGTTTTATTTTCAAAATTTTGCTTTCGCTTTCGCTTGGCAGGCAGCCGATCGAGGGCGTTTTTATTTTTCGCTTCGAATAATGCCTGAAATATTCAAAACAGTACAATTCCATCTAAAGACGAAAGTGAGGCGGGTTGATTGACAAAATCAAAGGCGAAAGCAGATAAGCTGCAGGACAAAGAAATATTGACATCCGAATTGGCTGCGATCGTAGGGAAAACGCCCCAATGGTTGCGTCAATTAACCCGTGATGGAATCCTGAGGCAGGTCGGCCGGGGCAAATACAAACTCGGCGAATCGGTGCAGGCATACTGTGAGCATGTTTCAGGTGGTAAAGAGGAAGATGCGAAGCCGAGGTTGATTGATTATAAGACGGAGCACGAGAAAACGAAGGCAGAAAAGGCCCTGCTTGAGCTGGAGCAAATGAAAGGCAACCTGCATGCAGCGGCAGATGTGGAACGCCTCTTGTCCGGCCTAATCCTTACTACGAAATCACGGCTGCTCGGGGTGCCCAGCAGGATTGCTACCGAATGCGAGAATGAGCCTGCGGATGTAGTAGAGTCAATTGTCCGCCGGGAGATCGAAACCGCGCTGTCATCCCTGGCAAAATACACCCCAGATAAGATTGGGGGCGAATTGGAACATGGCAGCCCGGAAGACGGTTGATTTATTTTCACAGGCCAACAAGCAGTGGGAGCCTAGACGTCGCCTGAGCGTCTCAGAATGGGCGGATATGAACCGGGTACTAACCACAGAGAGCAGCGCGGAAGCGGGGCCTTGGCGAACGTCTCGGGCGGAATATCAGCGGGAGATCATGGATTCCATAGAGCACTGGGAAGAGGTCGTTATCATGGCCTCAGCTCAGGTGGGAAAAACCGAATTTCTGCTGAATGTGACCGGTTCATACATCGATCAGGAGCCTTGCCCGATTATGCACGTGCTTCCAAACGAGGATCTGATCCAGGCCTACTCCAAAAAGCGGCTCACTCCTATGATTAATAACAGCGAAGTGCTGCGGAATAAGATCGGCGTCGCCAAGTCGAGGGACAGCAGCAACACCATCGAAGAGAAATCCTTCCCTGGCGGTTATGTGACGATCGTCGGAGCCAACGCGCCTTCGGGACTGTCTTCCCGGCCAGTGCAGATTGTTCTGTGCGATGAGGTGGACCGGTTCCCGGTATCTTCCGGCAAGGAGGGTGATCCGATTGCCCTAGCTACGGCCCGGACCAAGACATTCCGGCATAAGCGCCGGCATCTATTCGTCTCAACGCCAGTGGACAAGGAAACATCTCGCATCCATCAGCTGTACGAAGACAGCACGATGGAGCAATGGTGCCTGCCCTGCCCTCACTGTGGGGAGTTACAGCCCCTGCAATTCAAGCGGGGCGAAGACAACGGCATCGTATTCGAGCATTATGTCTCGGAGTCCGGTGAGATCGTTGTGACCAAAGCCGAGCATCGCTGCGCATACTGCGGCAATCTTGGCTCAGAAAAGGAATGGAAGCGGGGCGAGGGTGCCTGGGTTGCCAGGAAAGAGCACTCCACCCGCCGGGGATTTCATATCAATCAGCTTTCCAGCCCATGGTCAGATTGGCGCGAGGTTGCAAAGGCTTTTTTGGTGGCCAAGAGAGAGGGCGTCGACAAGCTGAAAGTATTCGTCAATACGGTTCTTGGAGAGCCGTGGGAGACGAAGGTCAAAGGCATGGACGACAAAACGCTTATGCAGCGTCGCGAGAGATATGAGTATGAGGTGCCTGAAGGCGTGAAGGTGCTCACGGCAGCCATTGATACCCAGGACGATCGCTTTGAAGTCGAGATTATTGGCTGGGGGGCTGGAAAAGAATCATGGCGTATCGAATACCAACGGATTTATGGAGACTTGAACAGGCCCGAAGTGTGGCAGGACCTGGACAGGTTTCTTTGTCGTTCTTGGATAGGTCCAGAGGGCCGGGAATTCCGCATCATTGGAGCTTGCATGGACTCTGGTGGTCACTACACCAAAGAAGTGTACGAATTCACCCGTGCTCGGGAGCATCGCCGGATTTACGCGATCAAAGGCCAGGGGATTAACCCCAAAACAGCGGAGCATGTACCGTTTATCGCCCGGCATTCCCGGACCCAGATGTACAATGCGATCCTTATCCACTTAGGTGTGGATGACGGCAAGGTGAAGGTATACGACAGCCTGAAGGTCGAGGAGCCAGGACCACTGTATTGTCACTTCCCTGATGATGAAGGCAAGGGATATACGCAAGAATATTTCCTCGGCCTGACTGCTGAGACTCACAGGACGGTCAAGAAAGACGGCGTCAAGTATAAGGTCTGGGTGAAGACCCGTGATCGAAACGAGCCGTTTGACTTGGCGGTCTATAATCGGGCCGTGGTGGAGCTGCTCCGTCCGAATCTTTCCTTACCGATTGAACAGCAGCCCAATGGCCCGAAGGTGGATCCGGATACAGGCGGTCAGCAACGCGCTAGGAAGAGCAAGAAAAGAGGCGTGGCAAGCAGCGTTTAACGCTTGAGAGGAGGTGAATAGGAAAATGCCATTGTACACAAAAGAAGTAGCTCAGCAACACTTGGATGCCTGGATGGCAGCGGAGCTGGCGCTCTCTACGGGGCAATCGTACAGCATCGCCGGCCGATCGCTCACAAGAGTGAACCTAACCGAGGTCATGCGGCAGATTCAGTATTGGCAAAAGCAGTTGAATGATGCCATTCGTTTTGAGCAGGGACTGGGCCCGCGTCGAAAAGTGCGCAGGTATGTTCCGATTGATCTATGAGCTGGCTGGATAAAACAGTGGCCGCTGTTGCTCCAGGGTTCGCTGCTAAGCGTGAAAGGGCCCGAACGGAGATTGCACGGCAGCGGGCCGTACAGGACGTGTTCAACCAGGGTTACGGTGATCACGGAGCCAGCCGCAGAAAGAAGTCTCTGACAACATGGACCCCGGCAGCTGGAAACGCCGATGAGGACATTCATGCAAACCTTGAAGCCCTGCGTCCGCGGGCGAGAGACCTATTCATGGGCGGATCGCTCGCAAATGGAGCGCTCAAGACGCTCAGAACCAATATAATCGGCACGGGGTTAAAGCTAAAGCCTTCCTTCGATGCCGATTTTTTGCGCCTGTCTGAGGAGAAGTCGGCACTGCTTCGCCGGCAGATTGAAAGGGAGTTTTCCTTGTGGGCCGACTCCAAAGACTGTGATGCCGGCGGGCTTCAAAATTTTTATGAGCTGCAGCAGCTGGCCTTCCTGTCGTGGGTCATGAGCGGTGACGCCTTTGTTCTACTGCCATTGCTTGAGCGAAAACATACCGTTTATGACCTCAGGGTCCGCATCCTGGAAGCCGATCGATGCAGTACACCGAAGAATGAACCACTTGAGTCTATCAAGCGGGTGCAGAGCGGTGTGGAAGTTGATGCTGATGGAATGGTGGCTGCCTATTGGTTCTCCAGTAAACATCCCGGTCACTTTGACCCGGGTATGAAGTGGCAGCGGGTTGCGGCCATCGGGGAAGAGAGTGGACGGCGGAATGTTCTTCATCTCATGGAGACAGAGCGGCCGGAGCAGCGCCGAGGCGTTCCAATCTTGGCGCCTGTTATCGAATCACTGAAACAGCTGGAGAGATACACTGAGGCCGAATTAATGGCGGCAGTAATTAGTGGGATGTTCACCGTCTTTATTGAGACGGAGAGCGAGGATACTGATGCCTTCGGTCTATCTCCTGAGGGTCCGATAGAGAACCCAACAGGAGAACCATTGCCTAGCGGCGATGAAGATTTACAGCTAGGGGTCGGGGCGGTCCAGTTCTTGAATCCTGGGGAGAAGGCGACGATCGCGAATCCGGGGCGTCCGAACAGCGGCTTCGATCCGTTCGTCACATCAATCCTCCGGCAGGTAGGCGCTTCGCTTGAGCTTCCGTATGAACTGCTGCTAAAACACTTCACAGCGTCCTACTCTGCGTCAAGAGCAGCCTTGTTGGAAGCTTGGAAGATGTTCCGGATGCGGCGGGCGTGGATGTCAGCAGATTTCTGTCAGCCGATCTATGAGGAATGGTTCGCTGAGGCAGTGATCAAAGGGCGGATCGATGCTCCAGGTATATTCGATGATCCTCTGCTGTTCAAGGCCTACACCAAAGCGGAGTGGCACGGACCTTCGCAGGGTCAGCTCGATCCGGTGAAGGAAGCAAATGCGGCTGTGATCCGGGTTGAGAATGGATTCAGTACCCGTGCTCGAGAAGCTGCAGAGCTGACAGGTACGGAATATGAGAGCAACGTCCGGCAACTGGCATATGAGCAGCAGATTCGGGAACAAAACGGCTTAGTTTCAGGAAAGAGCGCACAAGGCCTGAAGGGGGGTGATGAAGAAGATGCCGAAGAAGATCAAACTTAACGGGCCGGTTATCGGTGATGGGAGCGCATGGCTATACGATTGGGTGGGTATCCCCTACATCAGCGCTTCAAGGTTGTCAAAAGAATTAGATAATGCTCGGGGAGATGATGTAGAACTTTACATTAATTCGCCAGGAGGAATGGTGTTTGCTGGTTCTGAAGTATACACCCTCCTAAAGGAGTATACCGGTAAGGTCACTGCGAAGGTAACCGGTGTCGCCGCTAGTGCAGCCTCATTTTTTTTGATGGCAGCTGACGAAATCAAGATGTCGCCAACATCACAATTGATGATTCACAATGCAAGGAATGGGGCGGAAGGTGACAAAAACGTTCATTACAGCAACGCAGATATGTTAAGTGGTACTGATGTCTCAATCACCAACGCATACCGTCTTAAGACCGGGAAAAATATGGATGAATTGCTGGAGCTGATGAATAAGACTACTTGGATGAATGCCCAGGAGGCGGTGAGCTTCGGCTTTGCGGATGGTATTTTGTTCGACGAGGAAAATACGCTGATGACCGTTACCAACAGTATCAGCGGAGAGATACCGCCGGACGTCGAGGCAAAGCTTCGTGATGTGCTGATTAGCGCAATGCTGAAGGATGGCTCGAAGTATAACGACAGGTCCGGTCTATTTGCAGGGTTGGACTTGTCGTCAATTATGCCTCAGATCACAAATAGTATTGAAAATCAAAATGAGGAACAGCAAGAAAGTGCTGAACCACAAAATAAGGAGGAAAAACAGCCCATGAAACTGGAAGAATTGAAAGCACAGCACCCTGACCTATACAACGAGGTTGTGAATCTTGGTGTAACACAAGAAAGGGGTCGCATCACTGAACTTAATGCTCTTGCCACAGCGCCAGGAGCCGCTGAGATCGTCGCCAAAGCCATTTCTGAAGGAAAAACAGCAGGCGAAACGGCGATGGAGATTGTTAAGGCCTCTGCTGAACGTGTAGCCAATGAAGGTACTCGTCGTAATAACGACGCCCAGAACAGCGGTGTAGGCAATGTCGATTCGGACGAAGCGCCTGGGAAGCCAGATCCAGAAGCTGTATCTAAAGCCGAAGCCGATGCCCTTACTGCAGAAATCAATAACATGATTGGAGGTCGAAAATAATGCCAGCATACGAAAGTGTACCCTATGATAACCTGATTGCCGGAATGGTCCAGCCGATCGTCACCCAGTCCATCATCATTGAGCCGGCTACGGGAGCTGTCTTTACCCGCGGAACCGTAATGGCCAGAACAGGATTCGCGGCTGACGGAACGTGGATCTGCACGATTGTAGATTCAGCAGCTGTCGGTGCTGCTCAAAAGGTTCCCGTGGCTGTTCTTGCAGATGAAATCGTGGATGCATCGACTGTTCAGCAGCGTGCTACGGTTTACACACAAGGCGAGTTTAATCGCGAAGCTCTGATTTTCGGCGGAACCGATACAATCGCAAACCACGAAGCTGCGCTCAACAACGCAAAAATTTATACCAAACGGGTTGTAAACTAAGGAGGGCTCACAACGATGGCCATTAAAGATCTGTATTCATTTCCGACTCTGTTGAAAGTAATCGGTCAGCTGCCGCCGCCAAGCACTTATATCCTGGATACATTCTTCCAAGACGGCGAGTCATTTGAAACCGAGACTGTAGAAATTCAAACGATGAAAGGCAATAAGCCGATCGCACCTTATGTGTCCGAACTGCAGCCGGGAAAGGTCATCCAGCGGACAGGCTTCACGGCGAAACAATACAAGCCGGCCCTGATCAAACCAGCTCGCCCGATCACTGCTATTGACCTTAAGGTGAGAGCAGCCGGGGAGAACCTGATCAATCCGGATCAGCCAGAGGTGCGGGCCCGTAAACTGCTTGCAAAGGATATCATCGATCTCCGGGATACCATCACCCGCCGTCTTGTTCAGCAAGCAGCTGAACTGATGTTCACCGGCAAAGTAACCCAGGTCGGTGAAGGTGTGAGCCAGGTTATCGATTACGATTTCACGAATATCGTAACCCTGTCTGGTACGGATCTCTGGAGTGACGCAAATTCTGATCCAATTGGATTCCTCGCGTCTCAGCGTAAAGTGGTCATGGATGGTAACGCTCCGACTCCGAATATCGTCCTGGCTGATTATGATGCAGCCGTAGCACTGATGCGTCACCCTAAGATTCTTAAGCTGGCCGAAAACAGAGGTGTTGATGTCGGTACGATCGACACGACACTGCTTCCTGACGGCGTTACCTATCACGGCCGCCTGCGTGACGTTGGACTGGATGTATACAGCTACACGGGCACTTACACCAACGATGCTGGTCAAGAAGTTCCGTTCATTCCAGCCGGCACAATCGCGATCATGTCCACAAGAGACAAGTTCACGTTCCACTATGGAGCGAATGTGATCATGGATCCGCGCTCAGAGCAATTCGTTCGAGTCATGGGTAAAATCACGCCGCAGTCCTGGGTAACTGTAGAGCCGGCTCAGCGCTGGCTGCAGATGCTCTCCCGCCCGTTGCCTGTACCAGCAAACGTTGCTGGCTGGGTTGTCGCGAAAGTACTTTAACTTAGAGGAGGGAAAATACGATGATTCGAGCAATTAACAAGGTTATTCATAACGGAAAACTTTATCAGCACGGGAAGGAAATCCTCGGTTTGACCGAAAAAGAAGCTCAGCGATTACTTGAACTGGGGGCTGCAGAGGAAGAAGGGGATACATTCTACGAGCCTGAACCTGATAAGGATAATCCGCTTTTGAATGATCTGACTACACCTGAACAATTCACAAAATTGAAGGCGGAGGAGCAGAAGGAGTTCCTTGAATCACTATCGATCGATCCAGCTGGGAAAGCGGAGGATCGTGTCGCCCAATTTGAAGAATGGTACACCGAACAAGTGACAGCTGACGACCAAAACTAAGGCGGTGAGAGGCTATGAACCTTCGAGAGCAGATGGCGAAGGATGTCCAACTGACCTTCATGAACTCGAATGAATTCGCCGAGATCCACACGGTCACGACCTACACCGACGATGCTAAACAAACCGGCCGTAAAGACCGGCAGCTGGAGATGATCGTCGAGAAGTTTACTCTGGACGGCAAGCCGATTCAGAGCGCTGAGGGAGTTTCCGCCCACAATGTCATTATCCATATCGATCCCGATGTACTGGTGTATACCCCAAGGGTTGACCAGTATTTTTATTTGGACTTTATGCGATACGTGATCAAGGGCGTCTCCAATGACACGGGCATCCTGAAGATTGTCCTTGAGGCAAACGGTAAGCGGCCATGAGTGACTTCATTGATATAAAGGACAATTTCAGCCAGGTCAATCGGTCGCTAAAGCAAATGGACAAGGCTGTTCGTAAGGCGGTCTTGTCCAGCCTTAACCGGGCCACGCAGCGTTCGAAGACGGAAGCCGGTAGAAAGACTCGGGAACGGTATGTGGTCAAGCAGAGGGAGGTTGTCGAGACGATCCGGGTCCGTAAGGCTGCCGGAAACTCGCTGACGGCGACTTTGACATCTAAGGGTCACACACTCCCTCTGATTAAGTTCAACGTTTCCCCCAAACGTAAATTGAAGCGGGCTCCCAAAGCCATTAAAGCAGCCGTACTCCGTGGCGGAGCTCGAAAACCAATACCTGGGGCATTTATCGCTCAAACTGGGCATCATACGGGCGTGTTTGAGCGCGTGGGCAAGAAGCGGCTGCCAATCAAGGAGCTCCGCGGACCTGCGGTGCCGTCCATGATGGCCAGCGATGAAGTCCGGGAGCATGTACAGCGTGTTTACGGCGAAGAAATGCTGAAGAGGCTGCCGCATGAGCTTGATCGGACATTAGGGAGGCTGAAGACATGACCCCAAGCTTGATGATGGATCAATTACAGGCGTACCTGCAGCAGATTACGGAGGGCATGTCTCTCGGTCCAGAGCAGTTGCGCCCTAATGTTTATAAAGTGGACCTGCCAGCTCGTGCTACTCCTGACTATGACCCAGTCTCGCAGAATACTGATATTGCTCCAGTAGAGACAACGATCGCGCCTGGGCGGGATGAACGCTGGCCGTACATCATCGTCTTCTTTCTTAATTCTGAGGAAAACGAAGAAGGATACCGGACTGCAGACATCGACTTGATATTCGGCTGTGTCGGCAACGGCTCTGGCGGCTACATGGACGTTTTGCATTTGATGGAGCACGTCCGTATTCACCTGCTGCGGGAAACATGGGAAGGATGGTCCTTCAGGCTATCCCGCCCTTTATCACTGGGTTTTTACGAAGAACAGGCGGATCCGTATTGGACCGGGTACCTTTCTACAACATGGGAAATGCCATCAATCGAACAGGAGGTATGGAAGAATGGCTACTAAAAGAGAACGAGATAAGGAACAGCAAGCGGTAGCACAGCAGGGAACAGAACAACAGGGGGTCTCGGCTGCATCTGCTCCAGAGGCTCCTGCAGCCACCGACAAGCCGGTGCAGCTGATCTATATCGGGCCGTCTATCCGCAAGAATGGAGTCGTGGTACGAACAAATCAGGTGTTCCTCGGCGGGCATCCGGCGTATCTCAAACCCTTGTACACAGATTATCCACATATTAGGGCGTTGTTTGTGCCGGTGGATACTCTGCAGGATTCCTTAAAACAAATTAGAATGACGGGTACGGCATTAAATCATGCTGCCCTGTCGATGAAAGGAGTTTAACAATGGCTGAATTTCACGGTGTAAAAGCCAAAGAGGTGTTTCAACCGAAGGCAGCGGTCGTTCAGACGAACACGCTGCCTATTTATTTCGGCACGGCCCCGATCAACCAGGTCGCGAACCCTGCCGGAGCGGTGAATAAGGTCATTCTTGCTAAGAATCTGGACGATTTCCGCACCAAGCTGGGCTATTCCGATGATTGGGAGTCCTTCACGCTCTGCGAGGCTGCCCACGCTCATTTTGTTGACTCGGAGCAGGGACCAGTTGCCTTTGTGAATGTCCTGGATGTGACGGACGTAGAGGCAGTGCCAGCGGCTGCAGCAACGTTTAAGGATGGCATGCACACAATCGACACAGAGGGCGTGCTGAAGGACTCTGTGACGGTGGCAGACGGCTCCACGACGTTTGTACAAGGCACTGACTATACGCTGACCTTCAACGCTGCTGGTAAGCTGGTGATTGCCATCGTAAGCGGCGGCGCGATTCCGGCGGGGACCACATCCCTGCAGGTCGGATACAGCGCTCTGAAGCCATCCAATGTGACGGCCAGCCGGATCATCGGCGGCACGGATGCGCTGACTGGTGACAGAACAGGCCTGGAACTGATCGAGGACGTGTTCCTGGAGACATCATTTGTGCCTAACCTGGTTGTCGCGCCGGGCTGGTCGGATGACCCTGTAGTTGCAGCCGTCATGGTAGCAAAGGCACAGGGCATTAACGGTCTATTTGAGGCTCATGTGGTCACGGATCTGGACGCAAGCCAGAAATACGTGGACGCCGCGTCGTGGAAAGAGGATAACGGATATGTCAGCCACCTCCAAACCAATGCCTACCCGATGGCCTCATATAAGGGCCGTGTTTACCACATGTCCACGCTGGTCACAGCAGCTATGGTGGCAACGGATGCCCTCAACGAAGGCGTGCCTTATCAGACTCCATCGAATCAGCCTATCACAGCTGACGGGCTTGTGTACAAAGATGGAACAGCCGTCCGGATCCCGTACGACCAGGCTAATGCGCTGAACGCCAATGGCATTGTCACCGGCATCCGCTGGACGGATGGATTCAGGGCGTGGGGCAACTACACGGGAGCATATCCGGAGTACACGGATGCACAGCGTACATTCATCCCTGTGCGGCGGATGTTCTCTTTTATCAAAAACCAGCTCGTGTTGCGGCACTGGCAGCAGGTGGACAACCCGCTGAATCGCCGCCTGATCGAATCGATCGCGGATGGAGCGAATGTCTGGCTCAATGGTTTGGTTGGTGCAGGGTATCTTCTCGGCGGCCGCGTGGAGTTCCTTGCTGCAGATAATCCGGACGACCAGCTTGGCGCCGGAAAGATGGTTTACCGTATCTTTATTACGCCGCCATCCATGGCGCAGGAAATCGAATTTGTCGTCGCTTACGACGTATCATATCTGGCTGCTTTGACAGCGGCTTAAGGAGGCTTCACTTCATGAAAACTATTCCGATCAAGGTCGAAGGTTTATCTGTTTTCCCGGAAGGGAGCAATAATAACTTCGCAACAGGTGATATCACCCTCCCGAATTTAACGCCTCTGACATCAACAGTGTCCGGGGCGTCTATTTTAGGAGAAGTCGATCTTCCTTCTCAAGGTCATTATGGATCGTTAGAGGTAGGGATCGCCTGGCGGACAATTAATAAAGAGGCATTTGACATGGTGAGTCCCGATTTTAAAGGGTTAGAGATCCGTGGTGCTTTCAGCGAATTCGATAACTCAAGAAGCAGCGTGGTAACCAGAGCGATTAAAGTGGTGGTTCGCGGCTTCAGCAAAAGCCTCGACCTTGGAACCCTTGCGCAAAATGCAACTACCGGCACAACAAATACAATCGAGGCGACATACCTCAAAATCTTCATCGATGGCCAAGCGGTTTTTGAGCTCGACAAATTCAATTACATTTGCCGGATCAATAGAAAAGATGCTCTGCTGGACGTAAGAAAAGCGCTGGGCTTGGCCTAATTAAGAAGGGAGAATGAATTATGAGTGATGTAGTCGCAAGGACAGAAAATCTGGAAGAAATCCAAACGGCCGGAACAGCGATTAAGCTGTCCCGGGCTATTACTTGGGAAGATACGGAATACAAAGAACTGACGCTTGATTTTGAAGGTTTGTCCGGTGATGACATTATGGCCATTGAATCGGATTTTATGGATTTCATCGCGGGTCAGAAGAATGTTTTTGTGAAATATAAAACAGAGCATCCGGGCTATCACGCTGTCGTGGCTGCCAAAGCATCAGGTGTGAATCCGTTAATGCTCAAAAAACTCACTGCACGCGACTTCCTGAAAGTGACAGGTGCTGCAAAATATTTTTTGAACGGTTTGGTTTAGCGGATAACCCTATTCGCAGTCTTATGAAAATCTCGATAGGGCTATCACGAGCCATGAAAGGCGATGTCTCATATTGGATGAGCACACCGATCTGGTTGCTTTTCGAATGGCATGCGGCTGCTAAGGAATTTTACGATGAAGAAAAAGCTCGAAAGGGAGGGGGATAGACATGCCGAAGAATTATCAAATGTCATTCGAGCTGAACGGCGAGATCGACCCCCGACTAAAGAGAGCCTTTAGCGATCTTGGAAGCGATGTGCTCGATCTCAAAAAAGACCTTAACTCCCTCCGTAAAGGCGGGAGCTTTGATGAGATTACACGCGATGCAGGCCGAGCATCTGGTGCCTTCGGTGAGCTGAAAGAGGATGTTCGTGAGTTTGGTCAAGTGTTCGAACGTACGCTACAGTTTACCGGAGCCTACGCCATTATTGACAAATTAACCGATTCTATCGGTGGTATGATCACTACAATTGGGGATCTGGATGCACAGTCTGGTCAATTAGGTGCTGCCACCGGTGCAACAGCAGAGGAATTGGCAGAGCTGCAAGAAATTTCACAGTCAATGTACCGCGAAGGCCTCGGTGAAGGCGTCAATGACCTCACGGATGCCTTGATCACTGCCCGCAATGTCACCAAACAGCAGGGCGATGAACTCGCTCAGACGACGAGGAACGCTATTGTTTTGCAGGACGTGTTCAGGTTTGATATCCCTGAATCTGTAAAGACCTCTGACACCTTGATGAGGCAGTTTGGCATCACTTCTGAACAGTCTATGAACCTTCTCGCCCAGGGGGCGCAGCAGGGCCTGGATAAGTCTGGGGAGCTTCTGGACTCCGCAAATGAGTATGCACCTCAGTTTGCAGCACTTGGATACTCCGCAAATGAGATGTTTGATGTCTTTTCTGCCGGCTTGGAAGCAGGTGCCTTCAATCTCGATAAAGTAGGAGATGCGGTCAAAGAGTTTAACATCCGTCTCCAGGACGGCAGCGAAAAAACAAGCGATGCTATGGCTGCGCTGTTTGCTCCCGAAGGTATCGAGGATTTCACCGCTGCTTTAACCAAAGGTGGTACTAAATCTGCGCAATACTTGGAGCTGCTGAAGCATGTCTCCGCCGATACGGCCAAGGAAATGGTCAAGGATCTGCAGAAGGGTGGAAAGAGCGCCGAAGATACCCTAACCACGTTATCCGGTAGATTGGGTGAAGGATTCGGCATCCTAGACCAGTTGAGATCTGGAGCCATCAAAGGCAAGGATGCTATGCAGCGGGTCATCACTGAGCTCAATACCATTGAGGACACGGTTTACCGTAATCAGCTCGGCGTTGAGCTCTTTGGCTCCCAGTGGGAGGATCTGGAGAAGGATGTCGTCGGTGCTTTGGGATCAACCAACAAGCAGTTTGATATGACGAAACAAACCATGGAAGAGATGGCTGCTGTCAAATACGACAATCTGACGCAGGAGCTCAAGGTGCTCGGTCGTGAACTTATGGATGAGGTGATCATCCCGATCGGTGAGGACCTTATGCCGGTATTGAAAGACATGACAGCCTGGGCAAAAGATAATAAAGACGTCATTAAAGCTATCGGGCTCGCTGTTCCGGCTGCCATGCTTGCGAAAAATACCGTTGGGATCGCAAAGGATTTGGGTCAGGTCGGTAAAGCAGTGTTCGATACCACAAAGGGAGTCGGTAAATTCGGCGGAGTGCTGGGGCTGCTTTCGAATCCGATTGGGATAGCTGTTGGTGCGGTTGGCGCTCTGACGGCAGGGGTGATTGCATATAAAAATCACCAGGAAGAGGCGCGGCAGGAATTGCTCAACATGGGCGATGATCTGGAACATGTCTTTGATAATTATGAAGACATTGAACACCAGACAAAGAGGACTAGGAATCTGATTCGTGAGTACGATCGCTTGGAGGAGAAAATCAACGACACAGCTACGCCGGCTGCTATACTCGCTGAGGCGCGTAGGAAACAGAAAATTGTTGAGGAAGAGCTCATTGCGCTTAATCCTGAAATTCTCAAAGCCGAGGATGCAAAAAAGGAAAGCTTCCGGGACCAACTTGATCTAGCCAATCGCTTGAACACAACCGAGCTTGAACGAGAAAAGAGAAAGATTGACGCAGAGATTCTCGATAAGAAGTCTCAGTTGCCTGAACTCAAGGAAAATTACGATGAATTGACGTCGAATTTATCTGGCTTTGAACAGGCTTATGAGGATGCCCGCAGGTCGTATGTTCAGTATCAAGAATTTTTGACAGCTCAACAGAAAATTATTGATACAACTACCGGAGAAGAACAGGCTAGAAAGCTTTCTGAATTAGCCGATAGAATTGAAGTTGCAACTGGTAGATACTACGGCAATAACTGGGCCAATCTAGCTTTCGAAACACAGGACCTTAAAAAGGCTTTCGAATCAAACCTGATTAGTTTTGAGAACACAGAGAAAGACATCGCGAATGCCAAAGATAGCTTTCAAGAGCTGTATGATAAGCAGGTCGCATTGATCAATTTGAATCTTGGTGCACCTATTGATGAACTAATGGGCAAGTATGGTGAACTGAGTGCAACAGAGAAACAACGTGTTGATGCAGCCAAAGAGCAGATCATGGAGCTTAATCAGATGATGGCCGACATGCCATTAGAGAAGACAATCAACATCGGCGTTCATTGGAAACAGTATGGCGATGTGGCCGGACCGCGGCTGGGTATGCAGTCCATGCAGATGTATGCTGAAGGCGGCCTGGCAAACAAACCTTCCATTTTCGGCGAGGCTGGGCCTGAGATGGCTATTCCAATTCGCAAAGATCAGCGCTCCCGTGATCTCCATGCTTTGACAGGTAAGATGATTGGAGTGGATCAGTCTGATTCAGGCGGAGGTCAATTTATCTACAGCCCATCAATAGTCATTCAGGGCAATGCTGATGAGCAAACGGTTCGCAGGGTAATCGGTGATGCGCAGAAAGAGTGGGAGTCGCATTTAGGCGCATATCAGCGCAATAGACAGAGGGTGAGCATGACACAATGAAAACTTACAGAACAATTCAGGGTGATACGTGGGACAGTATCGCCTTTTCTGTTGCCGGAAAAGAGTCATTTATGGTCCAGCTGATGAATGCTAATCCAGACTATGCCGAGGTGGTTATCTTTCCGGCAGGAGTCCTGCTGCAGGTGCCGGATATCCCTGTCGAACGTGCATCCACTTTACCACCCTGGCGGCAGGAGGACGGATCATGAAAACCGTGGTAGACGGCCGTTACGCCTATCTCATGCTCAAGTATAACGGCAAGGAAATCGGTACCGAGTATTTGAGCAAGTATTTGATGGATTTTACGTACTCGGACGGAGCGCCCGGGGATCAGGACAGCATATCAATCTCCTTGGATGATCGGGAAGCAAACTGGTTAAATGCCTGGAAGCCGGAATTCGGAGACAAGCTGATCGCTGAGATCACGGTTGTCAATTGGGATATTCCTGGTCAGAAGGCGAAGCTGCCCTGTGGCACTTTCGAGGTGGATGCCATCGACATAGACGGCCCTCCGGACAAGGTAATGTTGCAGGCTGTAGCTCTGCCCCTCGGGGGAGCTCAGGCGCAGCAGGAGCCCCGCACAAAGGCTTGGGAAAAGGTGAAGCTCAAGACCATCGCCCAGGATATCGCATCCCGAGCGAAACTCTCTTTGGTGTATTCGGCCAATGTGAACCCCACATATGACCGCCTTGATCAAACGGATCAGGCCGATCTCTCGTTTCTGGTCGAGATAGCAAAAGATGAGGGCATAGCAGCCAAAATATCAGGCGGCAAGCTCGTGCTTTTTGACGAAGCTGAGTATGAAAAGAAGCCAGCAGCCCTGGATATCGTTAGGGGCGAGAGTAACATTGTTATGTATGGCTTCGGAGAGAGTAGCACCAATACAGCCTATGGTTCATGTGTAGTCACATATCGCCCGCCTGCTCCAGTCAAAAAAGCTAATGCTAAGAAAGGTAAAGAAACCGTACCGAAAGGGACAGCTGCTGCGGTACCGGCGAAAACGGTGACTTCAAAGGTTATAACAGGAGAATACAGCTTACCCAACTCAGATAATCTACCGGTACTCCGCATCAACGAGCGGGTTGAAACTGTGGCAGAAGCCAACCGTATGGCCCGGAATCGGCTGCGAGAACAAAACAAACAGGCTGGCAAGGCCCGGTTTACACTGGATGGGGATGTCCGGCTTGCCTCGGGAATAACGGTCAACATAAAGGGATATGGACAGTTTGACGGCAAGTACATTATCGAGAGCGCTAAACATAGCCTGGGAGTTAACCCGTATCAAACAGATATTGAAATTAGAAAGGTGCTAGGGTGGTAACCATGGGATCGAGTCAATTTTTAAACATTTTTCGTATCGGCGTTTGCTCCACAGCTGATCCAGAGTCCGGCACGATCACGGCTACCTTCGAGGATCGGCAGGATATGGTTTCTGGTGACCTCCCTGTTCTCACTCCTGGTGGCTGGGCACGTAGAAACGAGCTGCCAGAACCTGGGCAAGTAGTGGCATGCTTGTTTTTGGCGAATGGTGTCTCCGATGGGATATGCCTCGGAGTGATTGAAGATGAAGAAGACCCCGCCGGAACTGCTGATCAGCGTGGGATGTGGTTTGAGGACGGATCGTATGTTTATTATGATCGCACCTCTCAGCAGCTGAAGGTCAAGGCTGCAGGCGGCGTGACTCTTGAAGGAGATGTGACCATAGCCGGTAATCTAACGGTTGATGGCAGCATAACGCGAGGCGGTGAGAACCTATGAAGTTAGGGCTTGGAGCACTGGGGGATGTGGTCTTCATATCGTCGTTCAAGACCCCGATTAAAGTGCGCACATTCCGGGATTTCCAGCGCGATTCCTCGGCCAGATGGGGGAGCAATGATATACACCTGCATAAGCCCCGCAGCCAGTTTCTCGGCCCGGGGCTTGATACGATATCGTTCACCATGCAATTAGATGCGCGGCTTGGTATGAACCCCCGGAAAGAAATGGAGAAGCTTCTGGTCTATCAGCGCGATGGAAAAGTACTCCTGCTGCAGGTAGGCGGGAAGCCGCTAGGGCAAGGAAAATGGAAGATCCTGAGCCTGTCCCAATCCTGGGCTGACATTGACCGGGAGGGCAACCTGATCAAGGCAGATTTATCGATCACATTGGAGGAATACGTATGATCGAACATACAGTAAACGTAACGCAGCCGGCAGCCATGAGATTTGGGTTGACAGGCATTGAATCCATCAAGCAAAACATACAGGTCATAGCAACGACATACGCAGGCACGGTCCCTCTGGATCGTGCCTTAGGTATATCTCCGGGAGTCGTTGACCAGCCCGAGGTTATAGCTCAGGCTCTCTTTGTGAATGAGCTCATGGCAGCCATCAAGGAGGGTGAGCCGCGGGCTCAAATCACTGACATAGACTATGAGCAGACCCCGGAAGAGGCGGCACAGGGTAAATATCATGCTGTCATCAAGTTTGTTCAAAGAGAGGTGCAGTAATGGCGCAACTTGTCGAGTTACCCGATATCAAATTTGTCGAGGATGATGCTAACAAGGTCTTTTTAGAGATGGTCGCCGTATTCCAAGGGTTTACCGGGCGGACCTTAAATCGAGCGGATCCGGAAATGCTGGCTTTGCGGGCCTTTGCTCAGCTAATCATCCAGCAAAGGGTGCTGATCAACAAGGTGGCCAAGGGCGAGCTGCTTCGGTATGCCAAGGGGATTGTCCTGGACTACTTGGGTGATCCAGAGACACCCCGGCTGCAGGCTGAACCGGCGATCACCACAGAACGCTTTACACTATCGATCCCGTTAGTCACTCCGCAAATTATCCCAGCTGGAACCCGTATTGCTCCCGAGGGGGCAGAGGGTTCCATTTTGTTTGCCACCAAAACAGCGGCGACCATCCCTGCAGGGGTGACTACAGCAGACGTGCTGATCGAGTGTCTGACGCCTGGCGTCATCGGCAACGGATTCTTGCCGGGTCAGCTGACCACGCTCATCGACCCCTTGCCGTTTGTGGCGTCTGTGACAAACCAGACGACAACCGCAGGCGGCGCAGATACCGAGGATGATGATTCTTACCGTGAGCGCATCAGAATGGCCCCTGAGTCCTTTTCTACGGCCGGACCGGAAGAAGGATACGAATACTGGGCTAAGTCAGCGAGCGCCGCCATCGTGGACGTAGCGGCTGTCTCCGAGTCGCCGGGAGAGGTTACGGTGGTACCTTTGCTGGAAGGGGGGCAAATCCCCACGCAGGCTGTACTGGATGCAGTGGCTGCCAAAGTCAACGGCAGGCGGATACGCCCTCTAACAGATCGGGTGACTGTCCAGGCGCCTGAAGCAGCGCCCTATGACATTGACCTGACCTATTACATTGACAGTGACCGTGCTGCTGAATTAGCGGTTATCCAAAGTGCTGTCGATGCGGCGGTGGAGGCATATAAACTCTGGCAAAGATCAAAGCTCGGGCGGGATGTAAATCCCTCAGAGCTTATTTGGCGTGTCATGTCGGCAGGGTCACTGAGGGTTGCTGTTAGGGCTCCGATGTTTATGGATGTGTCTCAGCTGCAGGTCGCGCAGGAAGCAAACGTGAATGTGGTATTTGGAGGGCTTGCAGATGATTAACATAGACCAGATCAGCGTGTATGACCTGCTGCCGCCGAATGCACAGGCAGATCCTACCGTCTCGGCTGCGGCCAGGGCGCTGGACAGTCATGTGCAGCAGCTCAACAAAGAGGTAGAGGACTTGTCCTTTTATCGCAGGCTGATGCAGGGCCGGATCACGGATGCAGAGGCAGACGAGCGGGCCTGGCAGGATCACGTGGACTTTTGGGACACCACGCTGCCTCTGGAACAAAAGGTGCAGCTGCTCAAAAATGCAAAAGAGTTCCACCGGATCAAAGGGACGCCCGGCGCGATCGAGGACCTCATCACAATCCTCTTTGGTGAGGGTAAGGTCGAAGAGTGGTTTCAGTATGGTGGGGAGCCTGGATATTTCAGAGTCACCACCAATAATCCGGAGGTAACCCTGGACCGTGCACAGGAGTTCTACCGTGCGGTCGAATCGGTAAAACGTCTCACCGCTCACATGGAAGAGGTAATCTTGTCACAAACCGAGAGCTTTAACCTATACCACGGCGCGGGCGTCCACGTTAGCGAGTACATCTTAATCAGGTAGGTGATCAAATGTCATCATTTAGCGCAAAGGGATTAACAAATAAGGGCCGATCATTACAGGCCAAGGCTCAGGCAGGAGCGCAACTAAAATATACCAAGGTCGTAATCGGCGACGGTCAACTCGGAGGGCAGTCCATTACAGCACTTACAAACGTGATCAGCTCTAAAAAGACAATAGACGTCACGCGTTTAAAAATGACGCCGCCGAATCAGGCTACGGTGGGATTTGTACTGTCTAATCAGGACGTTACAACGGGCTTTTACTTTCGAGAAATCGGCGTTTTTGCCATGGACCCGGACGAGGGTGAAATTCTATATTATTACCTCAATGCGGGAGATACAGCAGACTATATTCCGCCTACCGGGACCGGGGATCTAATCAACAAAAATTTCGACGTGCTGGTTTATGTGGGCCAAGCCCAGAGCGTGACGCTTTCGGTCGATACAAATCTTGCTTATGTTACACACAAAGAACTCGATGAAGCATTGGCAGGTCTGGACCCTGATATCCCGGATGCCTCTCTAACCCAAAAAGGACTCGTGCAGCTTTCGAATGCAACGAATGGTACAAGAGAGAGCGTCGCAGCCACAGAAAAAGCGGTCAAGGCTGCATACGACGAAGCCCTCGCGGGAAAGCAGCTTGGAGTTGAGCGTAAAGCGGAAGTGGTTGCCGCGCTTAACTCCATCGGGGTGACGGCATCCACATCAGAAACCTGGGCGCAATTGATACCGAAGATTTCTGCGGTTATTCGCGCAACAGGTAACGCGACGGCGGCGCAGGTATTATCGGGGTCTACGTTTAGTAACGCGGGAGCGAACGGATTGGTAGGAACGATGCCGAACCGAGGCGCAGGCGGGACCGTCACGCCGGGCACTTCGAATCAAACCAAAGATGCCGGGTATTACTCGTCGCCGATTACGATATTGGGAGATCCGGATTTAATATCTAGTAACTTACCTAAGGATGTTAATATTTTCAACGTCCAAGGACTATTGGAAAGACTCACAACGACCGATCGCAACGCGATTATATCTGCCATTGTTTCGAAAGGCGTTCCCGCTAGTGCTGCCGACAGTAATGCAGTACTCGCAGCTAAGATATCGCAGATATACACAGGCAAGAAGACGGCAGAAGGATCATTCACCTCAACTGGTGCCAATGTCGTAGTACCTATAACTGGATTGGACTTCACGCCTAGAGTTATCGTTGTGTACAACCCAGGTTCAAGGTACGCGGTGTATGGACTAAACGGAACTAACGGAGCGTATGACCGATCTAACAGAACTAACGTGTTTACTGAAGTTGGTTATGGTGTGTTTAAATTTAGCCCTAGCGACGGCGGAGTTACGTATAACTGGCTCGCTTCAGAATAAGACTTAGCGAATACGGAGGTTACAGAATGGTAAAGGTTGGGAGAAAATTATATTATGATATCTCGTCAGGTAATGCCATCGTCGAAACCGGAGAGAGAATGGGGGCTGTAAGAGAAACTACGAGACAGGAAGACTTTCAAATATACAAAAGTCTTGCGGAACGAGAGCCGCACACAGTAGGAGTGGTGGTTCTAGAGTACGGAGATTACTCTCAGGATTTTACGGAAGGGGTATGGGTCGGAATCGATCTCGAAAAATCTGTGCCTATTTTCCAGTACTCCGATCCGGCTGATCCCGAAGCGCCGCCAGTGTATCAGCCGCCGTTGTCAGAACAGATCAATGTGCTCAAGCAGGAAAACACGCTCCTCAAGGCGCAGAACGCTGCTCTATCAGAAAGAGCTGACTTTATCGAGGACGTCATCGCAGAGATGGCCAATCAGGTGTACCAGTGATACTCAACTTGCTTTATTGGCTTGTATGCCGCTTGAAGGGAGGTGAGGTCATGATGGCGATGTTTTTTGCTCAACGTGTGATTTTGGGTAAGACAGCATTTAGTGCTGTACCATCCACGCTGCAGCCGGGCGTGCGTGATATCTTGGTTGACAGCGGTCTGGAGTTTTTGATTGAAGAATAGTTTCACCAGCTACGCCGCAAGGCGTATTTTTTATGCCCCTGGGTGGTCCGGGGGCTTTTTAATTATAGAGAGATAGGGGGAGAGGGGAATGAAACCAGAAGGGGTGGGTGACGTGACAGACGTCAATACATTAGTCAGCCTACAAGTCGCATTGGCCAGAATCGAGGAAACATTGAAGCCTTTGGCTGCTTTGGTACCATCCGTTGCGGAGGTCAGGGATACATCCAAGGAGGCTTTAGCTTGTGCCCAGCAAGTTAAGGACAAGTTAACCGCCTTGGAGCCTGAATGGGCGAGCACTCGCGAAATGGCAGAGACGGCGCTCAGAAAGGCAGAAGAAGCGCTGGAGGTACAGCGAGAACAGGCAGAGGGGCGTAAGTGGATGAAGCGTGCTTTTTACGGTGTGATTATTGCAAGCTCTGCCTCGGGGCTTGTGGCGGCTGTATGGGCTGGTTTTAAGCTAGCTGCAATGAAATAAAGGGAGGAATGAGTGAGAATGGAATGGAACATGATTTTTGAATTGGTTGATCCGCGGCTGTTGATCGTTGTGGCCGCATGTTGGGTGATTGGCTATGTGTTAAAACAAACACCGAAGGTGCCCAACTGGAGTATTATTTACATCGTCGTTATGGTTGCCATCCTCTTAACGATCGGTTTGATTGGCTGGTCTGTGGAATCAGTCATCCAGGGTATCCTGGCCGGCGCATTTGCAGTCTTTGGTCACCAGGCCGTGAAACAAGCCAAGATCGGAGCTGATCAAGAATGAAGAAAGTGTGGATCGATGCAGGTCATGGCGGTAAGGACCCCGGCGCTACAGCGAATGGGCTGCAGGAGAAGGATATTGTGCTGAAGGTGTCCCAAGGGATCCAGCAGCAGCTGGAAGCTGAGTACGAGGGTGTGGAGGTGCTTATGTCCCGGAACACGGACGTATCTCTTGAGCTGTCCGACCGCACAAACAAGGCAAACAGAGCGGGAGCTGACATCCTGGTATCCATTCACTGTAATGCTGCAGGCGGATCGGGTGGCTTTGAGACATTTCGCTTCACTAATGCAATGGCAGCCTCCGTAGCTCTCCAGAATGTACTGCACCGCGAGATCATGTCGGCGCTTAAGCCTTACGGGGTTACGGATCGGGGGCAAAAGAGTGCGAACCTGCACATGGTTCGGGAGAGCAAGATGCCGGCTGTGCTGACAGAAAATCTGTTTGTTGACGTTGCAAAGGATGCCGGATTGCTGAAACGTCAGGAAGTGCTGGATGCTATTATTCAGGGACATGTGACCGGGGTTGCTAAGCATCTAGGCCTGAAGAAAAGGGAGGGAGCAGGAGTGTCTAAGAATGAACGTGATATTAATGCTGTAAGCCCGTGGGCTGCATCAGCCTGGAAAGCAATGACCGAACAAGGTTACGTGGATGGAAGCCGGCCGGGTGCGCCGATTACTCGGGAGGAAATGGCGGTTATGCTGAGTCGATTTATTAATAATCAACAGAAATAAGTATAGACCCTGCCGGCTTAATCGCTGGCAGGGTCTTTTTTTGCTTTGTACCATGCTAAAAAATCGCCATGCAGTTTTTCCTCGGCTTCTTCCCTGAGACGGATCGCATCCTTTTTGTCTGAGCGCCTGCCAAGTCGGTAACGTTTCCCTTGGAACATGATTTCCGCAGACCACTTATTCCGACTTGCATCATAAAATACGCCCTTTGTTCCGCTTTTGTTGCGGGAGCTGACTGTATTCGCTAATAAAGCAGCAACATTCGTACCTTCATCAAAAAAAGAACTAACGTGATCAGATACCAGGCAGCCACAGCTGCGGACATGGTTATGTTTCAGTTCACTGGCTGCTACGGGGACCTGTTTGCCACAGTCACACTGGCATAACCACATAATAGACTTTTTGCCCTCAATTTTTACTTTGTGCAGAGCAATGAGCTTTCCGAACCGTTTGCCCGATAAATCAATATCGGTTTTAGCGTGTCTACTCGCGAGGTACTCTTGATGCAAACATCCGCAGCTTTTACAGTCTCCACGTTGTAAAACATTAGCGGCCGCTACTTTTGAGTTCCCACAATCACACAAGCATTGCCAAAGTGAGGGTCCCCCATTCGGGGGCAGTTTAGAGATTACTGTTAATCTTCCAAAACGCTGCCCGATCAGGTCAATCTTTTTAGGCATCTTTATCTACCTCAAAACGGCTTCTCAGCCACAGCGGCCGCCCCTCAAACAATGCATCCGGTTTGATCATGGAGCCTCGGTATTTCGGATTCAATGCTCTCATGCCGGATTCAGTGACGTTTTGCTGCGAGGTGCCCTTGTGCCGGGCGACCCACGCAGCTCCAACGTATTCAAGGGGCGGTACTACTTTACCAGCATCAGGCCAGTAGGGTGATCCCAATCACACATTTCAGATTCGTCTTCGATGTTTTCCCAGCCTTCAACCGCTGCCCATGTCACAAAATACTCGTTGCCCTCAGCGTCAGATGCTTGTGCTTTGTAAATCGGAGTTTCTCCGGCCGGTCCGTCGATATAAGGCTCTTGCTTCAGGGTGATTTCTTTGTTTTCAAATTGGATTTTCATTTTAAATCGCTCCTTTTATTTGGTTTATTATGCGATGTAAGAGTTGATCTCGTTTTGCGTTACGCTGACCTTCATGCCGTTTTGGATCAAGAAGAACCCACGGCGGTTACCGTTGTTAAACTCATACGCGCCGTCTTTCAAGCGAAAAATTTTGTCACCAAACTCATCTGTGCCATCTTCGTTTAAGAATTTGCGATCCAGTTTGAAGGTTGGGTGTGTGCCGACGATTTGAGCCATCCACGTTCTGTGCTTGCGAGTATCGGCCTTCAATTCCACTTCTGTGTACTTAGGGGCTTTTACTTCGGCCCACGCCATGGCAAGAGCTCGAGCGAAGAACTCCTTTACCTTACCTCCGAATTTCACAACAGCCGCTTTTGCGATCTCCCAAGCTCTCACCATAACGTTTTTCATTTTCATTCGCTCCTTTTCTTTAATGTCCTTTGCTCTGATATAAATATACCCTAATCACCTGTGTAATACAAGCGAACATAACAAGAACATAAAATTAAAATTTCGATTGCTTGAAATGTCGGTGTTTGGTTATAATACAAACAAACGTTCTTATTTTGGAGGCGAACATGATGGAGAAGTACATCGGAGGCGTTGTTGAGATCATCTACATAGACCGCAAAAACAACATCACACAGAGGCAGATTGAGGTGCTCGGGGTTAGAGATGGACGAGTAAGAGCCCTGTGCTTAAAGACCGGAGCCCCGCGGGTGTTCGTCATCGAGAACATTCTGGCCACAAAGAGAGTGGGAGGTGCCCGGTATGCTGCCCGATCTGGAGCGTAAGCTGCTGCGTATACTCGTCAATTATCCGGCGCACCGCCGGATCATGCCCACGATGAAACTGATTGAGCAGTTAACTGGCCGTGCTAAAGTGGACATCATCCAGGGGCTGGAAAGCTTGAGGAGTAAAGAGTTCATTACTTGGCCTGATAAGGGGACTACGCAGGGTATTCAGGTTCTCCGAGAAGAGGAAGATGAACAGCCCCAGCTGCCGGCACAGGATAGCAGCAACTTGGATTATTGGACTTATTATTAAAATATATGGTTCTTAATTCATGGATTCGAAACTATTTATTTGTTAATATTTAGGGCAAGAGAGGGGGCTGAATTTTGAAGTTAAGAGGAGTCATTTTATTAATCCTAGTTGCAATGATGCTGGGAGGGTGTGGTGATTCATCATTAGGACTAACCAAAGAAGATCTATCGATTAGCAAGATCGAGGACAGTAAAGCTAAAATTGTGTATGGGATGGATCGATCTGATGTAGAGAATGTCCTCGGTAAAGGGGAGAAATCTTCATTTGGGTTCGCTTATGATTCTGGCGTTAATGTCATGTATCGCGATGACATAGTCGCGGGTATATCAATCGATGAAGATGCTGCCAATGTATTTCAAACGCCAGACATAAAGATAGGAATGCTAAAAGGCGATATCTTAAAGGAGTACGGCGAAGACAACGTTCTTTATAATGCTCCTAAAAGTCTTGATTACGCCTATGATACAAAAGAAGGAGTTTTCTTGACTGAGAAATCAAAACGCAAAGAGAACGCCGAACAAATGCAAGACGTTTATATGGTATCAGTAACCTTCGATGATGATGGATACGCTGAAAGAATATTGCTATTGGATCAGCGAATGGCCATCCACATGAATTAGCCCCACAAAAGTGGGGTCTTTTTTTATGACCAAAAGTCATGAGCCCTAACGTCGTACCCTTGACTCCGTAGTATCGAAATGATCTTTTGCACAGTCTCCGCTCTAGGTTCGTACTGATCATCTCTACAAAGCATAGTCAATGTGTTCTTATTCAAGTTTGCCTTTTCCCCGAGCCACCCCTGAGTAATTTGATTCTTATCCAAAAACCTTCCCAGCTTAGTTCTCTTTTTCCCTAATCCGAATCCAATCATGCTCCAATCCCCCTTATATTTCGAGGATGGACAATCTATGAAAATTTTATACATGCAACTAGGAAACATAGGCAAGCTGTAGGGCATAGATATGTAACCAGATACGGCACAACGGGCTCCGGCGCCGGCCCGGTACCGTAATCAGTTATACAACAAGGCGGGATGCTCATGATATCGGCCATTGATGCGGGCAACTATCAAACTAAATTTTATGACGGTAAGCAGCTGCGGTCATTCCCCTCGCTAATTGGGGAGTACCGGGACCGCAATCTCCGTCAGCAGTACAGTGATTATGACTTTGATTGGGAGTATGAAGGGCAGAGAGGATTCGCCGGTACGCTGGCCATGTATGAAAGCGAATGTGCAGACAGCCGCAAGGGAGAGACCAAAGCACACCCGGATGCACGCCTGAGAGTACTGCTGGCCCTGCACAGGTTTGCGGAAGGCACCGAGCATCAGATCATTGTGGGGCAGCCGATCAGCACGCACCAAGAGACGGAGAAAGCGGCCATAAAGGAAATGCTCTGCGGCCGGCATGAGCTGACGGTGAATGGACAGAGAAAGATCATCGTGATCCGGCGGTGCGAGGTGGCTGCTGAAGGGGTCACGGCAGGCCTGCTGGTACCAGGCGGGGGAATTGTCCGGATCATCGATGTTGGCAGCGGCACGGTTAATTTCGGCACCCTGATCGATCGCCGGTTTAACGATCGGGGCAGCTTCACGCTCGGTACCGGCATGGAGACGTTGCGTTCTGTCCAGCCGGCAGACTTTGCTCGGCAGATCGCCCTCAGGGCGCTTGCTGGAGGCTGGAAAGCCGCTGATAAGGTGTTTGTATGCGGAGGAGGGGCAGGGGCCGTCCTGGGGAGCCTGCGGGCGTACTTCCCGAGTGTCCTGATGATTGAGGGAGATACCAGCTTTGCCAACGTCAAAGCATTTTATTTGATCGCGAGGAAGTTGTATGGCTAAAGAGATCAAGATCATACAGGTCGCCTTTAATATTTTGGATCCGGATCAGCTGCAGCTCTACGATCACGTCCAGGAGCGGCCCAATAAATCCGGCTACCTTAAGAGGCTGATTCAGCGAGATGTGGATAGCGCCCTGCCACAACAGCAGCCGGCGGCAGCGATCCGGGAGACAGATGATTTTGCGGTAGAGGGTTTTATTTGAGGGGAGCGATTAAGATGGTGGACCTGACTCCAGTTTTTGAAGTGCTGGGCATTGGCGTGGTGGCTCATTTTAGCGGCAATGTGCTTGAACACATCGGGCACGGCGGTAAAGTGATGTACGTCCGGATCGGCTCGTATGTGGCCTGCGCTTATGTGGCGTTTAGCGCCTGGTGGGATTGTCTCAGAGAGGTTGCCCATACGTTTGGAGTACATTTGTAAATGTCTTTGTAGATACATCTCAATACATTTGCAGATAGCTTTGTAAGTGCAACAGTATCGTGACTTTTGTAATACAAGCAAAAACGTTGAAATGATGGGGAATTGTAAATTTGTTTTGAGCGCGAGCGAAAAGGGGCGAAGCGAATGATAATGAGCGGAGCAGGGGGGCTTATGGTTTTAAAGTTGGCGACGGCTGCCGGCTGCATTGGTGGAGCTTGGGGAGTTTGGCGCAGCGGCCCTGAATCGGTATATCGTGCCAAGATGCGGCGGCTGTTTATCACTGGGGAGATTTGTTATAAACGGAAGAAACGTAAAGGGGAGGAGGTCTGCAGGTACCCGCAGGTGAGCCGGGTGACTGTATACCATGACTGTGTGCAGGTGGTGTTTGTGCTGCCGGATGGCCTGGACCCAAAGGAGATCCACAAGCGAGCGTGGCTCTTTGAGCAGACCTTTGGCGATAACATTGATCTAAGCGGCACAGCTAAGACTTTCACACTCAACGTGTACCAGCAGGATGTCCAGAGGTTTGATTACGATTCTGCTACCGTCGAGCGGGCTGTGACCGGGCTCAGGCTGCCGATCTATGTCGGACGCAGCCGGACAGGTGACGAGGTATACGATATGACGGAGCATCCACATCTGCTGGTGGCTGGAGAAACTGGCAGCGGCAAGTCCGTCGCACTGCGGTCCATACTTACCACCCTGATACGCACGGCCGGGGACCGTATAGAGTTGTACTGCGCTGATCTCAAGCGGTCAGAGTTTCACCTCTTTAAAGGCATAGCCCGGCAAGTGGTGGTTGAAGCTCCCCGGCTGCACCAAATCGTGCTGCGGATCCGGAAGGATATGCGTAAGAGGGGAGATGTCTTGGACCGGGCCGGGATGGCCCATGTGGATGAGCTGCCAAGAAAAGAGCGGCCGCCGTATATCGTTCTGGCCATTGACGAGGTGGCGCTGCTAAAAAAAGAAAGGGATCTGATGGACGGCATCGAGGAGATCAGCGCGATCGGCAGAGCCTTGGGTGTGTTCTTAATCCTCTCCATGCAGCGGCCTGATAGTGACGTCCTGGACGGCAAGCTGAAAAACAACCTCACAGTCCGAATGGCCTTTAGGCACAGCGATGAGATCAACAGCCGCATCACTCTTGGCAGCGGGGAGGCATCTGACATCCAGCAGAGCCAAAAGGGCCGCATGATCCTCAAGCTGGACGGCACAAAGACGGTGCAGGGGCCTTATCTGGACCTGCCAAAGGCAAAAACACTACTAGAGCCTTACAAGGCCGTAGAGGAGCCGACAGGGGCACAGGAGCCGCAGCCAGAGCCAGTAGAGGACGATGTGATAGAGATAGGGGTGTTGTAGGTGTGAATGCGCGTGATAAGGCTATTGTGGCCGACCTGGAGCGTTTCCGTTGCCTCACGCGGGATGATGTGGCGGAGCTCCACTTTTCCAACGTTAAGAATCCAGTGACGCAAGCCAACATGGTCCTTAAGCGGCTGCGGCGGGATGAGATCATCTGTTGCTCTACGGAGCGCCGGAAATACATCTATTTTCCGGTACCCGGCATCAAAAAGGACAGTGCGAAGATCGGGCACTTCCTGGCGATCGTGGACTTCTATAAGGAGATCAGACAGATCGAGCTGCCGCGGGTAGTTAATGTGGAGCCGAAATTAGGCGGGAAGGGACTACCTGAGCCGGATGTGTTTTGCATTTGGAAGGGAGCTCCGTGGTTTGTGGAGATCCAGCGGAGTCAGTTTTCGGACAGGGTAATGCAGGAAAAAATGAACAGGTATGAGAACTATTATTTAAGCGGCGAATGGGAGAAAGAGGCGTGGCAGCCGGCAGGAAAAAAGATATTCCCTTACGTATGGGTGGTCGGACTGGGAGCCGGCAAGTACAGCATAGAGGGGAGGTCGTTCAAAGTTTTTCAAGCTAATGTGGGGGAAATGAAACTCAAACTGGGATTAAAATAAAGATGATTGTTTGCATTTTGTGAACCTATACGTTCACAAAAACTCCAGGGGGCGGATTAATCCGCAACATGCCTGCTTAGTCGGCCGATAATCTCCACTGATATAAATCTTCCATGTGGATTTCAAGAATCATAGCAGCAGCATACATCGCCTCGACGCTCATTAAACGCTCGCCCTTGCACCAGTATGAAACCATACGAGTGGACCAGCCTGTCCGGCGGGCAAACTCTGCTTGTGTGATGTTGCGTTTATTGAGCCAGTACAATAGCAGGCACCTCCCACGGGAGTATGCCAAGACGCAATCCTCATCTCTATTCAAATTTTGTTCACTTCATGTTCGCTTAATGTTCGCATTTTTAAACGAGTGATGATATACTCAATTTAACATTTCAAAAACGGGAATATATTACATCTAAGGAGTGATGCACTATCGGCTCGAAAATTATTGATTTGGAGGCCTACTTGAACGCAATGAAGTTGAAAGGATTGGAAGTGAAGGATGTTACCAGCTATTTGAATAAGCTTATTTCTTCCACCGTTTCAGCGCTGCCTCCAAAAGCTCAATGACGTCATCTGCCTCTTCTTGGCTCAGTGTGTGTCCTTTATAAGAGAGTGTGTATTGGTTCAGCTTTTCAATAGGAATATCCGCCAGCTCCGACTCTTCATGAAGATCGGAGTTTTTTTCATTTTCCATGAGCTCGGAGATTTTCACGTTCAGAGCTTTGGCAATAGCCTCCAGCGTCTCCACACTTGGGTTATAGCGCCCTCTTTCTACGTCAGCAACATATGATCTTGAGAGGTTAGTCTTCTCAGCTAACTGGTATTGAGTAAGTTGTCTTAGTTTTCTCCACGCTTTTATATTAGATCCAATCATTTTTGCGCTAACCTACCTCTACTATCAGTTTATTTTATTTTCATGATGATTATAAAGTTAAAATGTCGGCAATACAATTCACAAAAAGACGGAAAAACAAGTAATTAACAGGAAATAGACGGAAATACACGGTAATATATGCTTTTCTCGTTGATTTGCTCTTTTTTAAGAGAATTCCATGTTTTACAAAATAGACGGTTATACACTACATTATTAACACAGGAGGTGATGAAAATTATGGATAAAAAGTTGATTGGTAAAATCATTCAAAGCCAACGCAAAAGCAAAAAGCTCAGGCAGTATGAGGTGTCCGAGAAAACAGGCTTGTCCCGTAATTATATTTCGGATATCGAGAACGGTCGATATATGCCGAGTGTTGAAACTTTGTCCAAGTTGGCAAACTTCCTCGATCTGGATTTAAACTTGATCAAGATGACGGAAATACACGTCACTGATAATAGCATATGCAGGGAGTGAACAAGTTATGTTTTCCTTTTCAGAATGCATCAAATTAGCAATGAAAAAGGCTGATATCACCAAGCAACAACTGGCGGAGTCTACGGGCTACAGTTATCAGTACATTTACGATCTGCTTAATGGCCGGCGCCGCTGGAACGAGGAGTCATTGGAAAAGGTGTGTCATAGTATTGGACTTGAAGTGAATGTTGTTTCTTCGGTTAGTGCTCAAACCCCTAATCTTCCTGAACACACATCAGAAAGGTTGCGAGAAGTATTGGCTGAGAACAAGCGACTGTGTGAAGAGGTCGGTAATCTGAAGACAGCGATCAAGGCGCTGACGAAAGGGTGGTGAGCAGACCATGGCCGTTTTCATTCATCCGGCACACCGTAAGCTGGCTGCCATAACGCTAATGAACACCGATTCAAACGGCGTAATTCGGATGAGTCTTCTGGACCTGAGTATGATCCTGCCGCTACTAAGATTAAACCTTGAATTGGTACGCGAATCGGACGAGCTTAAGAACTTAGCTCTAGAAGCTCAAACCACCGGAGATATGGAATGGGTGCAAGAGATCACAATGAAACTCGACGAAATGGAGGCGAAATACTTATGAGTTTAGCATCAGCACTTAAAGCGCAGGGACTTACCCGCGGTCCGGTTTACGCTACTGGGATTATGAAAGGCTACGAGGCTGCCCGCATGATTGCAGACTTTAAAGCCCAGGAAACAATCAAGTCGATGACGGACCGGGTGCTGCAGGAAAACGGCTGCGAGCTGGACCGCGTTGAAAAGCTCGGGGTGTACTTTGAGCATCACAACGTCGGGAGCCGCTACGGGATCACATTTCAAGATTTTGTGGATCGAGTGGATCGGGGCACATGGGACCCGTATCTGGCATGATCGGGCTGCTTATCACCTTATGGCTTTTATCCATTGCATGGTTGGTCTGTCGCGTTTTGCTGGTGGCCGAGCTGAACGAAAGGAGAAGCGAACTTGAACGAACAGAATTATCTGCGCATGAAAATGGTACAGGCCCTGCAAAACGAGCGCCGGATGCTGGAGAAAAGAAACTACCTGAAGGCTCTCGATTTCCGTGGCGATTACCGTAAATACCGCCAGGAGCTGCTGAAGCTTTGGGGCGATCGCAAGCCAGCGCAAAACGCCGTATAGGCCGCACTCTTCTGAAGGGAGGTGAGAAAGAGGATGAGCGAGATGACCGAAATGATTTTGGAAGGTCTGATGTGCCAGGTATGCGGTTGCTACATGGACGATATGGAAGAGCCTGGCTATCCACGAACCTGTGAAGATTGCGAATAAATTAGGGGGTGAACAAGTCAATGCAAGTGATCCAGAAGCTGACGGTGGTCAGTAATCCAACGCGAGTGTTTGAAGTTGGGACAGAGGTAAATCGCAGAGAAGTCATTGAGATTAAGCAGGTTGGGGATGACAATATCTCGGAGTTTTGGGTGGTCGATGAGAACGCTCAAGTCATTGTAAGCATCGAGAACTGCCCGGTGATTGTGGAGTGGCAAGAAGTCGCTGAAGGTTAAGCTTATTATTTTTTTGCCAAAAACCCGATTTGAAGGAGGTTGTAATGCGAAATTCGACGGGATTGCGATCTGAAAGCGAGTTATTCCAGCAGTTTAGAAACAGACTGTCTCCTGATGTCCAGATGGATATTAACCGCTACCTATTTGCATATGAGATGTATCTTGATGAACAGGACCCTGCGGCAAGGCGAGTGCTCCGCGAAAGTATGAAAATGTTGGAGAAAAAATACAATCTGGAGGTTGATCATGGCTCAAATTAAATTGATCGAGAGCACTGCTCATAATTTCAAATCCCACCGTGATCTTTGCGTTAAGTTTGGCGACCTGACCAAGATCACGGGGGACAACGCGGAGGGAAAGTCCAGCACACTGGAAATCCCTACATGGACATTGTACGGCACGGATACGTTTGGGAGCAAGATGGACCCGACTCCGACCAATTACAAATATGATCATGTGATGGCTGAGACGCTGCTGGAAGTGGACGGCAAGGAGATTAAATTCGGGCGTGGGATCGAAAAAGGCAAGATCACTTACTACGTCAATGATGTGCCCAGCAAGGCCGGTGATTTTGATGACATTGTAAAGTCGCTGTTCGATAAGGACCTGTTTCTCGCTCTTTATAACCCATCATATTTCTTCTCGCTTCACTGGGAGAAACAGCGTGAGCTGATGCTGAGATATACAGCGGCACCGACTCAGAAAGAAATATTTGCAGAAATGAGCCGGACGAGCCCGGACCAAAAACATAAGGACATCAAGTTGAATCCACAGGCCGAGAAACTGGCGGAGCTGGTCAAGAAACACACGATGCCGCAGTTAGTGGAAATCCATAAGAAGAACAAGAACGACAAGGACGCTGCTCACAAACGAGCTCAAGGCCGGACTGAAGCGCTGGAGGATCAGATCCATAAGCTGCCGGACATCCCAGAAGACATTGAAGCCATTAAGGCTGAGGACGCCGAGCTTGTAACGCAGATCAGGGCGATACACGAAAAGATTGAGCTGGCTGATGAGCCTAAGCGGAAGCAAGCTGTGCTCGAAGGGACTCTCGACAATCTTCGCCAGCAGGTAGTAGCTGCCCGTGATCGATATATGAGAGTCCACGGTGAGGAGATCGCTGAGGAGTGCCCGACCTGTAAGCGCCCATTTGACGACGGGGCAAAGAAGGCTGCGGAAGCTAACAAGGAAAATCGAAAGAAGCCGCTGCGTGAGGAGCATGACAAGCTAGTCGCTCGCAGGAAAGAGCTCGAGGCCGAGCTGGCTGCTGTGGAGCTGGTAGATGTATCAGAGCTCTGGCAGCAGATGAGGACACTTGAGCAACGGAGAGACGTTACAGCTGACACCATCGCCGGGCATAAGCGCCGGGAAGCTCTCATGTCCGATCTGGCCAAAGCCCGTGATGAAGAAGCAGCCACGCTTGAAAGCCGCAACGACTCCATCTTTATCCTGGATGCGATCAAGGCATTTGAAGCCAAGGAAGCTGAGGTGCAGGCAGCCAAGGTGCAGAACATGTTCCAGTCCCTGACGATCCGGCTCTTCAAAGAACAGAAGAACGGCGAGATCAAAGCGGATTTTGTAATCGAGATGGACGGCAAGACGCCGGCACAGCTCTCGCTTTCCGAGGGAATCAGGGCGGGGCTAGAGGTCCGGGATGTGATCAGCACTCAAAGCGAAATGATCGCACCTTGCTTCGTGGACAATGCTGAGAGCATCACGCGCTTTAAGTCACCCGCTGGCGAGCTTATCACCTGCAGAGTGGTGGCAGATCAAAAACTAAAAATTGAACAGGGGTGATCAGATTGATTAAAACAGTGACGTATAGCTCTTGGAGGTATGGAGTTGATCAAGAAGCTATCGTAATTAAAAAAAACTTGAAAGATCAAAGTGTAACGATCGCGTTTCCTTTCCTCGAAGATACACCAAACATTGAAATGACACACTCGGAAGCTGTTGGACTTAAATTTTCCCTCGACGAAATAATCGGTCCGATCAAGCAGCTGGAGCCGCCAAAGGAGTTATTCCCTGAAACATTCATCAGCATTGCCGATCAGAGTCGTCTGAGTGCCCTGCTGGACGAGTATCCGAAAGATACGGAGGCTGATCGGACAGCGAGAAAAGCGATCCGGCAGGCAATGGAAGTACTTAACCTTGCTGCAGGAGGATACGAACGTTGAAGAACGGCAAGAACCCTACCCGCCGACAGAAGGCTGCCATCAAAGCAGCCGGGTTTAACCCTGACAATTGGCTGGTCTTCATGAAATATGGCAGCGAGCTGCACATCATCCACCGCAATACCGGTACCACAAAAATCATTGACATTTAGGAGGCACTTATCCATATGGCAAATCCCAAAGCTCAGCTCATGACCCTGACTCCCGAGATCAAGGAGGCATTCCCGGTAGAGGTCCTTGAGGTAATCCGCACTTCCCTTTGCCCCACAGCTTCTGATCCGGAGTTCTTGCTCTTTGCCCATAAGGCTGCATCTTACCGGCTCGATCCTTTCAAAAACGAAATCTTCTTCATCAAATATGGTAACCAGGCGCGGATCCAGTTTGCGGCAGAAGCATACCTCTCCAAGGCTCGGGAGAAGGAAGGTTTCCAGCCTCCGGACACCCAAATGGTCTGTGAAAACGACGAGTTCAAAATTGCAAAGAACCCGGAGACCAAGGAAATGGAAGTGGTCCTGCACGAGATCGGATTCCCCCGCGGGAAGATCATTGGCGCTTACTCTATCGCGTACCGGGACGATTATCGCCCTGTAACGGTGATCATGGACCGCTCAGAGATTGAGCACATGTTCAGCGGTCAAAACAAAGAGAATTGGAATAAATGGACCACGGATATGTTCGGCAAGCATGTCGAGCAGCGGGCTCTGAAAAAGCAGTACGGGCTTGAGTTTGGCGATGAAGATTTAGAACGTCCGCCGGCTGAGAACGTCAGTCCATATGAACGGAAAGATATCACTCCGGCATCTGAAAAAAATGTTGACGAGGATTCTCAGCAAACCACCAAAGAAGATGAATCAACTGCTCGCATCGATGCACTCAAGGCTCAAGTAAAAGCCAACTACAAAAAGCTTGGCATAACTTCTCAAGAGGCCAGAAACGATCACATGCAGTTGTACCTGAAAATGAAGGGCGACGCACCGACCGAAGCCGAGATCAAAGCTTACCTTAAGATCATGGACATGGAGATCCAAGAGAAGCAGGCAGCGGATCAGGCAGCAGACTCTCTGCCGGAGTAATTATGGAGGCGCGGGTCGAGATATTTGAACTTTGTCCGGACTGCGAGATATGCGGCCGAGAGATCAATCCCGGTCGAGAGGAAGATCATTACGGTACCCGAGTTTGCGGGATCTGCAAAGAGGCGTTGGAGGGGAGCAAGGATGAGCGCAAAAGACGAACCGGTTCAACTGGACCTATTCGGAGGCGGAGACCTTGACGTCTCTCCTCCGGGTCCTTCCCGGGTCCTGAATGGATTTTACTACGAGGCGTCCACCGATAAATTTGTCTCGTTTTGCCTGGGGCGGCGGTGCTATGAAGAGCCGGCGAAGGGGAGCGAGCTGCCGAAAGAGTGGCGTGAACGGATGAAGAAGGAGCGTGCGATATGAAGATTGATATCCTCTCCTCAGGAAGCTCTGGAAATTGCGTGGCGATCACGACAGCCGGGAAAACAATTCTGATCGATGCCGGTGTGGCTCGAACCAAGATTGAAAAGCGGCTGCTGGAGTCAGGCATCCGCCCTGACCGGGTCGCAGCGATCTTCATTACTCACGCTCACAATGATCATATCAAGGGAGTGCCACTGGCCAACAAATTTCGGATTCCGGTATGGGCAACGGAGGGCGAGTGGCAGAGAATCTCCGGCGTAGACGAGGAGCTGCGAAAGGTAGCGGAAACCCGTTGGAGTAAGTACGAGACGATCGAGCTGGGTGGCGTGCGTGTGTATCCCTTCGAGACTCACCATGACGCCAGGGAGCCGGTCGGATATGCCATAGAGGACGATGTAGGCAATCGCTGCTGCGTGGTCTTTGACACCGGGAAATGGACGGAAGAAATGATTGAGTACATGGAGGGCAGCCATTACGTTCTCATTGAAGCCAATCACGAGCCAGATATGGTGGAGCTGTGCAGCAGGCCCGACAGCGTCAAGGCGCGGATACTCTCCGACATTGGGCATCTGAGCAATGAGCAGACGGCGGCAGTGCTCAAGAGACTGATCCAGGGCCGCGGGGAGCGGATATATCTGACTCACTTGTCTGGAGAAAACAATACGCCGCAGCTGGCCGAGATGACCGTGAAGATGGCACTCCGGCAGCGAGGATTCGAAGCAGGAAAACATTATCACTTGGAGGTGGTATAGTGCTTAACAATTTGACTGTATTTGACTTTGAAACTACTGGACTTGATCCAGTGAACGATAGAGTTATAGAAATGGCTGCTGTACGGGTTGTTAATGGTGAGATCGTGACTGGTTTTCACGCATTGATTAAATCAGAGGTGGAGGTTACGCCGAAGATCACGGAAATCACGGGCATCCATCCGGAAATGCTCCAGGGGGCTATGGAGGAAGAGCTTGCATTCCGGATCCTACGGAATATTATGGCTGACAGTTTACTGGTCGCTCACAATGCAGCGTTTGATCTCCAGTTCTTGCACTATGCGCTTCAGAGAATGGCTGGTAAAACATTCACTAATCCATTCATCGACACACTCACGATCAGCCGAGAGCGTCACACATACCCTCACAAGCTGACAGACATGTGCGGTAAGTATGGGGTCGAGTTACAGGGAGCTCACAGAGCTCTGAACGATGTTGAAGGCTGCTGGAAGCTGCTTGAAGCGATGCACAATGAGGATCCGGTAGACAGATACATTAACCGGCTCGGATACCTCAGCAAATACGGACCGCCTAATTGGGCGCCGGCTCATGCAGATTTGTTTGGTACAAGCAACAGATACGAACCTCGGAATGTCGGATAAAAATGAACGGGTGAGGTGAACGAAGTGAAATTAGAAGAAACAACTTTCGTATGTGGCGACGAGCTCAATGTCCATATCTGCGATCAGTGTGAAGAAAAAACTGATGGAAGACCATATCTATATTGGGCCGAAAGAGATTTTACTCTTTGCGACTCCTGTCTGGACAGTGCATACAATTTGATGTTCCGATCTCCAGAAGCCCATACACAGATTAGTGCCAAGAAAAAAACCAAAATCCCTACAAAAATTAAAAAGTCGGTTTTTGAACGGGATGGATATCGCTGTAGATACTGCGATTCATACAAGGACTTAACTGCAGATCATATTTTCCCTGAGTCACGCGGAGGAGAAGCAAGCTTAGAAAATTTGGTCACTGCATGCTCTGAGTGCAACTCGAGGAAGGGCGCGCGGACACCGGAAGAAGCCGGAATGAGATTTAAAGACATCAGCAGTTGAAAGAGTGAGGTGGCATGGCGAATCCGCAACCTGATCAATTTACCAAAGTATCAAATGAGTTGCTGGAGCAAGTACCGAAATTCAAACTCAATGGAACCCAACTTCGAATTATTCTAATCATTTGGCGTTATTCATACGGATTTGGGAAGAAGGACGCTGAGTTATCAATATCATTCTTGGCTAAAGCAACCGACATCATCAAGCGCCAACTGATTCGAGAACTGTCTAAATTGATCGAAATGAACGTAGTACAGGTTGTCTCCGAACAAACCGGAACTCGTTCAAGAATTATACAATTCAACAAAGATTATGACTCATGGAGGCTGCTAGAGGTGACTAAAAAGACATCACTACCCGAATTATCTAGGGGTGACGAATTAGACACCCCCCCGATGTCTAAAAAGACACCTCTAGACGCTTCTAGGGGTGTCGGATTAGACACCCAAAAAAGAAAGTCTTTAAAGAAAACTATAAAGAAAGAAGAGATAAATGATATGAGTATCCCTTCTGAAAAGGTTAAATTCCACGACACTGTTTTCCTGACAATCGAGCAATACGAAAAACTCTGCAATGAGTTTGGCAAAACCAAAGTCGATAACACGATTGAAGCTTTGGATGAATGGCAGACCAATAAAAAGCCAAATCAGCATAAAAAGGATCACAACAAGACAATCCGAGTCTGGATCAAGAAGGACCTTGATAAATATCAATCCTCTCTTAAATCCAAACAGCAGCGGAACACAGAAGAGATGAATATTCTTAACCAGTTTTATGAGGAGGGAGCAGCGCGTGAAACAGACGGAGACCGCAAACTTCCTGGCAATGATAAAAACCGCTTATCCCTTTTTTGAGATTACAGAGCCGGGCGTCCGCTTATGGCAGGCTATGCTGCAGGACTTGGACTACAAAACCGCTCAAGAGAGGCTGCGGCAGCATATTCGAACCAGCCGATTCGCTCCAGCTATTGCAGACATCGTGAATCAGTCGACATCGGAACCTTCTTATTACGAGCTTCAACGAGCGGAGGAGGAAGCAGATCGGATGGCGTTGGCTGAATACAACGATCATGCGGTCCCTATGCCGGACCACATCCGGGAGAAGCGTGATCGAATGCTCCAGAAAAAGAAGGTGGGCGGTCAGTGAGTTTTGAGGCAGAACAGGCCGTACTAGGCTCCATATTAAAAAAGCCGGAATTACTCGATGACTGTTTCCTCCGAGCTGATGATTTCGATTCTGAAGGTAACAACGGTCTGGTGTTTGAGGCTCTGGGCTGGGCTTATGAAAATCTGTCAAACAAGCCAGGTGTGAAAGATCCGTTCGATCCGGTGCTCCTTGCGGAGCATTGGGGATCCCAACTCTCTCGGATCGGCGGGATCACATACTTGATGCAGCTTCGGGGCTCCGTACCTTCGACATCAAACTTTGATCAATATCAGAAAATTGTACGCGATGAAAGCATCCAGGCAAGAGCCGCCAAAGCCATGAAGGCTGCGCTGAATGGAGGGACCTTGAACCTCAGCGCAGTGAGAGAGAGCCTGGAGCAATTAGAGGAGCTGCAGGGTCAGACCATAATGGACGGAATGAAGAAAATGTCAGCCGTGCTTGATGGTCATCACAAGGAGATCATGGCCCGCGGAAGCAGGTTAGGGATTACTGGAGTGAAGACGGCCAGTGATGACTATAACGAAATGTCTGGTGGTCATCAAAAGCAAGATGTGACCATTGTCGCGGCACGGCCGAGCATCGGGAAAACGGCCTATATCGTTAACGACTCTACGGCTGCAGCCAGGGCGGGATATACACCAGCTATATTCTCAGCAGAAATGCCTGGCGCAGACGTGGCTGAACGATTCATCTGTTCCATAGGCGGTATCGACAGTAAGAAGGTTCGAGCGGGGAAGCTCACTGAAAATGATTGGGGTAACTACGACAAAGCGCTCGATATCTTGGACAGCCTTCCGCTCTACATTGACGATACTCCAGGAATGAGTATTGAGTACATCCGGCGCCAGGTCAAGGCAATGAAGAAAAAGCATGCAAACCTGATCGTGTACATTGATTACCTGCAGCTCATCGAGAGCGAAAAAAGATTCAATCAGAACGCCGACCGAGTCAACTACGTCTCTAAGCAGCTAAAGCAGATTGCTCGAACGTTTGATGTGCCGGTGATCGCTATCAGCTCCGTCGGCCGGAAGTGCGAGGAACGCCAGGACAAGCGCCCGATGATGTCTGATCTGCGCGAATCTGGGAACATCGAATTTGATGCTGATGTGATCATGTTTTTATATCGTGACGACTACTATTATCCAGATACCATCCGAAAAGGCATTATGGAAATAATCATCGCCAAAGGGCGGAAGATCGGTACCGGTACCATCGAAATGGTGTTCAATCGAAAAAACGGTCGCTTTATCAACCTGACGAAAGAAGACAAAGAAAAGCTCGCAGAGAAGGTGAGAGAGCGTGAAAGGGAAACTCATTCAAAACGATGATCAATACAAGAAGGCTCTGGACGGACTTGTTAAATTGGCTATTGAGCTCGAGGATCCGCTTTTATCCGAAGGCATAAAAGAGAAGAAGCGGCTTATCTATGACCGTACGGCAAGCCTCATCCAATATTACCGCCGTGGCCTAATGGTACAGTCCTACCCAGGGTTGCGTGAGCAGTACCGAATACTCAAGTGGGAATGGCAGGATCTCGGAGAGCCAAAGGCTGTAGAAGATCCACCAAAGCAGAAGGAAGAGGCAAAGCCCGAACCGCCTCAGCAAGAACCACAGCAGCCGGTAGAAACGGCACCAGCACCATCAAAGAGAAACATGTCCAGCTGGCTGGATGATTAGAAAGCGAGGAGAAACGGATGCAGGAATTTATAGTGCTGGCCGTGCCGGTGATTGACTACCCGGTGAAAGGGTACCAGCCTGGAGACCTGCGGCTCAAGCTGCAGGAAGAAGTGAATGAGCTCATTGAAGAAGTCGAAGCCGCGGACTTTGATCAGCGCCGGATGCTCAGCGAGCTGATGGATGTGCTGCAGGTAACGATCGGGCTGATCCGGCAGCAGGCACGGGAGATGCTGCCGCCACAAGAAGCAACCAGGGTGGTCGATAACGTAATCCGACGGGCCAACACTGATCACTTGTATAAGATCAAGGAATATGCTCGGCAGCGGAATTGGGAGATCTCAAGATGACTCGCTTTGTCGGGATTGACCCGGCCACTAAAACCGGATTTATCGCCCGGGACCCGGACGGCACGCTACTGAGAGCGAAGGAGATAACTGGGATCAAGGCAGACACTCCTCGGATGGTCCGGACGCTGCACGATGAGATTTTACGACACCTGAAGCCAGGTGATGTGGTCGGCATAGAAGGGTTTGCGCTGGATGCCCAGGACACCAACAAGGTCAGCAGCGGATGTAACTGGGCTGCTCGTATGGCCACAGATCGGGTGATCGGCAGCTTCGTCTCCCCTCGGCCAAACCAGCTGAAGAAATACGTAAACGTCTCTGAATGGGTCGGGGAGCCTGGAAGCAAAAAGAGGCTGAAGGGAAAGGCTGCAAAACAGTTGGTCATCGACGCTGTATATGAGCACTGGGGATATAGAGCAGCATCGGACAACATCGCTGATGCCTACGTGCTCTCCATGATCGCAGAGGCTGTGTACCGGGTCAGAAACGGCCAGCAGCTCGAAGAATATCCGGTGTACCAGCAAGAGGTCATCATGGCCATCATTGATCCGGATACCGTCAAAAAGCCAAAAAAGCCAAAATCAAAAACGACCAAGCGCCGGGGGAAGCCTGCGGCGGCGGACAGTCACACCCAAAACGCGGAACAAACGATCTTATTTTGAGGAGGGAAGCATAGAAAATGGATGAGAATGAAAAACGCCGAGTATTTCAGTGGATTAAAACTCTAAGCATGAAAACCTTCTGGCAATGGATGAACGATGTCCACACCCGGGCCTATGCCAAGGGTATGAATCACATGAAAGAGGCTATGGAGTGTCATCCTCGGATCAGTAAGCCGATGGTCGATCAGGTGCTGCTGAAAGCCGAAGAGATCCGAGAAGAGTGGGATGGTCTTAAGACAGTGACGATCAACGACACTGAGGATGCACAATTCAAAACAGCCACCGAGTTAATCCATGGCCTCACAGCCACAGAGGCCTACATTTACGACCTGCAAGGTGAGGAGTTGATCATCATAGCTGGTCGTAGATTCATGGTCCGACCTGCCGGAGAGGAGGCCCAGTATGGGGACGTCAATACCCAACCGTAAGAACGAAATCGGCTCTCCGCCTGGTCCGGTCAAAGAATACACGCTGCCACCGGAAGAGGTCGCAAAAATCATCGGGCAGCCAATCGCTCGATCACATAAAAAACCAATTGATATAAGACCCAATCCAAATCCTAAGGAGGCGCATGAAGCCATGGCAAAGCTCAAAAAAGAGGATTACTTGGCACTGAGAGCTGCAGGATACTCTCGTAACAAGGCTGCACAAAAAATGGGAACGACATTAGCCAGCATTGAAAAATACTGGCTTGCTAAAAAGTGGGGCATCAAGGACGAGGCATCTGAAGAAGTAGAGATTGCTCTGTTCAAACATCAATCGGGTTTGGGAAAAAGCGATCAGCCTGAGGAAGAGAAGTCGGAACCTTCGGAAGTGAAAGAGGAAGCTCCAGCAGCTGATCCATCGCTGCAACAAGAGGAACCGCCGGCGCAGCCTGAGTCCAATAAGTCTGAAAAAACAGAAATCCCTCACCTTCCCGTTTCCCTCATGGCACCCCAGTGCGATGCTCTGAAGGCTGTGCTGACGGCTAAAGCACCGCATGAGATCGTTCTACTCCATGCGCAGACCTTACTCCATGTGCAGGCCGAGTGGAAAGGCGAACTGAGTCCATTGAACGATCTGCCCATGAACGTCCTGATCGAGGCGCTGTACTATGGCTATGAGATCGAGAGAAGTCCTGAAGAACTGCTGCTACAGGAATTTGAAAAGGCGAGTGCTCGGTATGGAGAAGCAGCTGCCGTTGCTTTTCGAACTGGTCTCCAAATGGCAGCGGAGATCTTCGGTCATAAAGTGGTCGGAGTAAATGCTTAGATGAGGGCCGAAGGAGGGGCACAAGACGTGAACCAACTCATGCTGGACATGCCGCAATATGGACCATGGATTATGACCCATAAGGGCGATCGCTCTTGCCGCCTCCTTGCCGATCGGCATTATTCCCGGCAGCATCCCGGACATCCAATGTTTACACGCCCAGGACGGAATTTGACGTTGAGAACGGCAGCCGGTGATGCGGTATGGGTTACGTGGTCTGGTGTGAGAGATGACGGTTTAGACGCGTGGGAATGCACGATATTCCGGAATGAATCGAAATGCATTAGCAGTGAATTAATTCGATTAGCTGTAAAGGCGACCATCAGTGAATGGGGATCTCCGCCAATAGATGGAATCATTACTTATGTTGACGCAGATAAAGTTTTAAGCACAAACCCAGGTTACTGCTTTAAAGAATCAGGCTGGAGGCAAATCGGCAGAAGCAAACGCAGATGTCTGGTACTCCTGCAGTATAAGCAGCACATACAGGAGGGATGAGACAAAATGATTCTGCAAGGTAACTGCATTCAGGTCATGCCGCAACTCGAGGCTGAATCATTCCATACCTGTGTGACATCTCCGCCGTATTGGGGGCTCCGCGATTACGGTTTACCATCAACATACTGGCCGGAAACGACATACACACCAATGCCCGGGTTGCAGCCAGTAACGGTCCCGGAATGGAACGGCTGCCTTGGCCTAGAACCTACACCTGAAATGTTCACTGCCCATATGGTTCTGGTATTTCGAGAGGTCTGGCGGTTGCTCCGGGAGGATGGGACACTTTGGATAAATTTCGGAGACAGTTACTCTGGGGCCGGAATTAAACGGGATGAAGGCTTGAATGAAAGATGGCACGGCAAACATTACTTGTCAGACAAGCAGGCTGCTTCTGATCTACATCGTCCTAAACGTCAGCAGCCGCCAAATCTGAAGCCAAAAGATCTGATCGGCATCCCTTGGCGCGTAGCCTTTGCGCTCCAGGCTGACGACTGGTACCTGCGAATGGACAACATTTGGAGCAAGCCGAACTGCATGCCGGAGAGTGTAGGGGATCGGCCGACCAAGGCTCATGAATACATGTTCCTGCTGGCAAAGTCTGAACGGTATTACTATGACTGCGCTGCGATCAAGGAGCAGATGGCCGCCTCCAGCGCTGCAAGATTATCACAGGACCTCAAGAAGCAGCGCGGGAGTGAACGCGCGAACGGCGGGGCCAAGACCAACGGACCGATGAAGGCGGTGGGAAAGGCATACAGTTTTGCTCGGAAGGTGAATGAGGGCGATGTACCTGGACAATCGAAGCAGCACCGTGCGGATAGGGAAGATGTTGATTACTTTGGATCGCGGAATAAACGGTCTGTTTGGACAGTACCCACAGCTCAATTCACAGAAGCTCATTTCGCAACATTTCCTGAAAAACTCATTGAGCCATGCATCTTGGCGGGCGCACCGGTCGGCGGCAGGGTCCTTGATCCTTTCGGGGGATCCGGAACGACTCTTAAAGTTGCTCTGGAGAACAACCGGGAATGCACCATCATCGAGATGGGCGAGCAATATGTGGAAATAGCGGAACGCAGGACAGCGATCGTGCAGCCGCGCATGGACTTATGAATGTCATTGATTATCGAGACCTTTACGAACGTCTTAAAGGCATAGATGCAAGCAAGTGGACACGGGAAATGGAACTGTTCTCGAAGCTTTACTACTGGAAGTTAAATGATACAAGGGAGAGATGAACGGATGAAATCTATTAATGAATTGGTGCAAGCAGCACATCAGAATGCAGTAGACAAGGGTTGGTGGCAAGAGGATCGGAGCTTCGGGGAGATTATCGCCCTGATTCACTCGGAAGCTTCGGAGGCGATGGAGGACCACCGGAACGGGAAACCACTTGCGGAAGTATGGTACGAGGCAGATGGCTATGAAGGGCCAGTCGTTCAATTCGATGTGCAAAGATACCCGGAATGGAAGCCCTGCGGCATCCCGTCCGAGCTGGCTGACATTGTGATCCGGGTGTTCGACGCCTGCGGCCGTTATGGGATTGACCTGGAACAAGCCATCACCGAAAAGATGGCCTATAACGCGACCCGGCCGCAGCGGCATGGAGGCAAGGCGCTGTGAACGCCTGCAAAGTCGAACACTGGACACCGGAGCAGGTCGCCGCACATCTCAAGGCAATCGGAGCAGACAAGCCGCCACAGCCAAAGGGCAGCGCCATGCAATATGAGATCACCGCTCCGCGCCAAGGGCGTGACGGTAAGTATCTGAAGCGAGGTGGGGAGTATTGAGTATAACCTGTGAATTATGCAAAGAGAAGCCCGCAAGACATAGAATCAAAAACACCAAGAATGGGAACGTACTTGCCATCTGCTGCGAATGTGCAGCCATGTTTAATCCAAATCATAATCGAGAGGGGAAATAAACCATGATCCATATGAACGTGCTTTTCAAGTCGATGCAGAAAGATGATAAGAAAGAAATCCTGAAGTTTGAAATCAAGGGCGCTGAGGATCTGGACGGCGAAGCAGAACTGTTTGATCTGTCCGGTGATATCGTAATTATCTCGCTGGAGGTCGGAGGGGACGATGTCTGCGGCGAATTGAATGCTGAGTTCATCTCCATTCAGCGCGACAGCAAAAAGACTGTGATGAAGTTTGGCATCAAGGGTGATAGTGATGAGAAAGCAGCTAAGCTTTACAGATTCGCCGGCCGCAACGTCACCCTGAAGGTTGCTCCGGGTCAGATGAGCATTGAGGAATTCAATGAGCCGAGAGAGGGCGTCCGCGGCAAGATCAACCATGACGGCACAGTAGAAGTGGACCAGAATCAGATGACGATCGATGAGGCTGCTGCTACAGAGGAAGAGCCACCAATGACGGACGAAGATGAGCTGCCGCAGTAATATGATGACTCCCCGGCTCCGGCCGGGGATCCCCCAAAAGATTGAGGTGATAAAGTGGGTCAGATGTCTTTTGAATTACCAGAGCTGGACAGGAAAAAGACGCAGGCGGCCGTCGAGTCGGCTTTAGAAAAATACAGAATCTTTAAATCTATAACATTTGAAGAGCGTGAAGCCAGCGTAACGGCAAGCAGCACAGAGAGGTTCCACGGTCCAACCAACGTGACAAGCGATCAAACGGCAGACATCGCTATTCACAACGTCTACGTTCCACAGGCCAGGCAAAACTATTGCGAAAAGGTGGAACGGGCGGTCAACAAGCTGTATCCTCGGGAACGCCTCTTGATCCAAGAACGCTACATGAAGGACGAAACAATAACCGACATGAAAGTCTACTCCTTTGTTTTTAACCCGCCGATCAGCAAGGATTTATATGCAAAGATTAGATGGACTGCATTTTATCGATTGGCCTTTAATCTGGACTACTTCAAAATCATCGATATTAAAAAATTAATCACGCCACAAGACGAACATGATGAGGGTCAATCCTGAATAATTATAAACTAGCGCGCAGCAGAGGGGGCAGAGCATATTGGATCCTTTGAAGGCGAATGTCCAAAACCCGTCGGAGACAGAGGTCGATATTAAAGAGCGCGTCACGAAGTACATCCAAGGTAAAAACGGACTCATTGGCATTGTCATTCCTCCATGTGACGAACCAACCAGCGCTCTGGATGATCTCTACAAAACGATTGCAGATATTGCGATCAAACAAGCCAAAAGGAAAGCCGCTCAGAATGACTGAGCGGCTTTTTGCTTTCTTATATCAAACACTGATTCTGTTCGTTTTCTAGTTTTCGATCGATATCATCAATCGCATCATCGATCAGTCTGTAATTGCGACCTACGAAAAAACCGTTGTTTATGGTATACCCTAAGTTATCACCACGTGAAGGGGTGGCTGTCTTTAGGGTCTGAATATCGAACCCCCTATGCTTAAACACGGTCACGTATTTCTTTTCCATCGAAACAACCCCTATCTTATTTAGAATTATCAGTACACTAACTATGAGCTCATCATTGCCCATACGAACGAGTCCGAGTACAAGGCCTTTATTGCGAACAAAAAGAACGAGGCGCTGCAGTCCCGAATGATCGTCATGCCGATCCCGTACAATCTGCGCGTCACCGATGAGGAAAAAATATATGAGAAGCTGATCGGCCAAAGTGATATGCGCCATATCCATGTGGCTCCCCATGCACTGCGGTCGGCTGCGATTTTTACCATTTTGACAAGATTAAAGGAAACGAAGAAGCAGGGAATGGACCTCATCAAGAAAATGCGTATGTATGACGGCGAGGAAATTGAGGGCTACAAGGAAGCAGATTTGAAGGAAATGCAGAATGAGTTCCTGGAGGAGGGGATGTCAGGCGTCGATCCGCGATATGTCATCAACCGGATCTCAAGCGCACTGATCAAGCAGGACCTTCAATGCATCAATGCGCTGGATATGCTCAGAGCGATCAAGGACGGTCTGGACCAGCATCCTTCCATTACCAAGGAGGAGCGGGAGAGGTACCTCAACTTTATTTCGGCAGCCCGCAAGGAGTATGACGAATTGGCCAAAAAAGAAGTGCAGAAGGCGTTTGTGTACTCTTTTGAGGAGTCGGCCAAGACGCTGTTCGAGAACTATCTCGATAATATTGAAGCGTTCTGCAACTGGACTAAAATCCGCGATCCGCTGACCGATGAGGAGATGGATCCGGATGAGCGCCTGATGCGTTCCATCGAGGAACAGATCGGCGTGTCTGAAAATGCCAAGAAAGCATTCCGCGAGGAAATTATGATTCGAATCTCCGCGTATTCCCGCAAGGGCAAAAAATTCGACTATTCCAATCACGAGCGTCTGCGGGAAGCGATTGAGAAGAAGCTGTTCGCAGATCTGAAGGATATTGTCAAAATTACGACATCCACGAAAACTCCGGATGCCGTCCAGCTGAAGCGGATCAATGAGGTCAGTACTCGCCTGATTGATGAGCATGGCTACTGTCCGGTCTGTGCCAATGAGCTGCTGCGGTATGTCGGCAGTCTGCTGAACCGGTAAATTCATTTCCATAGCCATCTCCCTAACGGCCTCTCAAGAGGCCGTTTTTGGCATGTTCTGGTGCATATATACAACCAATTAGGTCTTTAGGCTTGGGAAATTCAGGGTATCTTGGTCTATAATGAACCGGGGGACGAGGTAAAGAATGTAAGAGAAGGACTACCGGACTACAGCCTTAGGAGATGAGTGGATGATGATTAATGTTTCGCCGGAGAGACTTCAGCAATTGAGCTACATGGGTCTGCAGGAGAAGGAGCTCCAGCTTCTTACGGATCACAAGCAGGTATTTGAGAAGATTGTCAACGAGGTCGTGGACCGGCTGTATCAGCAGATGGCAAGCCGGCAGGAGCTGAAGGTGATTATTGAGCGCCACTCCAGCCTGGAGCGTCTGAAGGAAACGCAGCGTCAGTACTGGATGTCTCTGGCGGCAGGTGTGATTGATGAGGCCTATATTAACAACCGGATTTTCGTAGGTCAGATTCATTCACGGATCGGGCTGACGACGGACTATTATCTCGGTTCATATATGATATATCTGGATATTGCAGCGGAGCTGCTTCAGCGGGAAGCGCCCGGAAGCTGGATGCAGGTCGTGCATGCACTTAGTAAAATGTTTAACCTGGATTCCCAGCTGGTGCTGGAAGCTTATGAATTAAAGGAGAAGGAGCATATTCAGCAGCTGGCGGACGAGCAGCAGCATATGCTGGAAACCATTACGGCGGCAGTTCAGGAGCTCAGCGCGATGATTGTGGAGCTGGATCAGAGTGCAGCGGTCATGGCAGATAATGCAGCCCGGGCCGCTGAAGCGCAGGACAAAGCCTATGAGCTGACGGGAGAGCTGAACCAGGAGGTCCGCCAGATTGACGAAATGGGCAGCCTGATCCGGGAAATTGCCGATCAGAGTCATCTGGTGGGCTTGAATGCTGCGATTGAAGCGGCACATGCCGGGGAATTTGGACGAGGCTTTGAGGTGGTAGCCGGCGAGGTACGCAAGCTGGCCAGTCACTCGCGCGGTGCGATGGAGCAGATCCAGGATAAGGTGAACAGCATTATCGCCAAGCTGGAGCAGGTGGAGCAGGACTCGGAGCAGTCGGCGATGAATGCACGCCATCAGGCGGCCAGCTCGCAGGAGCTGTCCTCATTCGTCAAGATGATGGAGAAGCTGGCGAATGATCTGGAGGCGCTGCAGCGTACCGGTCAGCCGGATGAAAGCGAAGTGCGGACAGCGGCAGCAGCCGAGCCTGCAGTCGGGATTCTTTAAGAAGCGCAAGAAGCAGGGCTGATCTGCGGCAGACTTTATTCTGACCGCGGATCAGCCCTGTTTCGTATAGATTTATAGAAATTTGCGGCTTACCTTTTTGCCATCGTATACCATGAGCAGCGGCTTCTCCTCGACCACCGTTTCCAGGTAAACAGTCTTTCCCCACAGCTGATACACATAGGGCAGTGTACGCTCTACATACTTCAAATCCAGCTCCTGTCCTTCGAACTGATGCAGCAGGTACAGCTCGCCATGGCCGAGGTAGTCTCCGTTCTTGACGACAAGGTAAGGAAAGCCGCCGTTAACGCGGGCGTAAACCAGCTGATCCCGGATGTTCTCCCAGGATTTATCGGTAATTTTCCACTCCGGGCCCTTTTTCTCAAACACATACAAATCCAGCTCCTTAACCAGATCCTTCGTCAAATAATTACGGATGAAGGAGATATCGGCATCATTCTCGCGGACCTCGAACATCTTTTCCCGGCCGCTGCCGGGTACCCGGCCGAAGCGTTCCCTTTCCTCCGGGGAGGGATGATCCCACCGCTTCTCAATATCCTCGAATATTTTCAGGCCCAGATAATACGGATTCAACGTATGCTTGGAAGGCTGAACGACGGAGGCATTCAGCTTGGCATATTCCACGGTTTCCTCCGCGGTCAGATCCAGCTCCCGCATGATTCGCTGGTGGAAGAAGCTGGCCCAGCCTTCATTCATAATCTTGGTTTCAATTTGTGCCCAGAAATAGAGCATTTCATCGCGCAGCATGGTCAGAATATCCCGCTGCCACGGCTCAAGAATGGATGAATACTCCTCAATAAACCATAGAAGATCCTTTTCCGGCCGGGGAGGGAATATCGGTGACGCTTTTTTCTTCTCCGGCTCTTTGGAGTTCTCCAGCGACCATAGGTCATCATAGGGTGAAGCGGCGGCAGCCTTACCTTTAGAAGAGGCGCGCTGCTGCATGGAAGAAACATAATCCTCCTTCGACATCCGGTAAGGCTTCACGATGGAAGGATCGACATGCTCCTGGATGGCGAGCACGGCATCAATAAACTGCTCCACGACCAAGGCTCCGTGCTGCTTCTCGTAGTCACTGATTCGTTCTGCAGTCGCGGTCATGCTCTCGACCATATTGCGATTGGTCTTGGAGAAGCGGGCATTGTTCTTGAAGAAATCGCAATGGGCCAGCACGTGCGCCACAATGAGCTTATTCTGAACGAGGGAGTTGCTGTCCAGCAGAAACGCATAGCAGGGGTTGGAATTGATAACGAGCTCGTAAATTTTACTTAGGCCCAGGTCGTACTGGAGCTTCATTTTGTTAAACGTCTTTCCAAAGCTCCAATGAGAAAAGCGGGTAGGCATACCATAAGCTCCGAACGTATAAATAATGTCCGACGGACAAATCTCATAGCGCATGGGATAGAAATCCAGGCCAAGGCTTGCGGCGACCTCGGTAATTTCGGCAATAGCATACTCCAGCTTTTTCAGGTCCGTGGATGGCATTGTGTGTTCCTCCATTTCTTCGCAGGGCTATTGATATGTATATTCCGCCGCCGCCGGGAATAGTAGAAGAAGCCGCATAAGTAATGCTTGACAGGTTAAACGTAATGAATTATGATTCATTTCGGGTAGCAAGTGATAATGATAATCATTTACATAAAAAAGGGAGTGTCGAGATTGAAATTTCGGAAGTTTGTAGCGCCTATGGTAAGTATTGTGATGGCAGCAGGCCTGCTGGCAGGCTGCGGTGCTGAGAAAGAAGCAGAGGAGAGCACCGGAGGCGCAGCCGGCACGGCTGCGGAAACCGAGAAAGTGGTTCATGTTTACTCCTCCCGCAGCTATGATGTAGACAAGCTGTTGTTCGAGAAGTTTAAAGAAGAAACCGGCATTGAGGTCAAGGTGATTGACGGCAAGGCGGAGGAATTAATTGAAAGATTGAAGCGCGAAGGTGAAAATACACAGGCAGATGTGTTCATGACCGTTGACGGCGGTGTGCTGAACACGGCCAAGCAGGCGGACATCCTGCAGCCAATTACGTCTGAAACCGTGAATCAGCAGGTGCCTCAAGAGCTGCGCGACCCTGAGAATCAATGGGTTGGCTTGTCCAGCCGTGCCCGTGTCATCGTCTATTCCAAGGATCGGGTGAAGCCGGAGCAGTTGTCCACTTATGAAGATCTCGCAGGTCCCGACTGGAAGGGAAAAGTGCTAGTTCGTCCATCCTCTAACCTGTATAATCAATCGCTGCTGGCTTCCTTTATCGAGTTGAACGGTGCGGAGCAGGCAGAGCAATGGTCCCAAGGTCTGGTGGCGAATATGGCCCGCACGCCGGAAGGCAATGACCGCGATCAGGCCAAAGCCGTTGTAGCAGGCGTTGGCGATGTAGCGATTATGAACACGTATTATATTGGCTTGCTGCTGAACTCTGCAGATCCGGAAGAAGTGAAGGTTGGGAATCAGGTTGGCGTATTCTTCCCGAACCAGGAGACGACCGGAACTCATATCAACGTCAGCGGTGCAGCCCTGACCAAGCATGCCAAGAACAAGGATTATGGAGTTCAGCTGATTGAATTCTTGACAGGCAAGGAAGCTCAAGGTATGATTTCGAAAGAGAATTACGAATTCCCAGTGAACCCGGAAGCTGAAGTTCCGGAGCTTCTCAAATCCTGGGGCAGCTTCAAGACTCAGGTGATTGAGCTTGGCAAGCTGGGTGAGCGTAACGCTGAAGCTGTAGAAATCATGAATAAGACAGGTTGGAAATAATACATGCTTTTTAGACAGATACGTTCGTATTTTATAAATAAGCTAAACGGCTGGTGGCTCATCAGCATGTTGGGGGCGGCAGTGATACTGCTGCCTATTTTGTTTGTATTTCTATCTATCTTTGAACCACCGAGTGAGCATTGGGCCCACATCAAGCAATACTTGATTAAGGATTACATGCTGGAGACGCTGATCCTGACTGGAATAACAGCGGTTACAACGATGCTGCTGGGCGTATCGCTGGCGTGGTTTGTGACCGTGTTTGATTTTCCGGGAAGATCCATTCTGCGCTGGGCGCTGGTGCTGCCTCTGGCGGTTCCGCCCTATATCGGGGCTTATACGTACAGTACGATGTTCAGCTACACCGGAGTGGTACAGGGTACGCTGCGGGATTTCGGACTTGAGCCCTCTCAGGAGTGGATCAGCCTGACCTCTATGCGCGGCGCCGTCGTCGTATTCACCTTATTTCTGTATCCCTATGTGTATCTCGTAACGCGAGCCTTTCTGGAGAGGCAAAGTGCGGCCTTTATTGAGAATGCAAGACTGCTGGGAAGAGGCAGCCTGTCGATTTTTTTTCGTGTCGTCATGCCGATTAGCCGCCCGGCGATTGTTGGGGGTTTGAGCCTGGTCGTCTTTGAAGTGCTTAGCGACTACGGGGTTACCCAGTACTTTGGACTTCAGACCGTTACAACAGCCATCTTCAAAACCTGGTTCGGGATGTATGATGTGAATTCAGCCATGAGGCTTGCCGCCTGGCTGATGGTCGTTCTGGCCGGCGTATTCCTGCTGGAGCGCCTGCTGCGCCGCAGCCGCCGATTCAGCTCCAGCACCAGCAAGTCTAAACCGCTGCAGCCAGCGAAGCTGAGCCGGGTCAAGGGAATGGGTATTCTGCTATACGGGGCTGCGGTACTGGCGGCAGCGTTTGCTGTACCGATCGTGCAGCTTTCTGTCTGGGCAGGCTGGACGTTCCGGGATGTGTGGAATGATCAGTTCATGTATTATGTAGGAAGAACCTTATATACAGCGGCTGCCGCAACGGCCATCATCATGATATTGTCGCTTGTGGTCGGCAATGCCACCCGCTCACGGACCTGGGGGGCTGCACTGCTGTCCCGGCTGGTTATTGCCGGTTACTCTATTCCCGGTGCTATTATCGCAATCGGTGTGCTGGGCGTCTTCCTCCGTCTCGACCAGGCTTATATTAAGCTGCATGCTGCACTGGGAGGAACAGGAACCCCTGTGATCCTGAGTCTGACAGCCGGGATGCTTATCTTCGGGTATGTGGTCCGATTTATGGCGACAGGCTATAATGCCGTGGAGGTTGGCTTCGAGAAGACAGGCACGCGCTATACGGAAGCCTCACGATTGCTTGGCAGAAGCAGACTGGCGACCTTTTGGAGGATCGAGCTTCCTTTGATTCGAGGAGCTGTCCTCAGCGGCTGCATACTGACCTTTGTTGAAATCTGCAAGGAGCTGCCGCTGGCGCTGCTGCTGCGTCCGTTTGATTTTGAAACGTTATCTACGAAGACGTATCAATATGCCAATAATGAGCAGATTCATGAGGCCTCGGTGCCGGCACTGCTTATTATTAGCATCAGCTTTATCTCGGTATATGTACTTCACAATCTGGATAAGAGGTGGGAAGCATGAGTATTGTTGAGATTGAGCAGCTGACCTTCAGCTATGCTCGAGCGATGAAGCCGGTCATTCAGGAGCTGAGCCTGGCGGTGGAGCAGGGAGAAATCGTCGGCATCGTCGGCAGCAGCGGGAATGGAAAAAGCACGCTGCTGCGCCTGATCGCCGGCCTGGAGGCGCCGGACTCCGGCGTCATCCGGATCAACGGGGTTCAGGTGAATGGCGCTCACACCTTTGTACAGCCGGAGCACCGCGGGGTCGGCATGGTCAGTCAGGACTACGCCTTGTTTCCGCATATGAATGTAAGAAGCAATATCGCTTTTGGACTGCATAAGCAATCCCGCAAAGAACGGGCACAGCGGGTCGCCGAGCTCCTGGAGCTGATCCGGATGCAGGGCTTTGAGGATCGTTATCCCCATGAGCTGAGCGGCGGACAGCAGCAGCGGGTTGCCCTGGCACGGACGATGGCCCCGCGGCCGAATGTGGTGCTTATGGATGAGCCGTTCAGCAGCCTGGATGCAGAACTGAAGCATTCCATTCGGCGGGAGCTGCGGGACATCGTCAAGGCAGCCCAGATGACTTGCCTGTTTGTTACGCATGACCAGGCCGATGTGGAAGCGATGAGCGACCGCTACATCCGCTTGTGCAAGCCGCAGCTGGTAACTTTGTAACAGGTGATACAGTCTTTTTTTCAAATATAGGATACGAGTTGGATACAAGCTCTCCAGGACTATGCGCTGGGGGGCTTTTGGCTTAGAAGAAATAGACGGGAACATTTTGGATATGGTATGCTTTACGAATATTGTCGAGGACAGGAAAAGTCAGTAAAAAGGAGCAATAGAATCCATGACAGGCAAGAAACCACAGCGAAGCACATTTCATAAACGGCTGGATCATATGATCGCCACGCTGAGAAATCAGATCGTAAGCGGTAATTACGCTCCGGGAGAGATGCTGCCGTCGATCGCCGAGCTTGGAGAGCAGTATGGACTGAGCAAGAATTCGGTCCGCAAGGGGCTGGAGCTGCTAAGCGAGGAAGAACTGATTATGAAGCTGCCCAAGGTAGGAGCGCGGGTGCTGCACCCCGTCCCGGAGCGCCAGATCAAGATCAAGCTTGGCTGCTATAAGAATATAGCTAAGGAAGCGAAGCTGGATGCTCTGCTGCAGGCTTTTCACGCTAAATATCCCCAGATTGAGGTGCAGAGCTTTCTTCTGCCGTATGATCCCTATCATACGACAGTGAAGGAGTTCATGGACAATGATTGGCTGGATGTCATGACGATGAATTACAGTGACTTCAAGCTGTTCAGCACAGATACCGAGTCGGAGTATCTGGAGGAGCTGGATTCCTTCCCGGGAACCTATAAATTCCTCTCTAAACTATTCACCTATAATGAACGGCTGTTGGCCGTTCCATGGATTTTCTCGCCGGTCATCCTGGCTTATAATCAATCTCATTTTACACAAAGCGGACTGACAGAGCCGAACAGCAGCTGGACCTGGGAGGATCTGAAAGCAGCGGCTGCCAAGCTGGCTGCCGATCATGGCGGCTTCGGATTCTATTATCATATGCCGTCGAGCAACCGATGGCCGATCATGCTGCTGCAGAACGGATTTGTAAACGGTGCGGAGAACGCAGAGGCAGAGAAGGCGAAGTTCATAGCCAGTATTGAGGAGTGCCGGGACCTGATTGTTAACCAGAGCTACTCACCGCTTCATTTCTCCGAGAGCAATGCCGATGTGGAAGAGCTATTTGCAAGAGGCAAAGCCTCCATGATTCTGTGTACCTATTACAGCCTCAATAAAATGCAATCGGCTGACGTCGATTATGACATTGCGCCGATCCCGAGAAGGGACACTCCCGCAACACTGCTGCTGACCACCGGGCTCGCGGTTAATGCAAGATCCAGGCACAAGCATGCAGCCAAGCTGCTGGTGGACTTTCTCCTCTCCGAGGAGGCGCAGCTCATGATCCGCAAGCAGACACTCTCGATTCCGAGTTTGGAGCGGGCTGCAGAATGGAAGGGCGTGGATGAGCTTCATCGGCCTTCCCGGTTTCATATGTATCGTGAAATTATCCCCACTTTCAAGCTGATGACAGATCTGGGTCTGCATCACCGCGATATTATTGCTATTCGGCGGGAGCTGATGCTATTCTGGGCTGGCATGGAGGAGGCGGAGGCCGTGTGGGAGCGGGTTCAGCAACTGCTGGAGTTGAGAAACCCGGTGAATAAATAGTTCAATTTATCCAAAAGAAAATAATAGTGCAGCTCCCTAACAGCACAGGCGAATGAGATAAGCCTGCTCCTCTGGAGGCCACTGAAGAACTACCATAATTAAGTTTCAAAAGACTTTAATATAAAAAAAGGGGCACCGAGCTCGCAATAAAAGCGATGATATGCTCCCCTTTGGTGTAGATCAGGTTGTCTTTCTCCGAATACGCCGTGTCGCCAATCACGGTCTTTACAGTTACGCCAGCCGCGACGCTTTTTTCAATGAGTGGCTGCAGTTGCTTCCCATCACTCTTCTCTCCCGTCGTTATGGTCGCGGCGGTAATGATCCGTTCGTCGCTCATAGCGTAATGGGTTTTAAATCCAAAGAAGGTGATGTCGCAGGCCAGATCAATTTTGCTCTTTCCTTCAGGATCGTAACGTTCCAAAGCAAATGGATATACCTCATCGCCTGTACGAAGTAGCGCTTGAACCACCGTATGGCCATAAACATTTCCGTCTTTAAGATGAGAATACTGGAACGAAGCTCCTTGTATGGTGTCCACAGCCTGTGACGAAGGCTTCGTTTTCTCACACAAGGTATCGTCCAGGATGACAAAAATGGGACTCTGGTCTTGCCTGGCAGTCTTGTTGATTTCTTGAAAAGCAACACGTTGAGTAATACGCTGGAGAAAAGACCTGTTCCAGTTGCCGTGAGACAAAAAATGGCTTAACGTTCTGCGGTCTCGTTCGTGTAAACTTTCCCGATGAATGTCGGTCAAGGTTCCAGTGAACCCCGCTGAAAGCATGCCATCCACAAAATGATGGATGTGACGAAGCGCTGGTTTAGTGAAATAAAGGGGGGCTTCCACTGCTTAAAATAGTTGTTCCAATGGCCCTGCTGTGATAACGTATTCGTATGAGACATATCTTTTCTCTCCTGCGTAGGTAGTTGGTGGTACTTCTATTTTACGCTTGAGAGTTAAGTATGTCTCTATTTACATTTCATGGAACTGGTTTTGAGTAAGTACAGTTATTAATTCATTTATTGTGTTACAATTTCCACGAGGTGATTGATTTGAGAAAGAAAATTTATCTCCTACTTCTCATAATTTGTTGTATCCTCGCATCTTGTTACAAGGAAGAACAAATTTCTAAAGCAGGATGGGTTCCTAGTCCGACTTATGAATACAATGCGCAAACTATGCGCGGAACAAGTAAAATGAGTATTATTGATAAATCGTTTATAACCGACAAACGACAATTCTATGTCTTTCACCTTTGGGGGAACGAGGAACAACTCGGCGGAAACAAAAACTTTAAGCTAGTGGCTTCAAACCAAGAAACAACGGATGAAATTATAATCGAAGAAAATGTTGCTTTAGCTCTCGATGTTACAGGGGATAATTTGCAAACTGTACCAGCAGATCGATATGTTTTAACATCAATATCTTTGCCTAAGCACGGGTTGTGGAGATTTGATGCATTTATCGGTAACGAGTTATAGGATAGCATAGTTGTAAAAGTAGATGGCATTAGTGATATTTAAGCGAATTATGTTTGGATGTTTCGGATGTATTGAAAAGAAATATTTGAGAACATAGTATGACCGCACATCTGGATCACCCAGTGCGCGGTCATTTCTATTATAGCAGCGTACCTAAATTGTAAAATTATAATGGATATGAACCAGTTGAAATTTTTAATAATCTTGATCGCATTAATTGTGATGCAACCTGGTTTCGTTGAGGCTCATCCTGGTCGCACCGATTCCAGTGGATATCACACTTGCAGAACCAACTGTGATAGCTATGGACTCGCGTATGGTGAGTACCACACACATGGGCTCGCATTTAACAGCACAAAAGGGCAAAATAGAAATACCATCGACTGGTATTACTACGGTCCGAATGTCCCTCCAGCGACTAACCCAAGAACTTCTTCTTGGACTGGAGCGCATCAATTCCGGGAACATTTTGCTGTTATTAATGGCGTCGGTGGGAAAAAGGCATACAGAGCCACAAAATACACAGCAACCGAATTGGCTGCCAACTTCCAGCCAATATACAATGAACTTTATCGTGGCGACCTTGTCCAGCATGTGGACTCAACTGGTGACACAATCCATTCGCAAATTGTCAATGGTTACGGCCCCGGCAATGATCTTAAAGTTGCCCAACATTCTATAACCGGCGGCACATGGAATAAAAACATTTCATTGAAGTCGTACGTCGCATATGGCGATTGGATGGTATCAATCAAAATCAAATCCTAATACAACGTGAAGGAGTGGGAAAAGTTGAAAAAGAAAACATGGGTTGTACTCACGGTATGTTGTTCTGTCGTCGTCGGCGGATTAGCATTGGCTAATCTCAAGTCCAACCATGCTGACGCGAATAGCCCGACATTGAAGGAGAAAGTTTCGTATGCGGTCGAAAGCTACGAAGCACAGAAGAAAATTGCTGATGCACCCGGCGCAACCACAGAAGACGAGCAAAGACTGAAAGAGTTGGCAACCAGAGCTGCCGATTTGGAACTGGAACTTAATCCACAAACTGCACTGGAAGAATTTAATGAAGTTTTTGCGGGCTACAAAGACTTGTACCTTATTCACAGCGCACATTACGAAGACAAAAAAGATTCCACCGACCCTTTAGTTCAGCAAGTATTGCACCAGCTAGAGGAAAAGGGTAAGTTGATCGCCCAATTCGAAAAATTGCAAATGAGCAAGTCGGTAAACGGCGAATCCTTGTTGACAAAGTTCTACGAAGAAACTGACCAACTGAACCGGGAGCTTTACCCTGACAGATACAAGGAATAAAACCGTAAGAATAGAAAGTCCCTTCTGAATAGGAGGCCACTGAAGAACTACCATAATTAAGTTTCAAGGATGTGGCCACATCATACCCGTGTCTGTGCTTGAGTTCGCTGTTCTTCGCTTCAATTTTGTAGCGCTCTTTGGCTTTTTCTTTGAAAGCCTCACTTTCCTGAAACGCCATTTGTTCGGCGTGCACCCCGGATTTAATGGTGACGGAGTACGTCTTGCCTTGACGCGCTTTGCGAATCGCCATGTGACCTGCGTTTCAAACATACATGCCCGCATCTTTGTTAAATTTCTTCTTGCGTCCCCCTTGCGTAATCTGTGGGTTTAAAGGACATGTCGTAACGTGAGCGCTATACCATGTCCACGTCGGAGAGGCCGAGAATGGCTTTTAACAGGAGATATTTAAACATCCGTACAGGGTCGATGATGTTACGCCCATGATCCAGACAGTAGTTCGCTCGCAGTTCCTCGTACACAAACGAAAAATCCACCTGTTTGTTCAACTGGCGGAGCAGGTTGTCTTTAGGCACGATCAGGTCATACAAGGACGTGTACGGGCTGAATGAAAACGAAGGTTGATTCTGGAACAGAGGGCTTCGGTTCTATCTTAACGGTTTTTGCAGTAGATGACGAAGGAGCGGAGGGAAGAGGGAGGCTGGAGAAGCGGAGCGCTCGCCTTTGTCCCCGGATTTCATCCGCCAAGCGGTATGAACAAGAAATCTGGGGACAACAGCGATCGGAAGCCCCCTCTTCCTGCAGCGACCCCTTAATTATTTCGGGTGCAGTACCTTCTTCGATTTAGTCAGGACTTTTTCAATGGCCCCCTCCGCTGCGGGAGCTTTTTTGTATGCCGAAATTGAAATACCAGAAGAGTTTGTGCTCTGGTTCAAATATTTATGGTCATATTTTGGTCATTGTAAATACATTACATCAAGGTTGTGCAATCAAAAAACGGCTGTTATGATCATCATATGATCCAGTTGAGGGGACTGCAGCTCTCACGTACATACCTGGATCTGGGGATCCGGCGGTGCCTAAAGGCAGTCAGCACGGTCTAAGGATCTACCTTTGTAAGCGGATTCAAAGCTGGTGAACCCAAATACGAAGCGAGGAGATGAAGGAAGATGACGTTGCACAGAGCACTCCGCAGAAGCATGGCTGTCTTACTGACGGTCGCATTGACTCTGACTATGGTTCCATGGAACATGCCGGACAAGCAGGTGTATGGAGATTCCAGTCCACAGCTGCTTCCAGTGGGCTTGGAGAATGGAGACTTTGAGGGCGAGCTGAACGATAAAGGGCTTCCGATGGATTGGAGATATTGGATCAGCGGGGTTTCAGCTGACGTTACGGTCAGTGACTCCGTCTATGCCACGGGGAATCAAAGCATTCATTTTGACGTTGATCAGCAGAATGTAGGTGTTGAAAGTAAGGCATTTGCTGTTCAAGAGGGCGAGATTCTGAATGTTACAGCCAGTGTATATGCAGAGCAGTTCAGCACGACGGGATCAGATGGCGGTATCGATATGTGGGTTCGCTATTTCAACTCCGATGTCATTACCAATGCCAACCGAATTCAGTACCAGGACGTCAAATTTAAAATTCCGGCAGCCGAGGTTGTTCAGGGGCAATGGGTGCAGCTAGGCGGAGATACACCGCCGGTTCCGGAAGGGGCGCAGTACGCGATTGTGTTCCTGTACTCGCATCGGGACAATACGTTCAAAGGCTATTACGATCATGTTCAGGCGTATAGATACCAGGTGAGCGCGGAGGAAACTACACCTCCCAATGCCGGGTTCGAGCAGCCGGTGAATGACGGTGTCATCCCGGGCTGGACAACGAGCCCGAATCCATTGAAGGCAAATACGATGGTAGAGGTGAGTCAGGTACAGGCAGCCAGTGGCAGCCACAGCCTTAGAATTACCGATGATAACAGTGAATCTGCGGTCTTGGTTTACAGTGACTATATGGATGTCGAGGCGGGCAAGTCGTACGGGGCTTCTACCAATCTGTACATTGCCGAGGGCTCTGGGCGAATCTATATTAAATATTACGATGCATCAAACGATGAGGTCGGCTCCATGTCTCAGGGCGCAGAGGCCCCTGTACAATCCTGGAACCGGGTTACAGTTGAAGGCAAAGCCCCTGCCGGAGCGGTAAAAGCACGCATTCTGCTATATTCGGGATACAGCACGATTGATGTTGATGCTTATTATGATGACGTCACTTTTGAGGAAGTGACCGTGCTTACGATGACCACCGAATTTGGCGAGCCTGTTTCTTTGGGAGATGCAACGGTAGTCGCAAAGACGAACGGCGGTGCGATCGGTAACGGTGAAATTTATTTTGGTGCGAGCGGCTCCCCCGCGCAGTTCTACGCACTTGACGCTATTACGGGGGATGTGAAATTCACAGCGGAGATTCCATCTACTGACGTGATCTGGGCCGTTACGGTAGGGTCGGACGGAAACCCTTATGTTGCGGGGACGCAGTCCGGTATTATGTATCGTTATAATCGAGCGACGCAGGAGCTGGAAAGCCTGGGAGAAAATCCGTCGAACAAATGGATCTGGGATCTGGACGCCAGCGCAGACGGTAAAATTTACGGCTCCACGTATCCGGATTCCAAAGCATTCGAGTATGACATTTCGACCGGACAGTATAGTGACTACGGCACCTTGTATCCGGGACAAGAGTATGTGCGCGGCTCCGGTGTGACGGACAAATATTTCTATGCCGGCATTACGACAGAGGGCCATCTTATCCGGATTGACCGCCAAACCGGTGACAGGATCGAGATCAATACACCGATTACCGGAATCCGGGCAGGGATCTCCAGCATTGAGGTATATGATCAGAAGCTGTACCTCACTCATGGCACCTCTCTGCTCATTATGAATGAAGATGAGAACAATTATGACGCTGGCGGAGAGACCATTACCTATACTACAGTTAAACGTCTTCTTTACGAGGATCCGGAGGCATCCGATGGCAAAATCTCCCCGCCATCTCCTCACAACAGCGACCTGATGTATTATCGCAATCAGCATACGTCTGAATTGTGGACCTATAACCGGGTCACTAATGAAGCGGCAGCGGTCACGCCACAAGTGATTCTGCCAGACAAGCGATTGAAGGCGATGAATTGGGTGGAGCTGACCGAAGGTCCGAATGCAGGACGCAAGGTGCTGTCCATGCTTTCCGATGAAGTGGACCTGGCTATATTCGACCCTGTAAGCCATACGCTGGAAACGAAGGTTCCGGATGTAGCGAAGAGCGGGATTGAGATCAATTCCTTCGAGCTGGGACCGGATAACAAGTTCTATATGGGCGGGTATCAGGGTGCTATGAGCATCTATGATACGAATAAAGGCTATTTTGAAAGACAAGAAAAGGAGCCGCATCAGATCTCCAGCACGGGCTTCTTGAATAACAAGGTGTATTTCGGACTCTACGGAGGGGCCAAGATCTGGCGCTATGATCTATCTCAGCCGTACAATCTGGGGGTAAACCCTGGCTTCTATCACGATATACCGGCAATGCAGAGCCGGACGATGACCTTTACAAGCGGAGATGACCGCCTGTTTATCGGCTCCGTGGCGGATTACGGACAGCTTGGAGGAGCACTGACGGTATACCATGAGCCAACCGATGAATGGAATACGTATCAGAATGTCATTCAGAATCAGAGCATCATTGGTCTTGCGTATCATAACGGGAAGCTGTATGGAGGCTCTTCCATTTGGGGCGGGCTTGGTATTGATCCAAGTGAAACCTCCGCAAAAATGTTTGAATGGGACGCGGCCACAGCGAGCAAAACAGCGGAGTTTATCCCGAATGTGCCTGGCTTTGAGCCTAAAATGATCGGAGAGCTCAGCATCGGTCCGGACGGCAATCTGTACGGGATCATGTGGGGCACGTCCTTGGCGTCGGAAAATTCCTCAGCCCTGTTTGTGATGGATCCGGAAAATAAGGATATCCTGCGTTACCGGATCTTAACGACCGGACAGAAGGCGAGCAACTGGCGTCCGTTCTTCCTGTACTGGGCTCCGGATGGTCTGCTGTATACAACCATTGGCAGACAGCTGATGGTGTTTGATCCGCAGACGCTGGCTTACAACAAGCTGATTACGCCGGATGTGCATGTGATGGCTTTGGGTCCGGACGGCAGCGTGTATTACAAAAAAGGCTCCGAGCTAATGAGGCTTCCGGTGCGGATGACCGGAGCATCGCTCAGCGCTGAATCGGCTTCTGTTCCGGTAGGACAGTCTACGGAGCTGCCGGTCACCTTACAGCTGATGAACGGCCTTAATGGCAACTCCGATGGAACGGACATTGCGTACCAGATTAGTGATGCTTCGATTGCTTCAATAGAAGACGGTGTATTGACCGGATTGAAGGAGGGCACGGTTACCATTTCTGCGTCTGTGCTGCAGGATACCGCTGCTGCTACTACGAATACGATTGAAATTACGGTCACCGCAGCGGAGGAGCCGGCTCCTCCGGGGTCACCGAATGCTCCTGTAACTCAAAATCCGGCATCGCCTGCACCTGTAAGTCCGCAGACTCCGCAACCCCCGGTTAGAGAAGGGGAGCAGAGCTTTGGCTCTGCGGAGCTGCAGAAAAAGGATGCTGATCAAGGAGGCGTATCCATCTCTCTCAAGCAAGGAATGGATGCAGCAGTCTTGCCATATCAGGCCGATGAATGGCTGGATGGGAGTCATCTTCAAGTCCAATCGGAACATGGAACGTTACATGTACCCTTTTCTACATTTCAAGAGCTGAAGAAACTGTATCCGTCGGTAACAGACGCACAGATGATTGTCTCTTTGCAAGAGCCTGATGAGGAAGCACCGCGAACAGACAGTGACGTCTTGAAGGCAGGCTCTGAAGTATTGGAGGTTCATATGTACCTTCGGAGCTCAGCGGGAGAGGAGCTGCATATGAATACCTTTAGCGAACCGCTGAAATTGGAAATGCCGTACCTGAGTACTCAGGTAGATGAGGAATTGATCGGTATGTATAGGTATAACGATTCAAGCAGCACCTGGGTGTTTGTCGGTGGCGAGATCATGGAGGGACGCAGTGAGGCAGCGGCCGAGCTGGATCGTCCGGGAACCTACGCGATTCTTGAATATAACAAAACCTTCGTGGATGTGCCAATGACGCATTGGGCTCACAGGACTCTGCAAATCTTGTCCGCCAAGCATATTGTAGAGGGCATGACCGAGGAGCGGTTCTTTCCCCGGGCAGTAACAACGCGAGCAGAATTTACCGCGCTGCTGGTCAGAGCCTTGGGACTGGCTGCGTCTGCAGGGGATACAGACTTTACAGACGTGCCGGACAACGCCTGGTATGCAGATGACATTGCGGCCGCAGTACAGGCAGGGCTGGTGCAAGGGATAACCGACAGCAGCTTTGCACCTTCTGAGCCGGTTACTCGGGAGCAAATCGCGGTATTGCTGGTAAGAGCCTATGAGTGGCTGTCTCATGAGGAAATGGCAGGGGGGAATCTCCTTTCTAACTATATGGACAGCACTCAGGTGTCCCCTTGGGCTGGGGAGGACGTGAACAAAGCGATCTTATTGGGCTTGATGTCCGGACGGGGAGAATCCGTCTTTGATCCGGCATCGGCAGCCAATCGGGCAGAAACCGCTCAGTCGGTTCTGAACCTGCTAAAGCGCATGAAATAAACCCGGCAGAGCCCAAACCCAGTCAAGCACTCCCGCATACTGTGTATCAGCCTACTTTGACAAGGAGTGTTTGAAATGGGAATGTTCTTACCCTTTAGCCTGCCAGGGTTTCCGCCCGGACCGCAAGGACCCGGATTTGGACCTGGGCCCGGACCTGGACCAGGACCTGGGCCTGGAGGGCCCTTCGGTCCTCCCGGATTTGGACCCGGCCCCGGAGCAACCGGCCAGCCGCCAACCGCGCCGCCGCCAACCGCGCCGCCGCCAGCCGCTGTACCCCAGCAGTCTTCACCTTCGCTGATGGCGGTCGATCCGGGCGGGATCCGCGGCTGTCTTTACCGGAATACTTATATCTGGTTGAATAACGGCGAAAGCTTCTGGTATTACCCTACGTTTGTAGGCCGTAATTCAGCTGCCGGCTTCCGCTGGTCAGGCCGCTTCTGGTATTATTTCGGGATTGATTTACGCAGGATCAGCTCATATTCTTGTTTCTATTAATCCATCGGTTAATAGACAGAGAGACATTGATCAAGAAGGCTCCGGTGCATGACTGCCGGAGTTTTTTTTGATTGTAAAAGGGATCTCAGCGACTTATAATAATGAAAAACTTGTACAAAAAAAGTTGAACTATTAAGGGGGGTTATGGATGCTGCAGTTTCCCAAGCCTGACGTGGAGCAGTTCTTCCAGACTTATATTATTCGCCATTTCGGTTTAAGCAGGGATGAGAAGCGATTGCTGTTCAGCAGTAATCTGAACGGGGCATTCAATCTTTGGGCGATGGATCTGGATGGAGAAGGCTCCTATCCGTATCCGCTTACATACAATGGTCAGCAATGCCAATTCATTAAAGCCGATCCGCTGGAAAGGCATATTCTGACTTCATTTGACCGAGACGGCGATGAAAATTACCAGCTGTATGCCCTGCCTTGGAATGGTGGTGAGCCCCTGTCTTTGTTTGATGATGTGTCACCGGAGGATAAGCATTATTTCGTTCATCTCTCAGAGGACGGGACAAGGCTGTACTACAACACGTCGAGAGACAATCCATCCTGCCTGAACACTCGCAGATATCACCTGGACACGGGTCATGATGAGCTGCTGCTGGAAGGAAAGGATGTCACGACAGAGCTATCGGCTGTAAGCCCGGATGAAAGCAGCCTGGTATATACCCAATCCTATGCGAACACTTATTATGTCAGCTACTTGCTAAAGGATGGGCAGAGCACCTGCCTGACTCCGGACCCAGAGCAGGTACATATGTCCGGGGATGCGATTTACCTTGACCAAGAACGCTTGGTGTTTGTGACAGATTATGATGCAGAATATGCTTATGTTGCGGAATATAACATACAGGAGGAGCAGTTCGGTCCTCTGGTTCAGCTGGAGCGGGAGGCTGTCAGCCGAATAAAGTATGACAAGGGCTCCGGTATGCTGTACATTCTTACCGACAAGGGTGTTGAGGATCGGCTCTACAGCTATCAGCTCCGTACCGGCAGGCTTGCTGCTATAGCACTTCCTGGAGATATCGTGGACCAGATCGTCGCGGCGCGCTCCGGTGCACTGTACGTGCTGGCCAGAGGTGCAGCAAAGCCTCATAATATTTATCGTTATCAAGATGAAGCCTGGACTATGCTGACCAAAAATGTTATTACCGGTCTGACGGATCATGAGCTCTCCTCTCCGGAAACCGTCACCTATTCTTCTTTTGATGGCATGCAAATTGAAGCCTTGCTCTACCGGGCGAAGGAAGAGAACAAGAATGGCAGGACCATTTTCTGGCCGCACGGGGGACCGCAGGCTGCAGAGCGGAAGCAGTTTCGTGCCATGTTTCAATATCTTTTAGCGAGAGGATATCATATTTTCTGCCCTAATTTCCGTGGCAGCACCGGGTATGGCAGCTCTTTCGTCAAGCTGGTTGAGCAGGATTGGGGCGAAGGTCCTCGAAAGGATTGCCTTGCTGGAATGGAGTGGCTGTTTGAACAGGGGATCTCTGATCGCGAGAAGCTCTTTGTTATGGGAGGCAGCTATGGCGGATACATGACACTGCTGCTTGCCGGGCGCAATCCGGAATATTTCCGGGCTGCCGTGGATATCGTGGGCGTAAGCAATCTATTGACCTTCTATAATTCTGTGCCGGAGCACTGGAAGCCGATGATGGAACGCTGGATCGGAAATCCTGAACGTGACCGGGAACGATTTATCAAGGATTCCCCGATCACTTATTTGGATCAGATGACAAATCCTCTGCTCATTATCCAAGGGGCCAATGATCCCCGGGTCGTGAAGGAGGAGTCGGATCAGATCGTGGAAGCGCTGCGTGAGAAGGGAAGAGATGTAGAATACCTCGTCTTTGAAGACGAAGGTCACGGCATTGCAAAAAAAGATAACGAAAAAATAGCATACGCCAGAATCGCAGATTTTCTCGACCGGCACAGCATCTCTTAACCTTGGTATACCATCAAAACAGGCTGTCTCCTCCTGCCCGCTTGGGCAAGGGAGACAGCCTGATATGTTGTTACTCCAGATCATATTTGGGATTCCACAATCGGACGCCATCATCCTCGAGAATGCCCAGCACAACGTCTGATACGTCGTGATCTGCCGTTAATTTTGCAGCAATGCGGGTCTTGGTTTGTGTGGCTTCACTCAGGGTCATGCCGGATCTGAGCTCAATATAAGCCTCCACATGATAGGTGCGGCCTTCCTGAATGATGCGCAGCCGGCGAATGTCGGTGACATCGGGATTTCCAAGAATAAGGTTTGAAATTTTCTCTTCTACGTCCCGGGGAGCTGATACCCCGATCAATCCGACCATATTATCGTAGCCTACCTTGAACGCAACGCCGATCATCAGGAAGCCGATCAGAATAGTGGCGATGCCGTCCAGCAGGCTGAAGCTGAAGAATTCCGCAAATACGATCGCAACAAGAGCGAATAAGGCGCCCAATGTAGCAACAATATCCTCGTAAAAAACAAGACGGGTCGGCGGTGCTGCACGTCCCACATTCTGAAAAGCAGACCTGACAAGACCGTCAGCGCTAATATCGGCTTTGGTCTCCTTCACAATCTCCTTCATGGCCTTGAGTAAAATAGAGCCGTCGATGACGACTGCAATAAGCAGTACGATCAGATTCAGCAGAAAATTGCTTGATTCCTCCGGGTATTGCAGCAGCTTGAAGCCTTTCAGAATGGTCTCATAAGCCATTACCGTAACGACAATGACGGCGACCATACATACGAGATTGATGACCCGGCCAAAGCCGGCGGGAAATTTCTTCGTCGGTTTTTTCTCAGCGAGCACGCTTCCGACAAAGACGAAGCCCTGATTCACCGCGTCGGCGATGGAATGCATGGCAGACGCGAACATCGTTCCGCTGCCGCTAATCCCGGCGGCAATCGCTTTGATAATAGCCAGGCAGGTGTTGCCTAGTGCAGCAATGCCTGATGAGGTGTTGCCCTGTTTAATCATTTGACCAAGCTGGCTCAAGGTGATTCCTCCAATATATGTATTTTAGATGTCATGCTCCATTATACTTCAGGATCACGGCTTCCGTTGCATAATAAATCACGCATAACATCTTTTACACCAAAATACAATAAGGTAAGCAAACCAAGAACAGTCCCGGAGCATGAGCCTTGCCGGCTGTCCATCGGGAGCAGGGAGGAAACTTATGAAAACGCTCGCAGGCATGGGTGCACCACAGCGACAAAATGAGTGCAGTAAGGATTGGGGGCTGGTCATTTGTACCCGATGTGGAGAAATGATCGATACGCTGCCGACAGATGGGGTAAAAATCTTTCACAGCTATTGCGGACGGGATGAGTGCAGGAAACATAGTTCAACGTAAAGGCTTCAAGCTTCCCAATACAGCTCAATAGAATGGAATGACCGTATGGCTGATAGAGCTATGCGGTTTTTTTGCGGTCCCGATGATTATGCCGGAAAAAAATAGGTTAAAATATGTTGCATAATAAATATATATGACGTATTATATAATCAAATCAACAAACAGGATGATTAATTCAAATTTGAGGAGGAGCAATCATGAAAACAATGCTTAACGAGGGTACAGGGTCGCTGCAAGGGCAGCGCAATCAGGATTTAGGGTTAGTGATCTGCTCCAAATGCGGAGAAATGGTGGATACCTTACCGACAAATGGAGTGAAAATCATCCACGGACTGTGCCAATCCCCGTCCTGCAGTCCTCAAACCGAGGCGTAATCAAGTCTCTGATAAAAAAGATGTATCAGGATGATTAATAATTTTCAGCTTTCAATATATTGCACATTCTTTATATATGACGTAATATATCGTTAATTATGAAATATGAAATGCATATTGGTGACTGTAAAGCGCAGCTGCATTTCACGTGTTGAATGTTGAGGTCCGGTCCGGCTCATGGAGCCAGAGGGTCGGGTGCAGGAGGGATAGGACATCGAACTGACAGCGAGGCAAATGGAAATTGTGAATGTTGTGAAGAAGCATGCTCCCATTACAGGAGAGCAGATTGCAGAAATGCTCAATGTCAGCCGCGCGACGCTGCGAACGGATTTATCCAAGCTGGTTATTCTGGATTATATTGATGCGAAGCCGAAGGTCGGATATTTTCTCGGCAACCGGGGAGCAGCAGAGCGGGAGCAGAAGCTGAGCCTGCTGAAGATGAAGGTCGGAGACCTGCACAGTGTTCCCATTATTATTCGGGAGACGACAACGATACAGGAAGCGGTTGTGTCCCTGTTCCTTGAAAATGTAGGCAACCTGATCGTGACGGACGCGGAGGGCCATCTCGCCGGGATCGTCTCCCGGAAGGATCTGCTCAAGGTTACTCTGGGCAATCCATCCGCCTCGTCCATGCCGGTCAGTCTCATTATGACGCGCAGGGCAAATGTGACCACGGTTGAGCCGGAGGACACCGTACTGGATGCGGCCCGCAAGATTATTGCCCAGCAGATTGACAGCCTTCCCGTGGTTGTCAAATCCGAAAGTGACAATCCGGATGCCTGGAAAGTAGTGGGCCGGATCACCAAGACGAATATCATAAAAATGTTGCTCGACATGGTTTCAGAAGAGTAGTGGGAGGAATGGGATGTATCAGTCATCGGCTCATTTTATTGCAATATGCTCGGACTCCATCGGAGAGACGGCAGAAGCCGTCGTTCAGGCGGCGCTAAGGCAGTTTGAACTGAAGGGTGCCGAGATCAAGCGTTATATGAATGTACGTGAAGAGGATGAAATTGTTCAGCTGATGAATGAAGTTTCCGCCAGAAATGGCGTTGTAGCTTATACGCTCGTGCAGCCGGAGCTGCGCGAGGTCATTCGGGAGGAAGCGGTACGGCTGAATGTCAGAGCTGTCGATATTATGGGACCGATGGTTCAGGCCATTGCCGATACCTTCAATGATTACCCGAAACGGATGCCAGGATTGCTGCACCGGCTGGATGAAGGCTATTTCCGCCGGGTGGAAGCGATGGAATTTGCGGTTCAATATGATGACGGCAAGGATGTTGGGGCTATTTTGAAAGCAGATGTTATCTTGCTTGGCGTTTCCCGCATTTCCAAGACCCCCTTGTCCATGTTCTTGGCCCATAAAGGCTACAAGACCGTGAACTATCCCGTTGTACCAGAGCTGTCCACCCCTTCACAGCTGAAGGAGGTTAGCCCGGGCAAGATCTTCGGACTGACGATGGATGCGCGGCATCTGCTCAAGATCCGCACCGAACGGCTCAAGGTCATGGGGCTGCCCAATGAGGTACAGTATACGGCGCTGGAGCGTATTGAGGAAGAGCTTCAATATGCGCATAATTTGTTTCAACAGCTGAATTGTCCGGTCATTGATGTTACTGATAAAGCTATTGAGGAAACCGCAGGACTCATTATTCAATCATTATCGCAAGAAGGCAGCATGCCGAGCATATAAACAATTCTCCGGGAGGGATTTACGATGGAAAGTCCATTGGCATTGGATCTGGTAAGAGTGGCAGAGGAGGCGGCGCTGGCTTCAGCCCGCTGGACAGGCAGAGGGGACAAGAACAGCGCGGATGGCGCTGCAACGGCAGCCATGAGAACCCACTTTGACAAAGTGGCGATGGATGGAACCGTGGTTATTGGTGAAGGAGAAATGGATGAAGCCCCGATGCTGTTCATCGGAGAACGCATCGGGAGCGGGAAAGGGCCGCAGATGGACATTGCGGTCGATCCTTTGGAAGGCACTGAGACGGTGGCCAACGGCCTCAATAATGCGATATCTGTGATTGCCGCCGCGCCGAAAGGCAGCCTGCTTCATGCACCGGATATCTATATGCATAAGCTGGCGGTAGGACCTGCGCTGGCGGGTAAGCTCAGCCTGGAGGACCCGATCGAGGTGACACTGGCCAAGGCATCCCAGATCTTGAACAGATCTCTTGCAGACATTACCGTGTCCATCCTGGACCGGGAACGCCATCAGGAGATGATTGCCGCGCTGCGTCAATCGGGTGTGAGAATCAAGCTCTTGAGTCATGGAGATGTCATGGGAGCTATCGAAACCTGCACAGACAGCGGAGTGGATCTGTATGTGGGATCTGGCGGAGCTCCGGAAGGGGTACTCGCAGCGGCAGCGTTAAGCTGTCTGGGAGGAGAGATTCAAGGGAAGTTAATTCCTGAAACAACGGAAGATCACATTCGCTGCCGGAGTATGGGGCTTCAGGATCCGAGACAGCTGCTTGGCATGGAGGATATGGTTGGCGGAAGCGGGGTACTGTTTACGGCAACCGGCGTGACCTCCGGAGACTTCTTGCCTGGTGTCAAGTTTCTGCCAGGCGGACGCGCGGAAACGCATTCTGTGATGATGTACTCTCGTACCCGGACCGTTCGCTACATCCGAAGCGTGCACACGCTGGAGTCATTGAACAGCCCGCTCTATGCTGCCGTTTCGTTCTAGCATCGTTAAGAAGGCTGCTGTCTGTGGATCATTCTGCAGGGAGCGGCCTTTTTGTGATGAGGTTTTGGCCAAAGATTGAAATTCACATCCACAACCTAAAAAAAGCCCGTAGCATGTGAGAATTCGTATCTCAAAGTAAGGGTTATCCAGATCTGGAAGATTTCATTTTGAAGGAATCCAAAATATTTGGCATTATACCAAATCATTTGGTTGTATTATAGTTTAAAAGCGTTACAATAGATAAGAGAAGCTGTTTATATGTATTCTGTTTGGTAGGAGTGAAATTTTGGTTACCCAGTCCCTAATAAACCAGATTGCCAGCTACACGGGGAAGCTGCTCAGAGACCGCTTTGGTAAAGGTCCTGAATCTGTGCATGTTTCCATCGGAGATGGCTGCATATCGCTGCACATCCGCAATTTTATCGGTCCCGTGGAGAAGTTCCTGCTCAGTAAGGAGGAAGAACAGGCATTTCGTTACACGCGAGAGCTCTTAATGAAATCTCTTCTACCTGAATTAACGCAATATCTGAAGAATGAAACAGGTATTGATGTAAAAGAGATGTATTACGACTGGGGCCTTCAAAATGCAACCGGAATTATTGTGGGTTTGTTTGAAAGCTCATCTCTAACCGAGTACACCTATGACGAGCAAGCCGAGGTTCACGAGCAAGTCGCAATCCTGACAGCAAGGGTGCAGAAGCTGCCGGAACGAATCCGTTCCTGGTGGGTTAATCCCAAGACATTGATTATCGTCCGTGAAGGCATTCTGATTCTGCTGGAGAAGGAGCTGCTGGAGCTCGGGTACGGGAACGTCCTGAGAACGACCAAGCGCAAGCTGGAGAAGAGAATGTTCGGTCAGGATATTCAGGTGAGCGAAATACTCGGGAAAGAACTATCGGATGTTTATGTGGATTGGGATTTTGACAAGGATAAAGGTATTGCGGCTTACGTTTTTAACTAACCTATTTAGATAACATAGAAAAATATTTGGTGGTAATGAATCGGACATGTACCGTACCATGAGCCGGACACAAGCCAAAAAAGGGCCTGACTGTGGTTTCTTTTTGGTTTTTTTGTGTTTAGGAGGAGGGTGAAGATTTGACACGAAGCGTGCTGTGTGTGGAGGATAACCGGCTGAACATGCAAGTGATGCGCCACGTTATCAAGAGGCTGCACGGGGTCATACTTCGAGAAGCAGTAACGGCGGAGCAGGGCATCGAGATCGCTCAGTCAGAGAGGATCGATTTGATTATCATGGATATCCAGCTGCCGGGAATGGACGGGTTTGAAGCGCTGGAGCGCCTGAAGGAGCATGAGAAGACCCGGGACATTCCGGTCATTGCTTTAAGCTCGTTTGCGGAGGCAAGAGACATTGAACGAGGGCTTGAAGCCGGCTTTGTAGAGTACGTAACCAAGCCGATTCGCGCAGTCCAGTTTATGAAGCTTCTGGAAGAGCTGCTGGGCGTGAAGGAAGCCGGGCTGAGCTAACCTGTGAATGAATTGATTCTGCATAATATATAGATATAAATATGGCGATATCGGGAAGAATGCTCCTGGTGTCGCCTTTATTTATGCCAGGATTTCTTCATGCTTAAGGACTCTGGTGTCTTTAAATCAGGGTTAAATCAGCATGTCACACAAATTTGAGGTTTTATTACGCATTTATGCCGTATTTAGATATCATCTGTCAAGAAATGTGGTATATTCTCTGTGGTACTACTTCTGAGAGGATGAGGCTGCTTTGATTCAAAATAATCAAGTACTGGAGCAATTGATTTCTGAGGGCAGTGCTTACCGTTCACTATATATGAATCATCCCGATGCGATCTATATTATGGATACGAAGGGCGCTTATCTGGATGCGAATCCGTCCACGGAGAAGCTCACGGGATATTCAAGAGAAGAGTTTCTTCAATCATCTCCGAAGGACTTTCTCGCCGAGACGGCCCAGGATCACCGATCCAGCAAGATGAGGGAAGCATTGAAGGGGTCTCCACAAGATTATGAGACCGTGTTTACACATAGAGACGGCAGCATCCGCGAGGTGCATGTCACTTATGTACCGATTATCGTTCAGCAGGAAACGATCGGCGTTTACGGCATTGCCCGGGATGTGACCGAGGAGAAGCGAGCGCAGCTCCGACTGTGGGAAAGCGAGAACAAATTTAAGATTATTGCGGAGCACTCCATGGATTTTATATCCCTGCATGAACCGAGCGCGGAGGCGAGATATACATATGCTTCACCCGCTTCGCTTAAGCTGCTTGGATATGAGCCGGAGGAGCTGATCGGGACGAGTGCGTATGATTACCAGCATCCGGATGACCGGATTCTGGTCGTACAGTATTTGAAAAAGATTTTGGACCGGGATGGCATGTATACGGTTTCTTATCGCCTGAAGCATAAAGAGGGACATTATGTATGGATGGAGAGCACAGGACGCTTTATCTATGATCAGACCGGTCAAGTGAAGCAGATTGTGGCTGTGACCAGAGATATTACAGAGCAGCGGGAGGCCCGGTTAAAGCTGGAGGAAAGTGAGCAGCGATATAAATCCTTAGTAGAGTTTAATCCCTCCAGCGTATATTCTTTTGATTTGGATGGAAATTATCAGTCCGCGAACAAGCAGCTGGAGGCTTTAACAGGCTATACTCATGCGGAGCTGGTATCTATGAGCTTTCACAAGCAGATTAAGGAAAGCGACCTGCCGCACACGCTCAAACATTTTAATCTGGCGAGAGATGGACATCCCCAATACTATGAATGCACCATTATTCGTAAAGATGGAGAAGAGCGCCGAATCCATGTCACAAATGTTCCGATTATTATCAACGGCAATATTGTCGGGGTCTACGGAATTGCGATGGATATTACAGAGCGGATTCACTATTTAAGGCAGCTGGAAGAGCTGAGCAGCCGTCACAGTCTTATTTTGAATTCGGTGATGGAAGGAATTTACGGTCTCGACAAGGAGGGTCAAGCGATCTTTGTCAATCCTGCCGGTTCCCGGATGCTCGGTTTTACGCCGGAGGAGTTCATGGGATCAGCTCAGCACGATGTGATCCATCATACCCGCGCCGACGGACTTCATCATGACATTGAGGATTGTCCAATTCATCAGACACTGAGAGACGGGCTGCCGCGCCTCATTCATGAGGATGTATTCTGGCGCAAGGACGGCTCAAGCTTCCTCGTCAGCTATCATACCAATCCGATTTATGATCAGGGTGAGTTGAAGGGTGCGGTAGTCGTGTTCAACGACATTACCACAGAGCGGGAAATTCTGAAGGCGAAGGAATCGGCGGAACAGACGGCACGGGCCAAATCGGAGTTTATGGCGGTGATGAGCCATGAAATCCGCACCCCGATGAACGGAATGATCGGCATGGCAGATCTGTTAATGGACAGCGGCTTGACAGAGGAGCAGCAGCAGTATGCAGAGGTGCTGAAGAGCAGCTCGGAATCGCTGCTGAGCATTTTGAATGATATTTTGGACTTCAGCAAGATTGAGGCTGGCAAAATGCAGCTGGCCCCATCCGTATTCGAATTGAGTCCACTCGTTCACGACGTCGTCAGTCTGTTTCAAAGTCAGGCAAGCGACAAGGGATTGGCGCTGGATATGGCAATGAAAGAGAATGTTCCTCAGATCATTCATGCAGATGCTCAGCGGGTGAAGCAAATCCTCGTCAATCTGGTCGGGAATGCGGTGAAGTTTACAGAACAAGGAAGAATCAGTATTCACGTCGAGACGGTTTCCCGCCGAACAGATGGAATGGCGGTCCTGAAGTTTATGGTGTCAGATACCGGGGTGGGCGTGCCGGAAGGCAAGCTGGATGAGCTCTTTAAATCCTTCTCCCAGCTGCATCCGGTCATGAACCGTAAATATGGAGGCACCGGTCTGGGCCTGGCCATCTGCAAGCAGTTGGTGGAATTGATGGGCGGATCTATCTTTGTGGACAGTAAGGAAGGGGAGGGCAGCACCTTTGAGTTTCTGCTGCCGGTTGAAACTGTAGAAGCATAAAGAAGAGAGCAGCCTGTGAAGATCATCTTCACAGGCTGCTCTTATTATATCAGGCTCTAGATTTTCTTAGTATACATCAATCCGACGGTCTGCGGTCCACAGTGGCTGCTGATGACACAGCCTGCGGTGGATAAGGCTACCTGGCGCGCGCCTGTCTTCTCTTGGAGAGCCTGCTGGAGGTATTTAGCCTCAGACTCTGCCATTGTATGTACGACAATGATCAAATCATTATCCATGTCCCCGGCTTTAGCCAAGGCATTCGTGAGCATCTGCTCCAGCGCCTTCTCCTTCTTGCCTCTCACCTTATAGGCTGGTGTCATGACGCCGTCATCGACCTTGATCACCGGCCTGATCTTGAGCAGGCTTCCAATGAGGTTCTGCATGCCGGAGCAGCGTCCGCCCTTATACAAGTACTCCAGAGTATCGATCACAAACTCACTTTCGACCTGGTTGATGGTGCTTGTTAGCATGTCGACAATCTGCGGCATGTCGGAGCCATTCTTCACAGCCTGCACTGCTTTCATTACCAGCAGCCCGATGCCGCAGGAAAGGTTGCGGGAGTCAATGACGGTGACCTGACCGGCTGGCAGCTCTTCGGCTGCTACCATGGCATTCTGGTAGGTAGAAGACAGCTCCGAGGAGAGGCTGATGTACAAAATCTGATCTCCTTGCTCAATATAAGGAGTGAACGCAGCCATAAAATCTGAAGGAGACGGGGCTGCGGTCTTCGGGAGTGCGCCCGTCTGATCCACCTTGGCGTACAGCTCAATAGGGGTAATGTCGACGCCATCCCGCAAGGAATCCTCCCCGAAAACTACATATAAAGGTACTATGCCAATCTGATGCTCACTAATCCATTCCGGCGGCAGATCACAGGTGCTGTCGGCGAATATTTTAATTTGTCCAGACATAGATAATCTCCTCTTTATTAGCGCTCTGAAATTCATTCTTTATATTATAGCAAGATCACGCTGTCATGCCTAGATAAAAACAGAGGCTGTCCTATATGAGTAAATAAGAATCTACTATGGGGACAGCCCCCGGGAGGGCGAGCAGTCGGCTATTGACTTGGCACAGCTTCCAGGTAGGCCTGGATAAAGGCGAAGGCCTTTTGTTCATTCTCTGCGACAGGGCTGATGCCGGCATACATTTCATTCTTGGCTACGGGCAGCCCCTCTACCAGCGAGCTGTCTGTAATGTTGACCGCATACACCCTTTCCGCAGGATCTTCATCCAGCTGGCCTTTAATGTGCAGTCCGGGATCAGCGATGTCTTTCCAGTCCTGATTGATCTTCTCATCCAGCGGCTGGAAGATTCCCTGGTTGCCAACCCACTCATAGGAATTCTGGTCTACGATGTACAGGTCCGGGCGCTCGGAGCTAATCATGAGCAGCGCTTTCTGCAGCAGCGCGGCGTCGGAGGGGTTAGAGGAATTCAGTGGCGGAACGTAGGTCATATTGACCTCCACCCGCTTCCATTCCGGGAACTGCTCCAGTATGGCCTGCTCCAGCGGCTCGGTCTCTGTGCCGCCGTCCGGCATCATATATGTGCCGAGCAGCATAATAGAAAGATCGACCGGAGGCAGCTGGGCGAGACGCTCCTGCTCCGCGCGGTAGTTCACAATGCTGATTACAATGTAAATGGCTAGCCCGAGCAAAGCTAAGGCGCCCAGCACATGATAGCGGTAGTAACGGAAGAAGTGCTCGGTTTTCTCAGCCGGGCCCGCGAGACCTCTGAACTTGCCGTATTTCTGGCGGCTGATTTCTTCCAGTGATTTACGATCGTCTTCCTCGGTAATATATCGGTAGGCCCGGGTCGCTTCCGAGAACCTGGCTTCTACCGCCTCGGCTTTCTCCGGGCTTCTGCGCTGCTCGGAACGGGCCTGGCGCATGAGAAGGGTATAGCGCTCTTCGACTTCCTCCCGGCTAGCGGTTTCCGGAAGCCCAAGCTTCTCATAGGCTTCTTTCATCTGATCCATAACAGGTCACCTCTTCTGTACTGTGAACGTTTTCTTCTATTAGTATAAGTTTAAAACCGGTGGAGCACAAACGGAGAATGGCATCTAGCAGGGCTATATAAAAATCAGTCCATGATCAATATTTGCCAAGAGACAAGCATATACATAGGTATTCCTGAAATGAAAGGCTGTGCAAGATGCAAATGTCTTGGGTCAAATATTGCATAATGGTATTGGGCAGCCTGTTCATCGCCATGGGAACCAATGCTTTTCTCGTGCCCAGCCATGTGCTGGATGGCGGCGTGATCGGCATTGCGCTGATCGTTAACTATTTGAGCGGCTTGCCAATCGGCTTTGTCATTATTGTGTGCAGTGTGCCGATGTTTCTCGCGGCCTGGCTTTTGAATCGGGATATTTTCTATAACAGCCTGACAGGGATGCTCATCTCTTCGCTCATGATTGATCTGCTGGCTCCGCTGCAGGCTTGGGCACCCTCCTATATTGGCGGCAGCATTGCTTTCAATGCGGCGGCGGGGGGAGCCTTCATCGGTGCCGGACTCGGCCTGATGCTTCGATTTGAGACAAGCACGGGCGGGACAGACCTGCTGGCACACTTTCTGACGCGATATGTGCCGCTGAATGTCGGGATCATTATTCTGATTATGGATGTGGCTATAATAGGTGCCGGCGGGGTGCTGTTAAGCGGCGGTACCTTTGTCCAGTCGCTGGTTACGATTCTGGCAGGTGCACTGGCTACCGGTCTGTGTACCCTTCGTAAGCAGGTCTATAAATAAAGAAGCAGCGATCCGGCCCGATGAGCCGGAAATCGCCGCTTCTTCTACAACAGAAAGCTATACGTATATGAAGCCGGAACGCCGTGCAGCTTACGCTTGCTTGGTTTTTTGGAAAGCTTCAATATAGGCTCTCGCTTTGTCCGAGATCAAGGAGAAGTCACCCGTTTTGACGGCATCCTTCGTTAAATCGGAGCCGATGCCTACTGCAAACGCCCCGGCCTTGAACCATTCTCCCAGGTTGTCCAGGTTGACGCCGCCGGTTGGCATGATGTTAGCCTGTGGCAGTGGACCCCGCAGGGATGGGATGACCGAAGGAGAGTAGAGGTTGCCCGGGAACAGCTTCAATACGTCAACGCCAAGCTCCAGAGCCACAGTAATATCCGATACAGTTACGGCACCCGGCATCACCGGCACCCGGTAGCGGTTGCACAGCAGAATCGTTTCGCGGTGAACGCCTGGAGCCACGACGAACTCCGAGCCAGCCAGAATGGCTGCACGCGCGGTTTCAGGATCCAGGACGGTGCCGGCACCGATGATTGCGTAATTGTCTGCCGCAGGGTCAGCAGAGGAATAGGTCTTCGCCAGCTCGGTAATGGCTTCCAGAGCGAAAGGCACCGTCAATGTAATCTCGATCACCTTGATGCCGCCTTCAATGGCATGCTTGGCCATAGAAACGACTTCTTCCGGTGAATCGGCACGAAGAACGGCGACCACGCCGGCTTCGTGAATTTGCTGAATCAATTTTAGCTTTTTCATTAAGAGATACACTCCATTCTTCAATTTAGGTCATTCTTCAATTTAAGTAAGCGGATGCAATGAAATGGGTTCCATGCGTTCTATCGCTCGATGTGAGCGGTAATGCCCTGTTCCTGCTCTACTTCTTCCCAGGTCGGAAGCGCTTCCCAGTCACCCACAGCTTCTACAACCATAGAGCCTGTCAGGGCAGCCAGCTGAAGTGCTTCTTCAGGGGATTGTCCTTTCGAGATGCCTGCGAGGAAGCCGGCACAGAAGCCGTCTCCGGCGCCTACGGTATCTACCACGTGCTTAACCTTGCGGAAAGGAACTGTATTAAGGCGGTCCGGCTCAACGATCACATTGCTGTCGTTATAGCTCTTCACGACCGTTACGGCGTTCAGCTTGCGCAGCTGTTCGAAAATTTCCTGCTCGCTTTCCGTCTGATACAAAAGCTTGCACTCATCGTAGCCGGGCAGGAAGTAGTCGCAGTGATTCGCCAGCTCCAGCAGCACGGGTCTCGCCTGCTGAATGCTCCACAGCTTGAGGCGCAGGTTCGGATCGAAGCTGATCTTCGTGCCGTGCTCCTTGCAGAGTGCGATGACGCGGCGGACTGTGTCCAGGCAGCTCTGGCTCAGTGCGGGCGTAATGCCGGTAATATGGACGATACGGCTGTCGGCAATATAAGCGGGATCCACAAGCTCTGGTGTCATTCTGCTTGCGGCAGAGCCGGCGCGGTAATAATAAACCGAAGACTTGCCCCGGACTTGCTCCCGCAGCATTAGGCCGGTCGGTGCATCTGTCGTATAGTGGACCCTGGAGACGTCAACGCCTTCTCCGCGAAGCGTTTTCACAATACCTTTACCTAAAGGATCGCGGCCCAGCTGGCTGAACCAGCCTACCTGACAGCCCAGTCTTGCGAGGCCAATTGCAAGATTGCTTTCGGCTCCTCCGAAGGACTGGCTCATAGTGCCGCCTTGGCCGATTCCCCGAGGTCCTTCTGGATAAAGCATCCCCATCGACTCACCGAACGTGATGACATCGAAGCGGCGTTCATTAAATGTCATGAATGCAAGCTCCTCTCCAATATGTATTTTTTCTTTTAACTTTACCTGTCTGAGACCAATAACTCAATAAAAAAACGCTTTCTCCATAAGAAAAAGTTATAAATATTATTTTTTGGTGAAGCTTTTTCGCCGGGCAGAATAGGTGCAGACTGTTTTCCTTATACTACAGGTTATGACTGACATGGAAAGGAGCCTCTTTGGCATGCCGATGTGGCTGGAAGTATCTGTACGCACATTAAGCTCGCTGGTGATTTTATTTCTGCTTACCAAGCTGCTGGGCAAGCGGCAGGCATCGCAGCTGTCTTTTTTTGAATATATTACAGGCATTACGATTGGCAGCTTGGCGGCCTACATTTCGCTCGACCTTGAAGGAAACTGGTATCTGGGCATTGTGGCCCTGGTGGTATGGGTTGTTCTCTCTTTAGGCATCGAAATGCTTCAGATCAAGAGCAAGCGAATCCGGGATTTTATTGATTTTAAAGCGCGTGTGCTCGTTCGAAACGGAAAAATTCAGGAGGCTGCACTCAAGAAAGAAAAAATGAGCTCGGATGAGCTGATGGAGCAGCTCCGGAATAAAAGTGTGTTCGACCTGGCAGACGTTGAATTCGCGATCATGGAATCCAGCGGTGAAGTGAATGTGATGCTCGCTCCGGACAAGCAGCCTCTGACACCCGGAGATCTGAATCTGCGCACTCAGAAGCTGAAGGAGCCCCAAATAGTGATCATGGACGGGCAGCTGATGAAAGAGCCGCTGCAGGCAGCGGGCCGCAGCGAGCAGTGGCTTCAGTCTCAGCTGGAGCCTGCCCAATTGAAATATAAGGACGTATATCTGGGGCAGATCGGAAGTAATGGGTGTTTGCATCTGGATCTATACAATGACGCTCGGCCCTTGCCGGCGCCAAGCCGATCCCGGACGCTGTATGCAGCGCTGAAGCAATGCGAGGCTGATCTGGAATTGATGAGTCTTTCCGCTGAGTCTGAGCACGAGAAGAACCAGTTTCATGACCTGACCGGACGCTTGAATCAGCTGCTTACTGAGGCGAGGCCGTTGCTAAAATCCAGAAAGCAGGGATAGATCGGCATTGGACTGGCTTGACGATCCGGCAGGTGAAGAAAATCAGGGGACAGGTCTCTTTTTCGTGTGGTATAGTAAATATCAGTGATATACGTGATATACGAAAAAAGGCAGGATAACCATGAACAAAAAAACAGGAAAGCTATTTGAGCAGGTGAAGGAGCAGGTCATTAGCATCATTCTGGAGCAGGGCTTAAAGCCACATGACCTCATTCCGTCCGAGGGTGAGCTTGCGGCAAAATTCGGGGTCAGCCGTATGACCGGAAAGCTGGCTTTGCAGGCGCTGCAGGACGAGGGGCTGGTCTACCGCATGCCAAGGCGGGGGACCTTCCTCGCGGATGTGGACCGGTCTCAGCTGGAGCAGGCAGCAGGGAGCACAGTGGGGGCTTATAACCAGGAGGAGCTCGCGGCAGGAAGGCAGATCGCGCTGATCGTTCCAGGCATGGATGATTATATTGGCAGGCTCGTGGTGTCTATTGACCGCGCAGCTCACCGGCAAGGGATTGCTATCGTGCTTCGTATCGCAGGTACGGAGGAAGAGGAGATGGCAGCCGTAAAGGCATTTGCCGCCCGGAGGGACATCATGGGCATTCTGCTCTTTCCGGTGGACCGGAAAATCTGCGGTGACCATCTGCTTCGGCTGAAGCTGCAAAGATATCCCGTCGTCATTCTGGATCGTCAATTTAATGAGGTTGATTTCGATAGTGTGAGCCATGACCATTACCAGGGCTCTTATGATATGACAGCGCATCTGCTCTCTCTCGGTCACCGGGAAATCGGATTTATCGCGGGTCAGCTGCATCAGGTGCGGAGTCGGGAAGAGCGGTATCAGGGCTATCTGGATGCACTCCTGGCCGGCAAGGTCGACATTCAGCAGGAGCGGATCTTGATCCGGGAGGAGACTGGCATCCTTTATGAGGGGGATCTGGAGCGGGTGAAGCTCATTGGCGATTTTCTAAAAAGGGCGAGCGGCCTCACCGCACTGGTATGCTGTGATGATTACCTGGCCATGTCTGCGATGAATGCGGCGCTCCGGCTCGGTTATCGGGTTCCGGAGGACCTGTCGGTCACCGGCTTCTCCGACCACAGCATGCTGGAGTATGCGCCGGTGCCGATGACGACCGTGGCCCAGCCGCTGGATGATTTTGGTGCCGAAGCGCTGAAGCTGCTGCTCCATAGGCGGCAGGAGCCGGAAGCCAAAGCTCAGTCCATCCGGCTGCAGACGAATCTGGTGCTCAGAGACTCTGTAAGTTCACCTCATTAGAGCACATAGTACAGTATTTCTTAAGGATTAGGCATTTATATCTTCCAGCCAGCGAACGGTGAAATGTTGCCGGGCGTTGGCTTTTTTATTTTTATGATGATCTTTTATTTCAATATTATTTCAATATTACATAATATCTGATATATTTATACCTGTGATATTAAACTGATATATAATCTGATTTTATTGATATGAAAAAGGAGATCTTAACATGCCATACGAACCGTTTAATCTGGATCGACTCCGGGAAATGAAGGATATGATTGAGCAGCACATTTATGTTGAAAGAGCGCCGTTGACCGTTAATGCTTGGGTGACGAAGGAGCCGGTTGGTTTTGAGGACCGCATGAGCGGTAAGCCGGTTCAGGATTTAAAGCCCGGCTCAAAGTGGGGAGAGCTGTGGGATTGTGCATGGTTTCATTTTGAGGGGACTGTTCCCGCCGAGTCTGCCGGTCAAAAGGTCGTTCTGCTGATTGACGTTAACGGTGAGCTGTGCCTGGTGGATGAAGACGGAACGCCGAGACAGGGCCTGACCAATGTGAACTCTGAGTTTGAAACTGCGCTGGGCAAGCCCGGCAAACGCGTAGTGCTGATCGCAGAGCAGGCTCAAGGCGGTGAGGCTATTGATGTATGGGGCGACGCAGGCTGTAATGATTTGTTCGGGCGGTATCATAGCGGGACGCTGAAGGAAGCAGTTATTGCAACATGCCGGGAGCAGGTGCGCGGGCTGTATTATGACGTCGAAGTGCTGCTGGAGCTGGGCAGGCTCCTGCCGGAGGACTCCTCCCGCCGGGCTCAGATTTTGCAGGCGCTCTACGAGGCTTCACTGATCTTCTCCGAGCATTTCACCGATGAAGAGGTAGCCCGGGCCCGTGCCCTGCTGGCTCCGCAGCTGGCGAAGAAAGGCGGAGACCCGACGCTTACGGTCAGCGCGGTGGGCCATGCACATATGGATTTGGCTTGGCTATGGCCGATCCGGGAGACGATCCGCAAGGGGGCAAGAACGTTTGCTACCGTGCTGAGAATGATGGAGCGCTATCCCGATTATGTATTTGGAGCGAGCCAGCCGCAGCTCTATCAATGGATTAAAGAGCATTATCCGAAGCTGTATGAAGAGATTAAAGAACGAATTCAGGAAGGCCGCTGGGAGCTTCAGGGTGCGATGTGGGTTGAGCCCGACTCTAATGTTTCAGGCGGGGAAGCCTTGATTCGTCAGATATTGTACGGACAGCGTTTCTACCAGGAAGAGTTCGGACAGACGGTTAAATCGCTGTGGGTGCCGGATATTTTCGGATATACGGCCAGCTTGCCGCAGCTGCTTAAGAAATCGGGCATTCAGTATATGGTTACGCAGAAGCTGTCCTGGAACCAATATAATGACTATCCGCATCATACCTTTTTCTGGGAGGGCATTGACGGCAGCAAGGTGCTGACGCATCTTCCTCCGGAGGATACTTACAACTCTCCGGCCGCGCCGCGTTCCTTGATCAAGATCGATAAAGAGTATCACGACAAAAATGTATCGGACCGGGCGCTCATGCTGTTTGGCATTGGAGACGGCGGCGGCGGACCGGGTGAAGAGCATCTGGAGCGCCTGGAGCGGGAGCGGAATCTGCTGGGGCTGCCTCCGGTTGTGCAGGAGCCGTCTGCAGTCTTTCTGGAGCGATTGAATGAGCAAAGAGATCGTTACAAGACCTGGCGCGGGGAGCTGTACCTGGAAAAGCATCAGGGAACGCTGACGACGCAGGGGAAGAACAAGCGGTATAACCGCTTGATGGAGAAGGCGCTACGGGAGCTGGAGTTCGCCGCCGTGCTTGCGAAGCAGCTATGCGGAATTCCTTATCCGCAGCAGGAGCTGGAGCAGATCTGGAAAGAAACCTTGCTATACCAGTTCCATGACATTCTTCCCGGCTCCTCGATCAAGAGAGTGTACGATGAGTCTGTCGCCAGATACGAAGTGCTGCTGGATCAGACCGAGTCGCTGATTGCAGAGCGCTACGAAGCCATTGCTGCACATGCTTCCGGCGGTGCTATGGGAAAAGTGGTGTTATTTAACTCCCTGCCATGGGAGCGGAAGGAATGGCTGAGCATTGGCGGGAAGTGGCAGCACGTTCAAGTGCCGCCGATGGGATACAGTGTGGTTGCCCCTTCAGAGGATGCGCCTCAAACGGCACTGTCCGCATCCACTCAGGCACTGGAGAATGAACTGCTGAAGGCAGAGTTCTCTGCTGACGGCACGATCGTCTCCATCCTTGACAAGCGCCATGGACGCGAGCTGCTTCGGGCCGGAGAGCCGGCTAACGTGCTGACGCTCTATGACGACCGGGGCGGAGATGCATGGGATTTCCGGGGCGACTATCGCAGCCGTCCGAGCAGCCAGCTGCGTGTCACCTCGGTTCAAGCTGGTGTAGACGGGGCTAAAGCTTATCTAGAGCAGACTTACGTATTCGGGAGCTCCCAGCTGATTCAGACCATTTCTCTGACGGCCGGAAGCGAGCGTCTGGATTTTGACACCAAGGTGCATTGGCAGGAGAATCAAAAAATGCTGCGCGCTGCTTTCCCGCTCGATGTACGCGCCGGAGAGGTGACCAGTGAGATTCAGTTCGGCTACTTGAAGCGTCCGCTGCATCGCAACACCTCCTGGGATTTTGCCCGGGATGAAATTTGTGCGCATCACTGGATCGATCTGTCGGAAAGTGGCTACGGTGTTTCTATACTCAATGACAGCAAATACGGCTACCGCGCCGATGAATACGGACTGGATATCAACCTGCTGCGGAGTCCAGGCTATCCGGATGAAACTGCGGACCGCGGGGAGCATGAATTCACATATGCGTTGTTCCCGCATGAAGGGGATGCTGCCGCTGCTGCCGTATATAAGGCGGGCTATGAGCTGAATGTTCCGCTCCGTGCCGTGTCTGCTGCAGCACAAATACAGCAAGTCCCGGAGGGTGCGCCGGCTTCCTTCTCTGTCTTTGAGGTCAATCACAGTCAGGTGATGATTGAGGCTGTAAAGCAGGCAGAGGACAGCGAAGCTGTCATAGTGAGACTGTACGAGACCTCGGGCAGCCGGGCGGTCGGCAAGCTGAAGCTCCACCTCCCAGCCGTCTCGGCGGCAGAAGTGAATCTTATGGAGCAGAAGCTGGCTGAGGCAGCCATAACAGAGGGTAGCGTGGACTTCACGATGAAGCCGTTTGAGATCAAAACGTATCAATTTGATTTGAAATAATGTCCACATTTTTACCCTTTTTCCTGCGAAGTCCGGTATGATAGACATATGAATCGGGTTACAGGAAGGATATGTGTGACAATGAATAAACTGATCGGCTCCTTGATGGCCTCAATCCTGCTCTCGACCGTTATTCATTCGGGAGGAAGCGTGAATGGAGCGGCTCATAGAGAGCAGCCCCACACGATGGATTATTATATAGATCACCAGATGGTAAGCGTAGAGGTTGCACCTGCAGTTCAGCAGGGGGAGCTTTATGTTCCTGTTTATTTAATGAAGGACTGGCGGGGGATCTCTCTGAAGTGGAACCACAATGCCAAGGAATTGAGCATGACAGCAGACGGTCAGCGCTATGCAGTGAAGAGCGGCAGCGCAAGAGTTTCCCTTCCGGATGGCAGCTACTTCACCTTAAAGTCTCCGGTATATATTGAACACAATCGAATGATGGTTCCACTATCTTTGTTTGAACAGATTTCCGGCGGAAAGGCGAGTGTCAGCGAGGATCCTAAAGCGCTTGTCATTGACAGCCGCGGCAAGCGTCCTCTTGCTTACGGGGAAGCAGACAAGAGCATTGCAATATACGGAGAGTGGGAGCAGGAAGGCCGCTATCAAGCGCTGACCCTGGACATGAACGGGAACCAGCATACGTATCCTTGGGCAACGCCCGTCTCCTGGAAATCATCACCGCAGCTGCTGGATATGGATGTGAACGGAGATGGAAGCTCCGAGATCGTTGTGCTGCTGAATCAGGGCTCGGGTACCGGGGTGTATGCCCAGGACGTTCACGTCATCCGGGCGGATTTTTCAGAGGTGTCCGTGGAGTCCTTCCACGACATCCTGAAAGAGCGGGTGGTTTCCAGTATTCAGCATCAGGAGGGAGTCCTGCTGTTGTCTGTGCAGGTGGATGGCAAGGAAACCCTGCTTGCCCTCCCGGATGAGGAAGGAAGCCGTACGAACTTTACTCATGTTGGATTCGGGGCGGTGGTATACCATACTGTAGAGGACGGCAGGCTGGTGCTGCGCCTTGCGGGAAGTATTTCTCCGAGTGAGTTCATTGGGGAGTTGGAAGTGGTCTATGGCTGGTCGGAAGGCAGGCTGGCTGCAGAACGAATTTCCTTTACGCCATACGAAGAATATATGCAATATATGAAATAATGGACGCTTAACCTTAAGAGGCTATCCCAGCACCATGGGCAGATAAAGTTAATCCATGGTGTAGTGAATGTACAAATGAAACCGCTCCTTTTTAGATGGTTGCTAGACACTTCCATTCTATTAAAGAGCGGTTTATTTGTGTTGCCTGTTTTTTTTGGGGATGGATATGCATGAAGCAGCGGAGAGGACGAAACGATTCCGGACCAGCGGTAGCGGTCGCCTTTGCCCCCAAATTTCTCCCTTGCTAGAATAAATTCAAAGAAATTTGGGGGGCAGCAGCGAGGGGAGGAATGTTTCGTACGCGGAGCATCTCACAACAACAAACGAGGCCATCCCGCAAGACCCTAGATCTTTTGGGACAGCCCCTTTTTAATCCAGCCTATGCTTGCTCAGCAGGCAGACTGGCGCCAGTCGAGGGACTTTCGCCGGAGGAAGGGCTCTGCTGGCTAGAGTTATTTCCGGAATCAGAATCGGATGCTGCGCTGGAAGAGCCGGGCTTGGATATTCCTCCCCGAAGCTTTAACACGATCCAGTAAATGACAGGAATGCAGTCTACGAGCAGCCAGAAAACAACGGCGACCATGGAATCGAAATTTTCCTGATACAATGCCGGGTTCTGTGCGAATTGATAAGCGGCCACGCTGGCGGTGCCGCCCAGCAGAGTGATGAACGGTTTTTCCATTTCAGAGTCATGGATGGACAGCAGCCTTGTCATGATCCGGGCCCCAACCTGCAGCAGAAAGGCGCTGTGAATAAACATGGAGGTTGCCCACAGTCCAATAATGAGCGGGTCGGCATTGCCGAGGACGCCGGTAATGGAGCTGCGCATGAGCTCAATCAAGGGATACTGGATCTCGCTAGACAGCTTCAGCCCCAGGTTCAGCAGAATCAGCACCCATTCCAGCAGCACGGACAAGGTTAGCAGCAGAATGGCACAGCTCAGATTGCGAAACGCTCGCCGGTCCATCTGGATTAATGGGGCCAGAACCAGGAACACGAACCATTCCCCGATAAAGGATAAGGTGATAAAAATCCCTTTGGCTGCATCGCCGTAATGGGTATGTGTAATCAGTCCGGGCAGCCAGTTAAAGTGGGCGTCACCAGCGAACGTGGAGAGCACCAGCACCAGCGTCGCGAGTGTAAGGAAAAACAGTCCATCCGCCATATAAATCAGCGGCACGAGACCCCAGCGGGCTGTGATGATAATAACGGGGCCGAGAATGAGCTGGATGACCCATTGTGGTGTGGCTCGCATATAGTTCGTGCCGTAGAATAGCGTGTAGCTTTCAATGTCAATGGCTACGTAGATGATGACCCATAATATAATGATTACCAGAAACAGGCGGTGAGGCCACTTCCCGACAATCTGCTCGCCGAAATTCAGCCAGGAATCCTGGGGAGAAGCTTTTCCTACGGCCATGGTGCACCACAGGATCAGGAGGCTCAGTATCAGTGCGCCAAGCACGGAGATCCAGCCCAGATAGCCGGCCACGGTCAGCAGGGTTGGCAGCAAATAAGCCGTTGGCTGGGTGTTCAGGTATATGAAGGCGAACCGAAATAGCTGCCAGGGAGTTTGGCGCATCAATGCTTCATCCTTTCCTGCTACATGAGATCGGTCCATCCCAGCACCAGATTGAGCAGGTCGAAGGGATTGGGCCACCATTCAAGCTGGGAGGCTGCGGCATTCCAGCCGAACAGCGGAATCATAAACCACAGCATTTTAGTAACATTTCGTTTTTTCTGCGGGCTGCTAGCGCTTCTTCGGAGCAAATACCAGTCCAGCAGCGCGAGTGAGCAAAAGATCATACAGTACATGCCGCAGTCCCTCTCCTTCAGGTGATGGCCGATCTAGCTGCATTCTGGCTTGATTTCTTCATTGCAAATCTTCAAATTGGTTATCAAAAGAAGGCAGCGGCTACATATCGGTATTCCGAATTTTAATATGCAGCTTGACCTGAAACTCAATATCATTTTTATAGTGGTTTCCCCAATCCTCTCTCCATTTATCCCAAAGGTGGGGATATTTAGCCTCAAGTAGCTGGCCTACGCGGAGCACATCAGCTCCGGCCTCCTGGGATACCCGCAGAGAGGCTGTCAAATCCTCATGAATCTGATCCTTCAGCTCCTGAATGATCAGCTTGTTCGTCTCTGTAGCTTCTCTTTGCTGGTCGTCCTCCAGAGAGAGCACATCTCCCGTACCATCGAGCTTCAGCTGAACGACAGGGCCTGACGGGGTCATCGTGATCTGCTGGCGGGATTTGCTGTTCGTCATCAGTACGCTGGCCTTGCTCTTGCCTCCATCCCAGGTTACATAATAAACCGGCCTGTAAATCGGTGTATTGCGCCGGCCAATTGCCCAGGAGGTGACCTTGGACTGTTCTTCATTGAGAGTAGCTTTGGCTTGAAGATCATTAAACAGTTGAATATTACCGACACTGACCCAATTGCTTGTTCCCTTGGCATCTTTAACATTCAGCTGGCTCAGCGCGAAGCCGGTGCCTTCCAGATAGGCGGACAGGCATTCCTTCAAGGTCGTGCCCAGCAGATTATTCTGGACCGCAAAGCGCATCAGCACGGTAGACGGCAGCGATTCAAAAACGGGCTCCAGCTCTGCCACATCCTTAGCCTGGGTGGTGGAGGACATAATAAAGGTGCTGAAATCCAGCGTACGTTCCCGCAGCACCCAGTTGAACAGCTCCTTCATGCCGTTTTCAGCCATTGTGCTCCCCACCACGATAACGCGTGTGTGGCTGAAATCGAGCTTGCGGGTCATTTGTCGTTGTAACTTGCCCACGGCAAGAGGGAGGCTCGTTCCGGAGCTGTCTGCCAGCGAGAAAGGCTCTCCTTGTCCCCCCGAGCTGCCCGCCTGCTCGCCAGAACTGAGACGGTTAGGCAACGGGCTCGCGATCGTGACCTTGTATTCCCCGGTATCTTTGTCCATATCGACGAATAAGGACAGCACAAACACCTGGTCATTGATCTCAATCTTGGCCATACAGCCACACAGAGGCAGGAGGCAGAAGAGCAGCAGCCATGCTCTGAGGATGCGCTTCATTTAGACGTCTGCCTCCTTTTATCCTGGGCATGGTAAGCGTCGGGGCGCTTTTTCTTCTGAGATGAAGGAGCGCGGTAGATCATATCCTTCCAATCCGAGAACACGAGCGGCGCCAGCGGCTGCAGGTACGGTGTACCGAAGGTGTTCAGGGAGCACATTCTGGAGTAGATCACGAAGCTGGCTGCAAGAACGCCTAGCAGCCCCAGCGTACCACCAAGAATGAGCAGCACGAAGCGCAGGAGCCGCAGCGAGATGCCGAGCTCATAATGCGGCACGATAAACGTCGCGATCCCGGTAATTGAGACGACAATGACCATCGGTGCCGACACCACGCCGGCGGCTACTGCGGCCTGGCCGATGACGATGGCTCCGATAATCGAAATCGTCTGTCCGACCGGCTTGGGAATGCGGGCGCCGGCCTCCCGCAGGGCCTCAAACGTCAGCTCCATCAGCAAGGCCTCGATTAACGCCGGGAACGGGATGTTCTCCCGGGCGGATGCTATGGTCAGCAGAAGCTCGGTCGGTATGATCTCGGTTTGAAAGGTCGTGATCGACACATACAAGGAGGGCAGCACGACAGAAATGACGGCAAACAGCAGCCGGACCAGCCGAATCCAGCTGGCATAAATAAAGCTTAAATAATAATCCTCCGAGGATTGAAGCAGGCTGAAGAAGGTGACGGGCACGATCTGCGCGGAAGGCGTCCCTTCCAGCAGAATGCCGGCCCTGCCTTCGAGAATAGCGGATGCAACAGAATCCGGGCGCTCAGTATACTGAAATTGGGGAAAGCTTGTCTTCCGGCTGATTTGAAAATACTCTGACACATTGCTGATCCCGAACACCCCGTCGGTATCAATCTGCTGGAATTGCGCCTCCAGTGTCTGGAGCACCTTGGGATCGCATAAGCCCTCGATATAGACGACGTACAGCGGCGTCTTCGTATAACGTCCGAGCTGAAATTGAACGATTTTCAGATCGGGGTGGCGGATTTTATGGCGAATGAGAGAAAGATTGACGTCCACATCCTCGATAAAAGATTCCCGCGGCCCAATGACGACCTGCTCATTCTGGGATTCCTGGACGGCACGCTTTTGATATTTGGGAATGCTGAACAGAAACGCCTCGGATAGCCCCTCCACCACGAGCACGGCATGGCCGGAGGCCACGGCTTCGGCGGCGCTGGCCGGATCGCTGTTTTTGCTGGCAGGCCAGGAGAAAAAAGAGCTGTCCTTCAGGCAATCCTGCAGAGGCAGGGCATCGCCCTGGTTGAGACGCAGGAGAGGCTGGACGATGCTGTCCTGCAGCAATGCTACGTTAACGATAGAGCGGACATAAATAAAGGTGCACTGCACCTGCTGAATCTGGACCGGGAAATAGGTGACATCATCATTATTGTGAAGACAGGAGCGGAGGTCAGAGAGCAGGCTGCTGGATGACATAAATAATCATTCCCCCTTGAAAACCTCAATATGGAAAGCTTAGGTTTTTATAGGATGCCGGGAAGCGGCGGGGGTTATGCATGGCGTGATAGGCTGTTGATGCAGCCTCTCGGCAGATCAGGGTTGCCCGGGGCAGTCTACTAGGGTACAATACGGGGATAAAACGATGGACTGGCTCTGAGGTCCATTCAACGTATACAAGGAGGGTGCCGTTCATGATGAGCAAGAAACCCATTGGCTGCCCGTCCACCTACAAAAGCTTCAGTCTGGCCCTGCAGGCGCTCACGACCTTGGCCGTTCATGCAGGAACTTGCTCCAGCAGCGATCTTGCAGCGAGCCTCAAAGCAGATCCTACCTTGTTAAGGCGGATTCTGAAAGCATTATCCCTGGAGGGGATGATTGAATCCCGGGAGGGACGGGACGGAGGCTACCGTTTCGTACGAAGTGCGGATCACATTACCCTCGCCGAGGTATACAGCTGCCTGCATATCCACCGCGCCGTAACAGACAGCATGCTGGATGCCGCGAAGGAGCATTGCGGAGGTGCAGCGCTGAAGGCGGTATTTTCCGAGGTGCTGGACGAGATTGAACAGAGCACGATGAAGGTGCTGAGCTCGTATACCGTAGGGGACATGGTGCGTAAAGCAGAGACAGGTTGACAACAAATTTCATCATGGTATATACTGTGCAAAAAAGAACACAGATAAGCACGTCTTAAACTGTGCATAATCATACACAATTAGAGGAGTGGAGAATATGTCTACTGCAACATCCCAGGATTTCTTCAAGGTGATCAAGGAACGTCATTCGGTACGCAAATACGACCCGAGCGTTAAAATTTCCCGAGAGGAAATGACTGAAATTTTGACCGATGCATCCCTGGCACCGTCTTCCAGCAATCTGCAGCCTTGGCGCTTTCTCATTATTGACGACCAGGAGCTGAAGGAGAAGCTGCACCCGATTGCTTTTAACCAGGAGCATGTCCTGACCTCTTCGGCGGTGATCGCTGTGCTGGGCGACATGAAATGGTATGAGCAGGGCGAGAAGATTTATACGATGGCACAGGAAGCAGGCCTGATGACTGCAGAGGTGAAGGAGCGCTTTGTGAACAACGCCCTTAACCTGTACTCCGGCCTGAGCGAGGAGATGAAGAGCAGCATTGTGGATGTGGATTCCGGTCTGATTTCGATGCAGCTGATGCTGTCTGCCCGCGCACGCGGCTATGACACGGTTCCTATGGGAGGATATAATAAGCAGCAATTCGTTGAAGCCTTCGGCATTCCGGCCCAATACCGCAGTGTTATGCTGATTGCGATCGGCAAGGCTGCAGAGCCGGCACGGGCAACGAATCGTCTGCCGTTGAATGACATGGTGTCCTGGAATTCCTTCGATCTGTAATCATAGATTCCGAGCTAATAACCCAAAAAGCTGTCCCCAAAGATCATGAGATCTAGAGGGGCAGCTTTTTTTTCGTAATTCTTTATTTTGTACATGCTTCAGGAGGCTCCATCCACTTGTCTCATATGCTGCACGTAACGAACCAGCTCCAGCTTTTGCCGCTCAATGTCCTGAATGCGCCGGGCAAGCTCGGAGAAGAACACTTCAATCTGGTCCCGCAGCACGTTCGCAGATTGTCCCTTCCAGTCGCTCAGCGAATTGTACAGCACCCGGGCTTCCTGCTCATCTCGATGGAGCCGGCCGATCAGCGCCGATAATTCCCGTTCGGCCTGAAGCAGCTCGTTCAGCTCTAGCCGTATTTCATGATTCATTTCAAGATCCCTCCTCAGGCGCGGTGAGGCGGCTGACGCGCAATGATGAATGAATGGCGTCAACCGCTCCGGTCCGTCTGCTCGAACACATCTGCTTTATGCTTGATGTAGCTTACGATGTCTCCTGTATGCTGCACATGCCACTGGCTCATAGAAACGACAGACTGATCCAGCTGCTGCACAATCGGGGTGAGCCGGGTACTATGGCTTGTGAACATATAGCGGTTCATCCGCTGGCGGATGCCCTGCAGCTCGTGCTGGCATTGCAGTGCGTTGCTGTTCCAGCGCTCTGCCACACTTCTCAGCTCTGCCGGTGTGACTTGTATGCTTCCGGCTCTGGCGCCTGCTGCAAGCCCTGCCAATGAGCCCCCGGCCAGACCGGCCAATGCGGACAGGGAGCCGCCGAGACTATGAGCCGTGTCGGCAAGCCTGTCAAAGATGCTGCCGCCGGGAGCCAAGCGGGGCGGTGACACCTCTTCGCCGGTCACGGGATCAAAAATTTGGTTGGCAAGGGTACCGTTCTCATCAAACTGATATCGGTCCAGCTGATGATAGTTCGGTCCGCTGAAGGAATTCTTGGCCTTGTCAATCAGACTTACGCCGTCGTTCGCGGCCTCATAGCTGGAGTCAATGTAATAAGTGGAGCCGACATGCCGGTCATAGCCGCCCAAGGCTCCGCTTCCTACGACGTCACCAGGATGCACGTAGTTAATAATCTGACCGTCAAAATGACCGTTCTCCGCTTTACTCCGCATATCACCGGTCAGGTTCGGAACGACCGACGGGGCACTGAACGTGACCGCATTCATGCCGGTATATGCCGCAGCGTATTGCGCGTTCCCGCCGCCAAGGGAATGACCGGTCAAAGTAAAGTGGTAATCACCGTATTTGTTCTTCATCTCCTTGGCGTAATCCTCGGCCTGATAGAACTGGTTGCTCTCCGGCAGCACATTGACATTCTTGTCGACAAACTTGACGACGTTATCCTTAAGATGATCGATATGATCGAGCCCCGTAAATTCCTTGAAGCTGTTAATCGGTCCGTTCAGAGGATTGGCGGCCTCTATGCGGCTGCCGATTTCTCCGGCTCCGATGACGCCGTCCTGTATCAAATCCGGTACGAGATGCTGTGCGGACGCGCTGCCCTCAGTTCCGCGATAAGCGATGACGGCCTCGCCCGAGCCCTTATGAATGAACGTAACGGCATCAAAGCCGGAGCGGGAATAGCTTTTGAAATCCTCGGCGACCTCCCAGCCGGGGAGATCCTCCAGCGTCTCGCCTTTCTTCAAGTCAAGGTAGGCGGCCTCGGACATTTTGCGGTACGTTTCGTCATCGACATGTGAGCTCATGACGTCTCCCTCCTTACTTATATAATGTGCCTGCACGGGGCGACTTCATCTTGTTGCCTGCTTTTCACGCAGGAGCTATTTGCCTTCTACGGCCTTTTTCAGCTCCGGGCTCAGCACGAAATTGGAGGTTTCCTGCGTGTTATAGTTCACGGAAATTTTAAAGCTTTGCTCCGGCTTCCCGGTGACATGTCCTTCCAGATTCACTTTATCAGCGACGGTGGAGGGCATGAGCTTGGCATCGGTAATTTCAACATCTAGGTTGTATTGATCCTTGAGATAGCGAATGGCGGAGCTTTCGGCTTGCTGTCTGGTTTCGCTGCTGATTTCTTCAGCAGACATTTCATTGCCGCTCTGTGGAGCGGAAGCTGGTCTCTCCATGTCCTGGCACCCTCCAAGCAGTAAAATAAGCAGCAGTGACCCTGCTGCGTAATGCAATGACTTCTTCATCATTCTTGTCCTCCACTCCTTAATATAGGTTGGCTTTGAGGCAGCCTCTTGCTGATCGCGCTACAGATCGCAGCCATTCAAGCAGTAAACAAGACATGAATTCGCTATTATCATAATCCAGGATTTGGGACGATTCAACTGTTTGCAAGGTTTCGGGATCAACTTTGGTGCCTGAGAGGCAGGGAGCTTGGGTCTTTAGCCTTGATGGATTTGGATCTGGGTCTGGGTCTAGGTTCTAGGTTTCCCTCAATATAGATGACAGTCATATTACTTTGACAGACATAGTTCTGTGTGTTACATTACACTGCGAGAAGAGGAGGTAGGTGTGATTGAGCGTCCCCATACATAACAGTGATCTGATCCGGGGCAGCATTGATATGTTGATCCTGAACCTGCTTTCGGAAAAAGATAACTACGGCTATCAGATTATTAAGGAAATGCTGGTACGCAGTCATCACCAGTTTGAATTAAAGGAACCGACGTTATATTCCAGCCTGAAAAGACTGGAGAAGCAGTCCTTGATTATCTCCTATTGGGGAGAGGAATCTCAGGGAGGACGACGCAAGTATTATCGCCTGACCGGAGATGGGGAGAAGAGGCTGAGTCAGAGCCGGGAAGAGTGGGTGGCTGCCAGGGACGTTATTGATTTGTTAATCGAAAAGCCGAGGAGAGAAGGGGAAGCGGTTTATGAATAAGTCCAAGGAGCTGGAGCGCTTTGTAGAGCAGCTGTTTGCAGGTCGGCGCAGCACGCCAGCGGTGGAGGAGCTGAAATATGAAATTCTGACCAATCTGGAGGACAAGGTACGTGATTACGTTGAGCAGGGCATGAGTGATGCTGAGGCGATCGCGGCTGCGACACGGGATTTGGACTCTATTGAGCCTTTCCTGGAGGAGGATGGACGTCAGCCTACAAATCTCAGCTCCTTGGCTCGTGATCTGCTGCAGCATGGACTTCTATTGCTGCTGCTGGCATGCATTGTGACCTTGCCGGCCCGGTTAAGCTACACCGGAAGCGTGCTTCACAACGTCCTGCTTCTGCTGGCGGGAATACTTGGGGCGGGGTATGTCGTGTACGCCATTGTGGAGCCGAGAAGGAGCGCAATCATTGTAAACATACCAATTAAGCTGCTGTCTGCCATCAGCCGGTGGACCTGGCTGCTGTGGGGAGCGTGGCTGGCGGTCGTAACAGGCTTCGCCCTGCTGCTGCGGTTTGGCAGTGACCTGTGGTTTGGGCGAGGGCTTTCCTTCAGCGGTCCTTATGAGCTGTACGCACTGGCAATGGAGCTGCTGGCGCCGCTGGCCGCCATCTGCATTCCGCTCCTGGTGGGCAGAGCCCGGCGGCGGGTTTCCTTGTATGAGGTGAGCAGACCATGAGGAGGAAGGATTGCTGGATTGCAGCCCTGTTTGTTATCGCCTTAGCAGGTTTTTTTTACATGGAAGGAGAAGTAAAGCCATCCAGGGCGCTTGATGCTGCACGGTATGAGCAGGCTCAGCAGGATCCGCTTACGCACGACATTCATGCTGCCTTGCAGCAGCGGGGGAAGTATATGGGGAGCGTTTCTACCCTTACCAGCCTGAATCAGGAGCTGCCTTACCGGGATCTGGAGTATACCTATCAGCTGTATCCGGAGAAATTGACCGCCCAGCTTCACTTCAAGCGTCCCTCTGACGAGGTAGAGCAAGGTTTCTTTCGAAGAATGATCATGTACAATGCTACCGCCAATCTCGGACTGGTCGATAACATGGAGGCGATGGATTTTCATTTCCCGGATGCCGTCTATAGCGTACAGCGAAGCCAGCTCATGTCCTGGTACGGCCTGCATTCACATGCCGAGCTGACGGAGATTGAGGTGTGGAAGGCTATTGTGCAGGAGCAGGTGCGGCGTCCGGACAGGGTGGATGCTTTTTACGAGCAAGTGGTAGAGATATCCGTTCCATAGGGGAGAATGGCTGATTGGATTATTTTTGTGCAAAAGGTTTAGCCGGGCCTGAAAAATTGATAGAATGAAATAGACTCGCTTAAGATCAGGTCCTAATTCATGCTGGATCACGAACGACCATTACGAGGTAAAGAGGGGAAATGAAGGATGATCATTAAACCGAGAACGCGCGGTTTTATTTGCACCACGGCACATCCTGCGGGATGTGCGCGTCAGGTCGAGGAGCAGGTGAAATACATTCAGGCCCAGCCGAAATGGGAAGGACCGGTCAATGTGCTGGTGATCGGCGCCTCTACCGGCTACGGGCTGGCTGCGCGGATTACAGCGGCTTTTGGTGCCGGCGCGAGCACAATCGGAGTATACCGTCCAAGCCAGGGAACCGAGAAGCGCACCGCTTCGGCAGGCTGGTACAATTCGGCTGCGTTTGAAGCTATGGCGAAGGAAGCCGGGCTGAAATCGCTCAGTGTAACGGGGGATGCCTTCACGGATGAGACGAAGCAGAAGACGGTTCAGGCTATTGCGGAGAAATTGGGCCAGGTCGATCTCGTGGTGTACAGTGTCGCTTCGGCGCGCCGTACGGATCCCGTGACGGGAGAAACGGCGAATTCCGTGCTGAAGCCGATCGGCAAGCCGTTCACGAACAAAACAGTGAATTTCCATACCGGAGAAGTGAGTGAAATTACGCTGGAGCCAGCTAGCGATCAGGAAATTCAGGATACCGTAACGGTGATGGGCGGCAGTGACTGGGAGCTGTGGATCAAGGCGTTGCGTGACGGCGGCGTGCTGGCCGACCATGCCACAACCATCGCCTACTCCTACATCGGATCAGAGATTACCATGGCGGTGTATCGTGACGGCTCAATCGGGCAGGCAAAGGATCATCTGGAGGAAACGGCGCATCGGCTGAACGAGGAGCTGTCCAGCGGCGGCGGCCGTGCCTTTGTATCGGTCAGCAAGGCGCTGGTAACGCAGTCCAGCTCTGCGATTCCGATTGTACCGCTATACGTATCAGCACTGTATAAGGTGATGAAAGAGAAAGGGATTCACGAGAACTGCATTGAGCAGAGCTACCGCTTGTTTGCAGACCGGCTGTACAGCGGCAAAGAGGTGCCGGTCGATGAGAAGGGCCGCATCCGGATTGACGACTGGGAGCTTCGTGACGACGTCCAGCAGGAGGTTGCACAGCTGTGGGAAGCTGTGACCAGCGAGAATGTGGAGGACATTACCGATCTTGCGGGCTACCGCAAGGAGTTCTTCCAGCTGTTCGGCTTTGAAAGTGACGGTGTGGACTATGACGGAGATACCAATCCTGTGGTGCCTATCGAGAACGTGCGCTAGACAACCATAGAGCATGATCAGAAAGCGGGTTTCTTCATGAGAGGCCCGCTTTCTGTTTAATCTGGCTTTGGAGCTAAAGGGAGAGGGAATGCGCAATGAAACAGTTAAGCCTTGGACTGGACATTGGCGGTACCAATACCGTCATCGGCTTGTTTAATGAGAGCGATGAGTTAATATCCAAATCAGCGATGAGAACAGAGCATCAGCAGGGTATATCGGATTATGTGAAGCGGCTGAATCAGGAGATTTGGAGCCTGCTGGAGCAGCAGAAGCCGTATACACTTGCCGGCATCGGTGCAGGTGTTCCGGGGCATCTGCACGCGGAGACAGGAACCGTGCTGCGGGCGCCAAATCTGGGATGGTATGATGTCAAGCTGGGATCGCTCCTGGAAGAGCACTGGAGAGTGCCGGTGGCCATCGACAATGATGTGCGGATGTACGCCTGGGGAGAATACGCCGCGGGTGCAGCGCGCGGCTGTCAGAACTTCATCTGCGTAACGCTCGGTACGGGCCTGGCCGCAGGAGTAGTGATGAACGGAGGACTGATTCGGGGCGCACACGGCTATGCCGGAGAGATCGGACATGACCCGGTGGAAGGAAACGATCTGCCGTGCAAATGCGGGAAAACCGGCTGCCTGGAGACGATGGCATCGGCAACCGGGATTGCGCGTCTTGCTGAAGCGGCCATGAAACGTGGGCAGAGAAGCATACTGCAGGATCAGGCAGCTGCCATCTCGGCCAAGGACGTATGTATTGCCGCTGAGCAGGGGGATGCTCTCGCTCTGGAGGTGTTTGAGAACATCGGGTCGGTGCTGGGAAGAAAGCTGGCCACGATGACCTATCTGCTGGACCCGGAGCTCATCGTGGTCGGCGGTGGTGCCGCCAACGCCGGTGAGATGCTGCTGGCTCCGATACGCCGCACGCTGCATAGTCTTTATCCTAAAGCCCATCAGCCGGACGTGGTTCAAGGACAGCTGGACGATTCGGCCGGGCTGTACGGAGCGGCACTGAGCCTGGCAAGCGTGCGGGGGGAGGGAAACCAGGCATGAAGACGCTATGGAAAAATGCAGATATCATACGGCCTGGCCAAAGGCTGTCCGGGGGACAGCTGCTTATTGACAGCAATGGGGTCATTGAGGCCATCGGAGCCCGGATAGAATGTCCATCGGAGCCGCTGCAAGTCCGGGACGGAGAAGGCTTAACGCTTGTGCCCGGCTTTATTGATGTGCATGTTCACGGCGGCGACGGCTGCAATGTGATGGATGCGCGGGAGGTGAGTCTGGAGAGAATGAGCGTCTTTCATGCGGCTCACGGTACGACAGGCTTTCTGGCCACGACGAATACCTCCAGCCAGGAGCACATCGTGTCGGCTCTGTCCTGCGCCGCAGGTGTTATCCAAAAGGGCACGGGCGGTGCTGACATTCTTGGAATTCATCTGGAAGGGCCCTTCATCAGCCTGAAGCGTAAGGGAGCCCAACTGGCTGACGATGTGCGCAATCCTTCACCGGAGCAGATTGAAGAGCTGCTTCAGGCAGCCGAGAATCGGATCAAGCTTGTCACGCTGGCGCCAGAGCTGGAGGGAGGCATGGACGCCGTGGAGCAGTTCCTGGCTGCAGGAGTTACGGTCTCCGCCGGCCATTCCGACGCTACCTTCAAGCAGATGGAGGCAGCCGTCGCGCTGGGTGTCAATCACACGACGCATCACTTTAACGGGATGAGCCCGCTGCATCACCGCGAACCGGGACTCGCCGGAGCAGGACTGCTGCTGCCGCAGCTTACCGTCGAGCTCATTGCGGACGGGTATCATGTTCATCCGGCAGTCGTGAAGATGATGTATGATCTCAAGTCCTCTGACGGCATCTGTGCCATCACAGACGCAGTAACCAGCTGCGGCCTCCCGGACGGGGATTACGGGCATAAGGTGATGAAAGATGGACTAGTCTATTTAAAAGGGACGGATACGTTGGCCGGAAGCTCGCTCACCATGATCCAGGCCGTGCGAAATGTGCTGGCGTTTACCGGTCTTGCACTAGAGGACATCATCTCTTCCTTTACTTCGGTGCCGGCAAGGCAGATCGGCGTCGATGGCTTCAAGGGCTCGCTAGCGCCCGGAAAGGATGCCGATTTCGTGGTGCTGGATGCCGGGCTGAATGTGGTCTCCACCTGGGTCCGGGGAAAAGCGGTGTATGAGGCGGGAATGTAATTTTTCCCATTGTCATTCGTGACGGGGTTGACTATAATCAACTTAATTAATTTAATTCCTATCCGGAAAGTTGGTTTATAGATGAAAGAGATTCCCGTTCCATATGTAAGAAGCAATCAGGCAGGAATTGTGCTTATGGTTTCCATCTTTCTCGTTACGCAGTCTGCGACGGTGATTGCCGCTTTGCTGGCGATTCAGGCGGCAGGTCTGATCTTTGGTGTCCGGGGTAATCTGTTTGTCCGGCTGACCCGCACGTTTCTGTCCGGGCGGGTTCGCCGCTCCGGAACAGAGGCTGCCGAGCTCCAGCGCTTTAACAATACGATTGCGGTCAGCCTGCTGGGTCTATCCTTACTAAGCCTTCTGCTAGGCTGGACTTGGGCAGGGAACGTGCTGGCCGGCATGACAGGAGCGGCAGCGCTGGCTGCGCTGCTGGGATATTGCATCGGCTGCACCGTCTATTTCCAGTACAAGCAGTTTCGGGCACGCCGGCTTCAGCGGGGATAAGGTTCTGCTGGGCTTATAAGGCAGACGGCTAGCTCACCTGCAGCACAGCTCAAAAGGGCTGTCCCGCCGGATCACAGATCCAGCAGGACAGCCCTTTTTTACATGCTCTCATGCTCCGGGACACCTCGATAATCTCCGGGGGAGGAAATTACTTCGTGGATGCCGCGGCGTTTCTCAGCTGCTCATTCAGCTTCATTGCATCGACAATGCGGCCAAAGCCGCTGCCTTTTGTTACATCTTTCATACCATAAATTGGTGGAACCATTCTGCTCACCTCCCTTCCTGTATGGATATGGTGTCACCTCAGTAAACCCTTAAATCATGCAGCAGCCCCTGTAGATCTGCAGCATATACATTTTCTGGGCGTCCACGGCGGTGTGTCACATCAACCAGCCTGGCAAATTTGCGGTATAGTCGGTTTACATATGGATTGTCCGCAGCTGCGAAGAAATACATAGACTTAACTTCCTTGTTATTCTCTAGGATGTACTTGATCAAATCCTGAAGTCCGTAATAGAACACGCTGGTACTGCGATACTTCTCTTCCAAAATGGCCGCATCCACAAACACGGTCCCTTTCTCTTCCTCCGTACGGTACTGTACAAAGCCGATCAGATGCTCCTGAGCATTGTGATAGGTTATAAACTGAAAATCATTCAGCGTCGTTAAGATGTGGAATAGCCCGTCCTGGAGAGAATAGCTTCTGTCAAAATCCCGGGTATGGTTGATATAAAACCGCGTTAAACCCGCATAATCCCGGTCCGTAGAGCAATGTCTTACTACAGCTCTCATCCTTGCCTCGCGCCTCCTTTTCTCTCTTAAAGCCGAAAATTCACTAGACGGTAAAGCCTTGCTTCCTGTCCCGGAGGATCGCCGTACCCAAAAGATAGTCAAAAAGTTCTTCGACCGTAACCCGGTACCCTTCCATATCACCGCTTGGTGCTCCTTCGACCTTCAATGGGACCGCAAACTTGGAGAACAGTCTCTGGCTCCTGGCATCTCCGGGCGCCCAGAATTGAATGTCTGTTACCTCTTCCTCCTGATCATGCAGATGCTCCGCCAGAAACCGGAGGCCCTCCACAAACCAGCGGCTGACACGATAGGCTTTATCCAAATAGGCGGCTTGAATCTGGATCATATGACGGTCCTGATAATCGTGCTCCCCGGTTCCGTGAATATAACTGAATGCTCCGCATATCTGATCCTCCTCGTCATAGCACAGCACGGCTGTACCTGCCATCAGAAGGGGACTGGCGAGGTAGCCCAGGGCTGCGGAGAAGCTATATTTTAAATTCAAATCCTCATAGCGGCTTAGCAGAAAGTCGATATAATGGTGCTGGGATCTTTCGGTACAGCAGACCGTGAAATAACCATTCATGAAGGACCCCCCTACTATTTTCCTAGCTTTTCATTCTTCATCCCCGGTTGAAGCTTTCCTGTAATCCATAATACCTATGGATGTTTAAGTTTTGTTTAAGTAATGGCAAAAAATGATGCTTTCTGTCAGCATCGAAGAGAGTCCCCTGATATAATATAACTAATTTAGTTTCTGTAACCGGAGGTTACCTGCTATGAGGCTTGTCCAGTTCGAGCGAAAGGACAGACGGCGGCTTTTCATGTACGGCCTCGCTGCTGTAATGTTGGGCGCTATTATCATTCTTGCCGCACAATTAAATCCAAAGTTCAAAGACATCGAAAGCCCGGACACTTCAACGATCATCGTGGCACCGAAGCAGGGCTATGCCGACTTGTCGGCATGGAACCCCGGCAGTCAAGGGACTCTTTTGCTGGATGGGGAATGGGAATTTTATTGGGATCAGCTGCTGGAGCCGGCGGACTTTGCTTCGAATGAGCCTTCCAATCCGGATCCGCTATGGGTTCAGGTGCCAATGCCGTGGACGGAATACATCATGAATGGACAACCTCTGCCTCACGAAGGCTATGCTACATACCGACTGCGAGTGCTGCTGCCTAAGGCCTGGACCGCCCCCCGCCAGACGCTCGGCATTTACCCGAAGAGCATTGCTTCGGCATATGAGATCTGGATTAATGGCTCGCTGAGGGGCGGCAACGGAACGGTGGGAACCGAGCGGGAGGACACCCATCCCAAAAGCTATCCCGATACGATTTATTTCGAACCTGTAACGGGCTGGAATGATATTGTAATTCAGGTTGCGAACTTTCATCAGCGCAACAGCGGAATCTGGCAGGGAATGGAGCTCGGTACCTCGGAGTCGATCTCCAGGCTGCGGACGTCCCGGGTGGCGGCCCAAATTTTTGTGATCGGGATTTTTTTCATGATGTCAATGTATTATTTCTTTGTGTATTTCAACCGGAGAAAAGAGGTTTCTGTGCTCCTGTTTGGAGGTCTCTGTCTATCCGTGGGTATCCGGACCATCGTATTGGGCGAATCCACAGCACTCTACTTTCTGCCGGGACTGTCTTGGGAGTGGGCGGTCAAGGCGGAGTACATCTCGATTTCAATGGTTGCGCTCACGCTTATTTTCTTCGTGAACCGGGAGTATCCGCAGGAGTCAGTGTCCTGGGCGCCTCGTACAGCGGGGGTTGTGCTTGCCGGCTTTATCCTGTTCTTTCTGCTGACCCCTGCCCGGATCTACACCCACTATTTGTCGCTGTTTATTTGGGGTCTGCTGTTTCCGGTTCTGATGTACACGCTGTTTGTTTATATCCTCTCTGCCGTGAGGCGCAGAAGAGGCTCACTCACGACGGCGCTCGGATTTCTGTTCTTTACGCTATTTGCACTCAATGACATGCTGTTTTACACCGGCCTGCTGGCAACCGATGATCTGCTGTCCATAGGTCTGCTAGGCTTTCTGATCACGCAGGCGTTGAATTTATCCGCGCGCTTCTCCCGGGCGATTGCGGAGAAGGAGCAGCTGGCCGAACAGCTTTGGCAAAGTAACCGTTCCCTGGAGCGGACGGTGGCAGAGAGGACGTATTCTCTGCAGCAGAGTAATGCCAGTCTTCAAGAGGCCAATCACAAGATGGCAGATTTGGAGAAATTCCGCGTCCGGCTTCTGTCCAACATCTCGCATGAGCTTGGCACTCCGATTACGTCGATCAAGGGCTTTGCCAAGGCGCTGCGGGATGGAATCATAACGGCTGATGCGCCTAAATATGCCAACCGGATTTATGAGCGCTCTATTCTAATGGAGCGGATGATCCATGATCTCATCGAGCTGAGCAAGCTGGAGACAAATCAGATCACGTTCCAGATGGAGGAGCTTGCCCCCGTTGTTTTTTTCAAGGAGCTGTTTCAGAAGTATGAGTGGGAGATCGAAGACAAAGGCATTCAATGCGTTATCCTCGTTCCGGCAGAGCCTGCGCTGCCTTGGGTTCTTTCGGGTGATCCGCTCCGCCTGGAGCAGGTGCTGTCTAATCTGATTTCCAATGCACTCAGGTTTACCGAGCCGGGGGGCTGTATTACACTGCGTCTTGTGCTGGATGGCATCGAAGGAAACAGGCCTGCGGCGCTGGTGACTGTAGAGGATACCGGGATCGGAATTGAGCCCGAGCTTCATCAGCATATTTTTGAACGGTTTGCCCAGGCGAGACAGCCTTCATCCAAAGCTCAAGGCTCCGGATTGGGGCTGGCGATCTGCAAAGAGATTGTTCATTACCATCATGGAGAAATCAAGGTCAGGAGCGATCCGGGAAAAGGCAGTGCTTTTTGCTTGGAGCTGCCATTAAAGCTTGCACAACAAGGGGAGGTGCACAGTAAATAATGAGCTATGCGGAACAGAAGCAGATCCTCATTGTGGAGGATGATGCGGACATATCCGACCTGGTGTCTATTTACTTATGCAATCAGCAATTCAGCACCAGGATCGCATCCACACTTACCGAAGCATCCATTTGGCTGCAATCTTCAAGCTTTCATCTCATCATTTGCGATATTATGCTGCCAGATGGCAATGGGACGGAATGGGTCAGGGAGTGGAAGAGCAGCCGAGACATTCCAGTAATATTTCTAAGCAGCCGTAACGAGACCGAGGATATTGTTGAAGGGCTGGAGCTGAGTGAGGACTATATTACTAAACCGTTTGATCCGGATGTTATGGTAGCGAGAGTGAGGGCAAGATTAAGAAGGCCCGGCATTCCGCAAGGGAATACAGAGCCAACTGAAAAAGTATGGAGTGATGGACGCCTGCAGATTTTCTTCGAACGCTGGGAGGTACGGCTGCAGGGGGAGGTATTGAATCTGCCGAGTAAAGAGCTGCAGCTTCTGCTGCAGCTGGCGGCTCATCCCGGAAGGGTGTTCAGTGTCGAGCAGCTGTTCGATTCCATCTGGGGGCTTGAAAGCGGCAGCGATCACCGAACCGTGATGGTGCATATTCATCATCTTCGCCGCAGAATTGAAGAGAGCGAAGTCCGATACATTGAAACGGTAAGGGGGATCGGCTACCGATTTCTGAAGCGCTGAGCCGCCTGGGCTTACGTTGCGATGATCTCGTCCGCCGTGTGCGATTTTAGCTCCTCGTAGGCAGCAAGCAGCTGCTTGTGCACAGGGTGATCCGGATGGATGCCCATATGCTCATGGATCACCTTCGAGACGCCATGCTCTGCAATCCGCTGCTGCAGCGCTACCGCTTCCTTATCGGCAGGGTCATGGAACATCAGGGCTGCTGCAATCGCAGCTTGAAGTCCCGGCGTTTCAATACCGGCATCATAGGCCTGCAGAAGAGGTCGAACGAGACGATCGTTCGGTGAGAGCTTGCGCAGCGGTGAACGTCCGACGCGAGTCACCTTATCACTGAGATGCGGATTGGCGAAACGCGCCAGAATGGCATCTATATATTGCTGATGCTGCTTCGCGTTGAAGCCGTGCTTGGTCGTAATCAGCTGTCCGGTTTCGTTCATCACCTGGCGGACCTGTGACACAAGCTGGGAATCTTTCATGGCCTGGCGGATCGTGGTGAAGCCCTGAAGAGAGCCCAGATACGCGGCGCAGCAATGCCCGGTGTTCACGGTAAACATTTTTCGCTCGATGTAGGGCTCCAGCGAGTCCACATAATGCACGCCCTTGATCTCCCGGAAGCCCTCCAGCAGGGCCGGACGGTGAATTACCCATTCAAAGAAGGGCTCAACCGTAACCTGCAGCGGGTCCTGATGCTTCTGCAGCGGGACAATCCGGTCAACAGCAGCGTTAGGAAAAGAGATGCATGTATCGGCTTGCTGGCGTTCTGCTTCACTTAATAGCGGATACACATGCTTCTTCAGCCGGGTACTTCCGGCGATCGCATTCTCACAGGCGATAATGTGCAGAGGCTGAGACACTTTCTGCTGCAGCCGCAGCGAGATGCCTTGCGCTATGGAACGGGCGATATCCTTCAGGGCATTGACGCCCACAGCGGTTGTAATGATTGCGGCCGAAGCGATCTCGGCAGCGACATGCTCTTCTTCATGAAGGCTAATCGCGGTAACATTGCTGACCAGTGTAGTATCCTGCTCGTCGTTGGCCAGCGTGATCGGGTACTCCTGCCGCTTCTGCAGCAGGGCAATCTGTTTCTGATTTCTGGCGACAAAACAAACCTCATAATCCGAGGCGGACAACATATGGCCGATAAACCCGCGGCCGATATTGCCCGCACCAAAGTGTACGGCTTTCATCTATGAATTCCCCCTTGAATGATCAGATCTGTTGGATGTCAGTTTCATTTATACGGTGTTAGCGAGCGGCTTGGTTAGCAAATCGTTGAATTCCAGCTCAGTCAGGCAAGAGAGGCGCTGGTGCGGCATATCAAACTCCAGTGTTCCAGTAATCGTGTTCGGGATGACGACACAATGTATGCCGGCCGCTGCCGCCGCCCGGGCTCCATTAGGTGAATCCTCAATAGCCACAGCTTCATCAGCAGTCACACCCAAGCCTTCAAGAGCTTGCGTATACAGCTCAGGATCCGGCTTTACATTTGCGACATCATCCGCCGTGCGGATCACCTCGAAATAGTCAAGCAGGCCCAGCTGCTCCAGATGCTGCTCTACCCAAGAGCGGGTCGAGCTTGTCGCGAGTCCGATTTTCAGTCCCTGCTCCTTGGCCTGCTCTAAATAATGAAGAATGCCGGGACGTACCTGCTCCTGATTCATCAGGGCGGCATGCTTCAGCTGAATGGCTTCGCGGAAAGCCTCTTTATCGAGCGGCAGGTTCAGCTCCGTCATTAAATATTCGTAAGGATTAAAGGTCTTTAGGCTGGTGCCGATGCATTGGGAATACATTTCCAATGTCAGCTCCACACCATGCTTCTGGTAGGCATCGCGAAATGCGCTGTACCACGCTGTCTCCGTATCAATAATCGTTCCGTCAAAGTCAAAAATCATCGCTTTAATCATCCGATAACCCTCCTGTTCAAATTTCGTATCTGTTTGTTCTCTCGTACTCATTTGTCTCTGTTAGATTAGGTGACGTATTCGATGTGAAAAATCATGTAAAAGTGATGAAAACGCTCCGTGCAACTACTAAAACCGTAACATAAGACAAAGAAAAGGGTCAACCGTGTGACAAATCATAACACAAGAAAACAAGCTATATAAAGCGCTTACAATACAAATGGATGAAAACCGCAGACTCCCTAGTACTTCTAAGGATGTAAGCGGTTATATACTGCCAAATGGAAGTCCTTCTCAAAAAAAATGAAAAAAATTACGCTCTCCCTTGCTTGCCGGCATGAATCGTGCTGGGATGAGGGAATTCGACATGGAGAAGACGGGAAGAGTCATCCTCATTCAATTGGGCCCATTGCAGCGTTGCTACTTCGGCCGCAATGGTGGTACACTGAGTGCCAAAAGCATGAGCTAAAGACAGGGTGTGGTCATCATCTGGAAGCTTCGCCGTTTTTATTCCAATCATTTAAAGAGGAAGATGTTTAACAAAATCGTCGTGCTGTACTCTACTGTAATGATCGTGCTGTTCGGGGTGGCGGCAGTGCTGGTGTATCAGTATCAGACCCAGCGTATTTTACAGGAGCATACGGAGGCCAACCTGAAATCGGCACAAGTGCTCAGCGTGTATCTGACCCGTCAGTACGAAGGCGTCCTTGGTATGTTTCAGCAGATTTACGGAGATGCGACGCTAAGTGATGAATTGATCTATTTCCTGAACAACGAATACGAGAATTATTTAAATTACCGGCTCGATCTCTATTACAAGAACGGCGAGCAGCGGCTCCGTTCCTTTACAACTTTGCTCAAAAATTACCTGGAGCAGGATCATGGTATCCGCGAGGTGTCCATATCCAGCAGCGTGAACCACTTCGTCATGAACTTCAGCCGCAAAAATCAGGAGCTCATGAATGAAAACGCTTCCGGTGAATCTCGGACCAGTCATCAGCAGCGTAATCCGCAGGGCTGGAGCTTTAACCGGGAAGAGGATGTCTATGTGTACTCACGGGAGCTTCGGGATCCATGGACATTGAAGCAGGCAGGGGGCATCAGCGTGAAGTTTGACCACCGGCATATTGAGGCATGGCTCGATAGCCAGGCCTCGGTAAAAGGCAGGCTGCTGGTAATGACCTCGCAGGGTGGCGTTTTGTATGATTCGAAAGGCGTGTATGGTGGTCAGGTGTATCCGTACGGGCTGAGCCGAAGCCCCGGGGATGAATGGGTGATGCTGGATGAGCCGTCGAAGGCGAGAGTGCTGCAGCTTGGCAGCTCGGGGCTGTCCGTGGTGGGGCTCGTTTCGAAATCCTCCATTGAGTCGGGCACGAAGAATCTAAGAGACGGCTTGCTGATCATCACACTGGCTTTTATCATGGCGAGCTTTGCCATTACGTTCACGATCATTTCTAAATATTCGAAAAAGGTCCAGCGGATCATCCGGTCCATGAACCGGATCGGGGAGGGGGATTTATCCACCCGTATTCAGATGCCGGGGGAGGATGAGCTGCAGCAGATTTCAACCCGGTTCAATGACATGGGCGATCGGCTGGAGCAATATATTGACAAGATCTATACCACAGAGCTCAAGCAGAAGCAGGCGGAGCTGGTGGCGCTGCAAGCACAGATTAACCCGCATTTTTTATACAATACGCTGGAGTCGATTCGCATGAAGGCTTACGTTCAGGGAGCGCGGGAGGTGGGGGATATGATTTACAGTCTTTCTGTCATGTTCAAGAGCATGGCTAAGAAAAGCACTGTGGTTACCATATCCGAAGAGCTGGAGCTCTGTAAGGTGTATCTGAATTTGTTCGAAAAGCGTTATGAAGGTCAGCTGCGCCACACACTGGAGGCCGACCCGCAGCTGCTTGGCTGCTCCATCATCAAACTGCTGCTCCAGCCGATCGTGGAGAATTACTTCGTCCATGGCTTCCGCCCGGCGGAAGACGAGAACTGGATCGGAATCAGCGTGGAGCAAGACGGGAGCTATATTCTTCTTACGGTAGAGGATAACGGCACCGGCATCCCTATGGAGCGTCTGGAGGAGATTACTCATTCGCTGGAAGGTCCTGTTGCTCCTATGGACAAGGACTATGCCTCTATCGGGCTGAAAAATGTTCATGACCGGATTCAGATCAACTATGGCTCGGCATGCGGGGTCAGCATTCACAGCACAGAAGGTCAGGGCACCAGGGTCATATTAAAAATACCGATGATGGCAAGAGGGGAGACAGCATGAGAAAGGTATATTTTGCAGATGATGAGCCGCTCATTGTTCAAGGCCTGAAGGCAATTCTGGATTGGGGGAAATACGGGCTGGAGGTCGCGGGAACAGCGCGAAATGGCGAAGAAGCTCTGACGGAGCTGCTGGAGCAGCCGGTGGATCTGCTGATCACAGACATTATGATGCCAAGGATGAACGGCCTGGAACTGATCCGGCGTGTCAAGGAGCGGCACCCCGGCACCAAATGTATTGTGTTAAGCGGCTACGAGGAGTTTGAGTACGTAAAGACCGGTATTACGCTTGGCATTCATAATTATATCCTGAAGCCGATCAATCTGGAGGAGCTGGAATCTACGGTAAGCCATATCGTGCAGGAGTGGGAGCGCGAGGGTGAGCGCCGTTTCCAGCTGGAGGAAGACTGGAAGGTGCTGCAAAGCCATGTGCTGCAGCGCTGGGTGCACGGCAGTATAGATCTGGCCGAGCTGCGTCAGCGAGCCGAGCTGCTCGCCCTGCCGCTCGAAGGCAGCTGCTATCAGGTCCAGGTCATCCGGACGTGGGTCGAAGAGGGGGAGGCCTGTCCGATCTCCCGGCTTGCGGATGAACTTCAGGCCATGCTGCTGGAGCGGGCGGACGAAGGCAGGCAGGCGATTGCTTTTTCCGACCATGAAGACCTCGTCGTGATTCATATCTGGCAGCAATGTCGACACGAGGAGAGCAGGTGCCAGTCGCTGCTGCCGGAGCTTCACGTGCTGCAGCAGCAGCACGGGCTGAGACTGTGGTGCACGCTGGGCAGGAGGGTCTGCCGGGAAGGATTGTCCGAGGTGGCTGCAAGCTATGAAGAGGGTAAGCGTCAGCTGGAGCAGGCACTGCTTGCGGCAGAGGCACCGTCACAGTGCACTGGGCTTCAGGAACTGCCGCCTGCGCCGGAAGGAGGGCTGGAGCTTTTTAAGAAGGTCATTATTGAGGGCGACCTGGAGGTCATTCAAGATCATATTCGGGAGGCGCTGCGGGTGGAGGCAGGTGTGTCCTTGGTGTCCCGGGAGAGCTACTGGAATGCCGCAGTCCAGCTGATGCTTGCTGTCAAGGAACTGGAGAAGAACCCGGATTACAGTGAGGTGTTCATTCCGCTGCAGGACATTCACACCTTGAAGCAGCTTCAGGAGCATGTGCGGTGCATTGTGGAGAGCACCCTTCTGAAGCAGCAGGAGCAGGAAGAGGGGTACAGTCCTCACGTTTCCTTCCTGACGGCCCAGGTGCAGCATCACTATGGAGAGGAGCTTTCACTCAAGACCTTGAGCCATAGGATGGGGCTGCATCCCAATTATTTGGGCCATCTGTTTCAGCAGGAGGTGGGCGTCACCTTCTCGGATTATCTTAATCAGTTTCGGATTGAAAAAGCGACACAGCTGCTGCTGTACACGGATCAGAAGACCTCGGACATCGCGCTTCGTGTAGGCTATCTCGACAGCTCCTATTTCTATCGGCAGTTCAAAAAATACACCGGCGTTTCTCCGACGGAAATGCGAACGCGCTTCGCCCGGGTGTAAAATTGTGCATGGAGCCGCGGCAGCGAACCGCGGCTTTTTCGTGCCCTGCAAGGCTCTCTTTGGTGAGGCGGCAGGTACATCTTTGCATTTTACGAAAGCGCTTTCTGAATAATCTTTAATTTGTACAGCTGATTCTTGGTTTTTTCAACTTGAGCGAGATAGCGCTTTCTTGACACAATAAGAGTACAAAAAGCACGTGCTGCAAGGCTATGGACCATCGGGACAGCCTCCTGCTTGCCAATAGGTCTTGAGGCAGCCTGATTAACATTCGTGCGCTCAGTAAGGGGGACTGCCTATGTCGGCATTCATCAAGAAGATAATCCGCAACCGGTTTATGCTGCTGATGATTTTGCCAGGAACCATCTGGTTTTTGATTTTTGCGTACCTGCCGATGTTTGGCACCGTGTTGGCTTTTAAGGATTTCAGAATTAGTCCTGACGGATTTTTTGCCAGCGTTTTCAACAGCGAATGGGTCAGCTTCAAGAACTTTGAGTATCTGTTTACGACGAATGATGCGTACATCATTACGCGTAATACCATCCTGTACAATATGGCTTTTATCATTCTCGGTCTGGTGGTTGCAGTAGGGTTCGCGATGCTGCTGAATGAGCTGCTGAACAAGCGGCTGGCCAAGATCTATCAGACCGGCATGTTTCTGCCGCATTTTCTCTCCTGGATTATTATCAGCTACTTCGCATTCACCTTTTTAAGTGTGGATAAGGGGACGCTGAACCAGATCATTACCTTTTTCGGAGGGGATCCGGTCAGCTGGTATTCCGAAGGAAAGTATTGGCCGTACATCCTCGTTTTCGTCGGGATCTGGAAGGGCGTCGGGTATAACAGTGTGATCTATCTGGCGGCGATCACGGGAATTGATAAATCCTATTATGAGGCCGCTGTCATTGACGGGGCGAGCAAATGGAAGCAGGCGCGCTACATTACCCTGCCGCTGCTGAAGCCGTTGATGATTATCCTGACCATCCTGGCTATTGGCGGAATTTTCCGCTCGGACTTTGGTCTGTTCTATCAGCTGCCGAAGGATTCCGGTGCATTGTACCCGGTTACGAACGTTATTGACACCTTTGTATACAGAGGCCTGGTCAATATGGGAGACATCGGGATGAGCACCGCTGCAGGGCTGTATCAGTCGATGGTTGGTCTGGTCCTGATCCTGCTGTCCAATTACATTGTCCGGAAAATTGAAAAAGACCACGCTCTTTTCTAAGCATGGAGGTGAACAAGATGCCGCAGTACCCAACAGCCGGACATGATCCGGCGCCGCAAGCCCGGAGTAAAAGAGACTATAATGCGATCTCGCCATTTTGGAATGTGATCTTCAATATTATTATTGGGGTGTTCGCCTTCTCTTGTATTTTCCCGTTCTTGTTTGTTATTATGATCTCTTTGACAGATGAGCAGACACTGGCCATGGAGGGCTTCAGCCTGTGGCCCAGCCAGTTCAGCACCGCGGCGTACTCGTATATTTTTCAAACCGGGGGAGAATTGCTGTCCTCCTTCAGTCTGACGCTGCTCATAACGGTGCTGGGCACGCTGATTAACCTGACGCTGGTCACAACCTACGCTTATGCGTTGTCGCGCCGCAGCTTTGAATTCCGGGGATTTTTCAGCTTCGTTGCGTTCTTCACCATGCTGTTCTCAGGTGGAATGGTTCCCGGCTACATCGTCATGACCCAGTTCCTGCACCTGCAAAATACGATCTGGTCTCTGATTCTTCCGCTCTCACTCAGCGCCTTCTCAATCATTGTGATGCGGACATTTTTCCAGACGACGGTGCCGGATGAAATTATCGAATCTGCCCGTATTGACGGAGCCGGCGAATTTACGACCTTTGTGCGGATTGTGCTTCCGGTCTCGCTGCCGGGCATTGCAACAATTGGCTTGTTCAGCTCGCTAGGCTACTGGAATGACTGGTTTAATGCGCTGCTGTACTACAACGATCCGCAAAAAACACCGCCGCTGCAATATCTGCTGATGCAGATTGAGAAAAACATGGATTTTCTGACGCAGAATGCCCAGAATCTCGGCTCATTCGATGCGGCAGCCGGAATCCCGACGGAAACGGTTCGTATGGCGATGGTGGTGCTGGCTACACTGCCGATTATTATGGCGTATCCGTTCTTCCAGCGGTATTTTGTCCAGGGCCTAACCGTAGGCTCCGTGAAAGGATAACAGACAAGGTAAGATTGACCCCGTGAACAAAATACGTTCTTAGATGAAGAGGCAGGTGCTCCTGCTTCTTTCGGGAACGGGTTGTAAGCGGTATCAATAGATAGCAAGCTCATTAAATACCTTAAGGGGGCAAACACATGTTTAAGAAAAAGCTTTCACTATTATCGCTATCCCTCATCATGGTGCTGTCGGTGTTCCTGGCCGCATGCGGCAGCAAGGACAGCGGTACCGGAGCGGCTGGCACTTCATCCGAGGGCGCAGCTGTACAGAGCGATGGCACGGTAGATTCATCCAAGCTGGAGCCCGTTAAGCTAAAAATGTTCATGATCGGACCGAACCAAAAGGACTTACCGCTGGTGCAGGAAGAGATCAATAAATATTTGACGGAGAAGATCAATGCGACGCTGGAGCTGAGCATGATTGACTGGGGCGATTACAGCCAAAGAATGCAGGTAATCACCAGCTCCGGTGAAAACTACGATATTGCATTCACCAGCTCCTGGGCATTTGATTACTTGCCGAATGCAGCAAAGGGGGCCTTCAAGCCGCTGAATGAGCTGCTGGAGCAGTACGGTCAAGGTATCATTGACGTGCTGGATCCTCGCTTCCTGGAAGGAACGAAGGTCAACGGCGTGAACTACGGAATCCCTGCGAACAAAGAACTGGCACAGCAATTTGTATGGCGTTTTAACAAGAAATATTTGGACAAATACAATCTGGACATTTCCAACGTGACCACACTTGAAGATCTGGAGCCGCTGCTGAAGACGATTAAAGAGAACGAGCCGGCAGATGTTACGCCATTAGCGGTGGCGAAGGGCTTCAAGCCATACATGCCATTTGATTTCGTGCTGGGTGATGAAATTCCAATCGGGATGTACATCGACACCAAGGATTTCAAATTCGTTAACATCCTGGAGTCCCCGGAGCTGAAGAGCGCTCTGGATACGATGCGCAAATACTACAAGGCAGGATATGTTCGGGAGGATATTGCTACCCTGGACGGCATTGACAATATGAAGACAGGCAAATGGCTCGTAGACCGTGAAATTACACAGCCTTATGCGGAGCTCGGCTGGTCCCGCAGTGCTGGCTACGACATTGTCACGCGTCCAATGCAGGATCCGATCATTTACACAGGCTCTGCAGCAGGCTCTATGATGGCGATCTCCTCGTACTCCAAAAATCCGGAGCGGGCCATGATGTTCCTGAACCTGCTGAATACCGATGAAAAGCTTCGCAACATGATCCAATACGGCATTGAAGGCACGCATTACACGAAGCTGGATGCGCCATATATCGAGGATCTGCCAGCGATGAAGGACAACTACTCCATGCCTGGATTTGCCTTGGGTAACATGTACCTGACTTATCTGCATGAAGGTGAGCCGGCAGACAAGTGGGAAGCGTTCGATGAGTTTAACAGCTCGGCTACTACCGCACCCACCTTCGGCTTTAACTTTGATACGTCTCCTGTAAAAACCGAGGTAGCTGCCATTTCCAACGTGTCAAAAGAATTTATTTCGGCTCTGTACACGGGCTCTGTGGACGCAGCGGTATACTTGCCAAAGGCACAGCAGAAATTCAAAGACGCTGGCATGGACAGAGTCATTGCTGAAGCCCAGAAGCAATTCGATGAGTGGAAAGCTAACAATCAGTAAGGCGGATGAAACATGAGGGAGTACAGCGATTCTGCTGTACTCCCTTTGTTTAGTGGCGTGGATGCACGCCGCACGAACGTGAAGAACTGGACTCGATGCGGACGTATGCTGTTTTGGCGCAGAACGAATGCGAAAAACCGAACTTCTTGCAGCCGCAAGTCGCCCTGGCGCCAAATGAGTGCGAAAAGCCGAGCTCGTTGCGTCCGCAAGCCGCCCTCACGCCAAACGAGTGCGAAAAACCGAGCTCGATGCGCTCGCAAGCTGCCTTGGCGCCAAACGAGTGCGAAAAACCGAACTCGATGCGCTCGCAAGTCGCCCCCGCGCCAAACGAGTGCGAAAAACCGAACTCGATGCGCTCGCAAGTCGCCCCCGCGCCAAACGAGTGCGAAAAACCGAACTCGATGCGCTCGCAAGCCGCCCCCGCGCCAAACGAGTGCGGAAAACCGAACTCGTTGCGCCCGCAAGCCGCCTTGGCGCCAAATGAACACCAAAAACCGAACTTGATGCGCTCGCATGCTGCCCCCGCGCTTAATGAACATCAAAAACCGAACTCGATGCGCTCGCAAGTCGCCCTCGCGCCAAACGAGTGCGAAAAACCGAACTCGATGCGCTCGCAAGCCGCCCCCGCGCCAAACGAGTGCGAAAAACCGAACTCGTTGCGCTCGCAAGCCGCCCCCGCGCCCAACGAACGCGAAAAACCGAACTCGATGCGCCCGCCAGCCGCCCCCGCGCCAAACGAACATTAAAAACCGAACACGATGCGTCCGCAAGTCGCCCTCGCGCCAAATGAACACCATAAATCGAACTCGTTGCGCTCGCAAGTCGCCCCCGCGCCAAACGAACACCAAAAACCGAACTCGTTGCGCCCGCACGCTGCCCCGCGCCAAACGAGTGCGGAAAACCGATCTCGTTGCGCTCGCAAGTCGCCCTCGCGCCAAACGAGTGCGAAAAACCGAACTCGATGCGCTCGCAAGCCGCCCCCGCGCCAAACGAGTGCGAAAAACCGAACTCGTTGCGCTCGCAAGCCGCCCCCGCGCCCAACGAACGCGAAAAACCGAA